>NZ_KV804335.1:5124-152085 GCF_001811315.1 Bacteroides sp. HMSC067B03 | reverse complement strand
AACGTCTGATTTATCAGTTATTAACAGCCGGGACATCAAGCATTAATAGTTGACATATCAAGCATTAACACACTAGAGATCAACAAATAACATCAGGAAAACAATATACTACAGGACAAAAACAGAGTGAGAGCAAACGCTTGCTCCCACTCTGCTACCACAGTTGCTACCATAGCTGAAACACCGATGAACAAAGGGATACAGACAGACAGTGAGAGCATGGGAGCAAAACCTATGTTTAATTCACTTGGAGAGAAAAAGCAGGAAACGGAATCAAGCTATACCTATTTATGGGTACTCATATACCTAAAATTAACCATTATTTGCGATTGTACCATTGGCGATATAGAGCGAAATTTGCACAAAATTTGTTCTATGAGATCTTCTGCACTTAAAATAATGCTTTGCTTGCTTCTTTCTTTCACTGTTTTCAGAATTGAAGCCAGCCCCAACATTTATTCTATCTCCGGTCGTATCTCCGACGAAAGGGCGGGTTCTCCATTACCCGGTGCATCCATCCTGATCAAAGGTACCTATTTATGGGCAATATCCGATCAAAAGGGAGAATTCACGATACAAGGAGTACAGGAAGGCAAGTATAATCTGGAAGTTTCCTTCCTCGGCTATGTTCCGGCCACAGTTCAAGTGGATGTGAACCATCCTATAAAAGGATTAAAAATACTGTTGAAAGAAAATACGCTCGCATTGGATGATGTGGTGATTACCGCACAGGCTCCCAAAAGCGAACTGAATACAACTCTTGTCATCGGAAGTAATGCGTTGGAACACTTGCAGGTATCTAATGTAAGCGATATCTCTTCCCTTCTTCCGGGAGGGAAAACGAAAGTTCCGAACCTGACCAACAACAATGTATTTTCATTAAGAGACGGAGGTTCGTCTGCAGGTAACGCGGCATTCGGTACGGCAGTAGAAGTGGATGGCGTACGCATTGGCAACAATTCCTCTTTTGGCAACATGAGCGGAATAGACACCCGCAACATTAGTGTAGCAGATATCGAGTCGGTCGAAGTCGTTACAGGAGTACCTTCGGCAGAATACGGAGACCTGAACAGCGGTATGGTGAAGATACATACCAAAAAAGGCAAGACCCCGTGGAATATTCTCCTGTCTGTCAATCCCCGTACAGAACAGGTTTCCTTTTCTAAAGGACTGGATTTAGGGAATGACAAAGGTACTGTCAACATCAGCGGCGAATGGACCAAAGCCACTCAGAAATTAACTTCACCCTATACATCTTATACACGAAGAGGATTCTCTGCCGGCTATAGCAATACATTCCGCAAAGTACTTAGATTCGACGTCGGATTCACCGGCAACATTGGAGGTATGAACACCAAGGACGATCCTGATGCATACACCGGAGAATACACGAAAGTAAGAGACAATGTATTTCGGGCAAACACCTCATTGACATGGTTGCTCAACAAGTCATGGGTCACCAACCTCAAACTTGACGCATCCGTATACTTCAATGACAATCACTCGCACGCGCATACCTTCTATTCTTACGCGTCCGAACAGCCTGCCGTTCACACCGGGCAAGAAGGCTACTTCATTGCCAACAAATTACCATATACTTTTTTTGCCGACCAGATCATCGATTCCAAAGAACTGGATTACGCCGCATCACTGAAATATGAATGGAACCGACGGTTCAACCATGTGAACAGCAATCTGAAGGCCGGCGTTCAATGGAAAGGGACAGGGAACGCAGGAGAGGGAGAATACTATCAGGACCCTTCGTTAGCTCCTAACGGATATCGTCCGCGTCCGTACACATCTTATCCGTACATGCACAATGTTTCGCTTTATGCAGAAGAAAACTTATCATTCCCTGTCGGCAGCACAATGGTAAGACTCATGGCAGGCGTACGTTGGGAGAATCTGTTCATCAGCGGTACACAGTATGAGAAGTTGAATACGGTATCTCCCCGTTTCAATGCCCAATGGCAGTTGAACAGCCACATTTCCATCCGGGGCGGATGGGGAATTACCGAAAAGCTGCCGTCGTACTATGTATTGTATCCCAGACAGGAATACCGGGATATCCAGACATTCGGGCTTTCTTATAATAATAATGAGTCATCCTACATCTATTACAGTCAGCCATACACGTTGCTACACAACGAAAAACTGCGCTGGCAGCGGAATCAGAATGCGGAACTAGGTATTGACATGAACATGGGCCGGACAAAAGTTTCATTGGTCGGATATTTCAACCGAACGAAACTGCCTTATAAATATACCAACAGCTATACTCCGTTTTCATACAATGTGCTTCAGTTGCCGGACGGATTCAGCATGCCCGCCAATCCGCAGATCAATGTGGACAACCAGACGGGAATGGTCTATATACGGGAAAACGAATCCAGCTATTGGACACCGATGGACGTAAAAGTAACAGATCAGACATTTGTCAAATCTGCTTCACCGGATAATGGAACGGATGTAGTCCGCAGAGGAGCCGAAATGATTGTCGACTTTCCGGAAATAACTCCTATCCGTACACAAATCCGGGTAGATGCCGCCTATACGTATAGCAAATACATTGACAATTCGCTATCTTACTATTATCAGAACGGATGGTCGCACACCAGCCTTGCCAACCGTTCGTACCAATATGTAGGTATTTATGCCAATGGCGACAATCCATCAGCAACAGCCAACGGCAAACGCACACACTCACTGGATGCAAATATCACAGCGATTACCCGTATCCCCAAAGCCAGACTGATTATATCATGCAGGCTGGAAGCTTCTTTGGTGAAGCGGTCGCAAAACATATCCGAGTACAACGGCAGAGAATATGCTTTCAATGTCAGTCAGGACAATCATACAAAAACAGGAGGAAGTATTTATGACGGCAATTCTTATACGGCCATCTATCCGGTGGCATATCTCGACCTGAACAATGAGGTGCATCCTTTCACCGAGGCCGAAGCCGGAAATCCGGAATTTGCCCATCTGATACGCAAGTCGGGCAACGCCTATACATTTGCCGCAGATGGATATAATCCTTATTTCTCCGCCAATATTAATATCACCAAAGAGATCGGTGACCATGTATCTCTGTCTCTCAATGCTATTAACTTTACCAACTCACGACCGTATGTGAAATCGTATGCAACCGGTGTCAGTGCCGTTTTCACTCCGGATTTCTATTACGGACTCACTTGCCGCGTTAAATTTTAAACTTATGAAGCGATCTATATACATATTATTAGTAACTGTTGTTTATGCCGTAGCCGGATGCACGGACATCGACAAGACCAATCCTTATGATGACCAGCTGCATACGCTGCAAGTCACCGCCGTTTATCCGGATGAATACGCTGAATATCTCCGGGAGGGAGTGACTGTGAAAATAGAGGATGTGGACCGTGGCAACTCTTATCGGACAAAGACCGACAAGAAGGGAACGGCACAATTTTCACTGACCAATGGTATATACCGCATACAGGTCAGCGACAAGAATGGAACGCATATCTTCAACGGACTGGCAGACAATGTGAAACTGGTCAACAGCGACATGACCTTCAATCTTCCATTGACTCATTCCAGAGCCGGAACAATCATTATCAAAGAAATCTATTGCGGAGGATGCAAAAAGCTGCCACTGGAAGGAGATTACCAGTCCGACAAATACATCATCCTGCACAACAACGATTCGGAAGTACAGTACCTCGACAGCTTGTGCTTTGGAGCACTCGATCCTTATAATTCACACTCTACCAATGTATGGGTGACACAAGACGAGATGACCGGAGCAACGATCTTCCCCGATTTCGCCCCCGTTATCCAGTGCATCTGGCAGTTTGGCGGTACCGGCAAATCGTTCCCCCTCCAACCGGGTGAAGATGCAGTCATTGCCATCAACGGAGCGATCGATCATGTGGCGCAATACCCGCAATCTGTCAATCTGAACAAACCCGGATACTTTGTATGCTATAACAATGTTTATTTCCCGAATACGCTGTACCATCCGGCTCCGGGCGATCAAATCACACCGGACCACCACCTGAATGTAGTCATAAAGACAGGACAGGCCAATGCGTATTCTTACTCGATTTTTTCTCCCGCCACCATCATCTTCAAGGCTAAAGGGACTACCATACAGGACTATGTTCTTGGAGCGGGCAACGTCATACAAAAGCCCGGAAGCACAGTGGACCAGGTCATAAAGATTCCTCTGGACTGGGTGATTGACGGAGCGGAAGTATATTATGGCGGTTCTTCAAGCAACAAAAAGAGAATCTCCCCTTCTATTGATGCCGGCTACGTCACCCAAAGTGCAACGTACAGCGGACGCAGCCTATATCGCCATATAGACGAAGAGGCCACGCAGGAGGCAGGCTATGAGGTAATGGCAGATACGAACAACTCTTCTACCGATTTTTATGAACGGGATAAACCATCATTGCATGAGTAATATGAAAAGAATCTATATAGAATGTCTGCTGCTGTGTATCGTGTCCGGAATATCGGCACAGACTTATGACATAGTAGAACGACGCAACTCATGGAACGCCGGAGCCAATGTCACAGGTATCATGATGGAGAACACGAACACCTCCTATGCCGAATTGTATGGCAGCAATAATCAAGGTGACTTCCGCAACTCTTACGAGGCAAGCAAGACGTGGAGTGCCGGAGCGACAGCGAAGTCCATTACGCATCTGAAAGATTACTCTTTAATCGGATCATTCTCGTTCGACCACACTTCCGGCAAGGATATGAGCGGTTCTATGTTTATCCATCCCGGATTTTATCCTGTAGATATTCTGGAGTTCACACCCGGACGCAAAGACCTGCAAACTTACTCCTTTATGGGAGGTATAGCCACCAATCTGAACCCGAACTGGCGTCTGGGAGGAAAGATAGACTTTGCTTCTGCCAACTACTCCAAACGAAAAGATGTGCGTCATACCAATTACCGACTGGATCTGCAAGTGGCTCCCGGCATCATGTATCATTCGGGAGAACTGGCCATCGGGCTTTCCTACATTTTCGGTAAAAACAGCGAATCAGTCAAAGCGGAAGTAATCGGTACGGCAGAAAGTCTGTACAATGCTTTTCTGGACAAAGGATTGATGTACGGAGCCTACGAAACATGGAATGGCAGTGGCATTCACCTGAGCGAATCGGGCATCAACGGTTTCCCTATCAAGGAGTTATCACACGGAGGAGCACTGCAGTTTCAATGGAAGGGTTTCTATGGTGATATTGAATACACCCATTCTTCCGGCTCTGCCGGTGAAAGAGAAACCATCTGGTTCAAATTTCCCACTGACCGGATCACTTCTCATATCAGCTATCGTTTCAAGCAAGGCAATAACGAGCATTTTATCCGATTCAATCTGCAATGGTCTCATCTGGTCAACAATGAGAATGTGCTGAGCAAAGAGACTGTCAACGGAGTGACAAATACTCATATTCATGGTTCGAACCGTATCTTCGAAAAAGAAGTTTTCACGGCCAATCCCGAATATGAACTAATGAGCCGTCGGGGAGAAGTGCGTTTGGGAACGCATCTTTCCACCTTCAAACAACTCACTACCCAGATGTATCCTTATGTAGCTTCACAAAAGATGTTTTGCAGCCGGACGTATGTTTCCGGAGTGCTCCATACGGGAAAGTTAGATTTGAAAGCAGCCGTCTCTTTCTCGACAGGAAACTCCAGCGAGAAAAACAGGACTGCCGAAACGAATACGGAACCCGGTGATCCTCCGTATCGTCTGACAGATTACTACAATCTGCAAAACGAATATGCAACGGCTTCCCAAGCAACTTTCAATCTCGGATTACGCTATAACTTCAACCGGGGAATTTATGCGGAAGTTCAGGGCAGCTATACACACGGCTTCAACCTCCGGTATATAGAAGGTTCGAGCCGCTGGAACGAAACGATTAAGTTAGGTTATACTTTTTAAATTTATTCTTTTACATAATATAAAACTATCTAATGATGAAAAAGGGGATATTATTTGTGCTGGCAGCAGCGTTTCTGGCATCCTGCCAACAAGAAGAAGAGAACGGAGTTGTATCATCGGTCGACCGGGTGACTATCACTCCTATTATTACACGTGCCACAGAAGTCAACTTCGAGAATCAGGACCAGATTGGTCTGAGTATCACTAAAGAAGACGGTACGGAATATGCCAAGAATGAGCTTATGACTTTCAATGACGGTGCTTTTGCCGGAAGTCTGAAATGGTATCCCGAAGGGACCGACAAGTCTTCATTCGTGGCTTATTATCCGTATACCTCAGCCGGTGTACCGACTTCATTCACCGTGCATGCAGACCAGAGCGCCAAGTACGGAATCTCCGACTTTATGGCGGCAAGCAAATCCGAAGTACTTCCTTCGGCTAACTCAATCAGCATGGTCTTCAAACACATGCTTACCAAAATGGTCATTAATGTGACAAACGAAACTCATTTAGATATTTCGTCGGTAGTTCTCAAAGGGGCTGTTCCCACTGCCAATATCGATCTGGCTACCATGAAGGTAACCGCAAGCGAGAGTGCCGCGGCAGTAAACATCACAACACAACAGGTGACAAAAAACACCACTTACCGTGCTATCGTAGTTCCACAGACGGTTGCATTCACTCTTGCTGTAACAACCTCAGACAATAAGACTTTGACGCAAAGACTCGCATCTACAACGTTAGTTCAAGGTGGTCAATATAGTGTCAATGTCCGTGTATTGTCCGATGATATCATTGTGACGCTCAGTGGTGAGATAGAAAACTGGACGGAGGAAGGAGAAATCGGAGCAGATAATACGGTTCCTTTTGAAGAGCATCTGGACGAAAACTATTTCTTATATGACGAAGTAAAGTATAATACCGTAACTCTTGCCAACGGTACAATATGGATGGCTGAACCACTTTGCTATCTGCCTAAAGGATATACTCCATCCAGTGACCCGACAGCAGATTCTCATATTTGGTATCCATACGAAATCGTAGACGGTGCAACAACCGCACTAACAGACAATGCTTCTGTAAAAGAGCTGGGCTATCTATACGATATGGAAGCCGCACTTGGTAAAACTATAACCGAAAGCAATTATAATACTTTTGAAGGAGCACAAGGAATTTGTCCGAAAGGCTGGCATATACCGACACGTATCGAATACTTCAATCTTGTTGGTAAAACTACAGCTGATGCCGATGGTAAAACACCGGATAATAGTCAAGATGCCCTCTTCTATGATAGCGGCTATGACGGAGCCAAAATTCAATCCCTGATTGATGCCGGACTCAATTACAAATTCTCCGGAACTCGTATGATGGCAAATTTCACTGCCACTCCCAGTTATCAGAAGACTGTAATATCCAGTGCTACCAGTACAAAGACAGAATGGTATAATAAACCTGCCTTGAATCATTATATGACTTCAACTGCCTATAAGCCAGTGTACAATGCATCAAACGTACTCACGAACATCCAGTTCTTTGGATTGATGAGTACATTTACATCCGCCAGATATCCGGAAGGCAGATTGTCATTAAGTTACATCAGCATGAAGTCCGGTCAGCAACTCCGTTGCGTAAGAGACAAAGCAACAGAATAAAATTTTAAACTATATATAAAACAAGCTATAACAATGAAAACAAAAAGACTAAACATCGCAATCGCCCTACTGGCGGTTGCCCTCATCGGAACCTCTTGTGGAAACAAACAACAGAAAAGTTCCTCGGACACAACAACAGAACAGACTACATCGTCTGCTTTAGAAATTGACTCTCTTCTTGCCAATGCCGAAAGTCTGGCAGGGCAAGAAGTAACCATCGAAGGTGTTTGCACACATACCTGCAAGCATGGTGCCAGGAAAATCTTCCTGATGGGTAGTGACGACACACAAGTGATCCGCGTAGAAGCCGGCACACTGGGAGCATTCGACCCGAAATGTGTGAACTCCATTGTCCGCGTCACCGGAACACTGAAAGAACAGCGCATTGACGAAGCTTACCTCCAGAACTGGGAAGCACAGCTCAAAGCACAAGCTGCCGAAAAGCATGGCGACGGAGAAGCCGGATGTGACTCTGAAAAGAAAGCACGCGGTGAAACAGCCAGCACTCCCGAAGCCCGCATAGCCGACTTCCGTGCCAAGATAGCAGACCGGAAAGCGAACAGCGGTAAAGAATATCTGTCTTTCTATTTCATGGAAGCTAATTCGTATGAAGTGGAGTAGCAGTATCCGTAAATGGAGTCGACTGATACACCGTGATTTATCATTTTTCTTTGCCGGAATGGTCTTGATTTATGCCATTTCCGGCATTGTAATGAATCATCGTGACACTATCAATCCCAACTTCTCCATCGAACGGAAAGAATATAAGATTACCGAAAAGCTACCGGGCAAAGAGGGAATGAAAAAGGAAAAAGTACTTACCCTGCTACAACCATTAGGAGAGGAAGGCAACTATACCAAGCACTATTTCCCGAAAGCGGACATCATGAAAGTATTTCTGAAAGGAGGGTCCAACTTGCAGGTAAACGTCAGTACGGGAGAGGCTGTCTACGAGTCAGTCACCCGCCGGCCACTCATCGGAGCAATGGCACGTTTGCACTACAACCCCGGACAATGGTGGACTTACTTTGCGGATATCTTCGCAGTCGGCCTCATCATCATCACCCTTTCCGGAGTCATCATGCTGAAAGGCAATAAAGGTATTATCGGCAGAGGAGGAATAGAAATGATTGTCGGAATTATCATTCCCGTCCTTTTTCTTCTCTTCTTTTGAACAGAATAACTGATATAATAAAATGGAACAAATTATAGAATGTAACAACCTGACGCACTATTACGGCAAACGGTTGATTTACGAGAATCTTAGTTTCACAGTCCCCAAAGGACGCATCCTCGGACTACTGGGCAAGAATGGTACCGGAAAAACCACGACCATCAACATCCTGAGCGGCTATCTGAAACCACGCTCCGGAGAATGCCGTATCTTCGGGCAGGAGATACAGACGATGGCTCCGGCATTGCGCCGCAACATCGGACTGCTGATCGAAGGGCACGTACAGTATCAATTCATGACCATCACGCAGATAGAGAAGTTCTACGCAGCCTTTTACCCGGGCCAATGGAAAAAAGAAGCTTACTATGAGCTGATGAACAAGCTGAAAGTAGCTCCCGGACAGCGTATCTCACGCATGTCTTGCGGCCAACGCTCACAAGTGGCTCTCGGACTGATCCTGGCGCAGAATCCCGAACTCCTTGTATTAGATGATTTCTCACTCGGGCTCGATCCCGGCTATCGCCGCCTGTTTGTGGATTATCTTCGTGATTACGCCCGCTCCGAAGGCAAAACCGTCTTCCTGACCTCGCATATTATTCAGGATATGGAGCGACTGGTAGACGACTGTATCATGATGGACTACGGAAAGATTCTGATTCAGAAACCGATTGATGAATTACTGAAAGAAGGACGCCGCTACACATGTACTGTTCCCGAAGGTTACGAACTTCCCGCATCCGATGATTTCTATCATCCTTCCGTTATGAGGAATACGCTGGAAACATTCTCCTTCCTTCCGCCTACAGAGGCAGAAGTGAAACTGAAATCAATGTCAGTGCCTTATACGGACTTGCATAGCGAGCATGTGAATCTGGAAGACGCCTTCATCGGTCTGACCGGTAAATACTAAGGTTTCCATCATTCACAAATCAAAATTCACCAATCAAAATTCCAAAAGAATGTACGCTATATTTTATAAAGAATGGATAAAGACCCGGTGGTATTTTCTACTTGCCGTGATCACGACACTCGGTTTTACAGGCTACTGTATGCTTCGTATCAACCGGGTAGTAGAAATGAAAGGCGCTGCGCATGTATGGGAAGTCATGCTGCAACGGGACGCCATATTCATCGAGATGTTACAATACATTCCCCTGATTGCCGGAGTACTGATGGCTGTCGTGCAGTTCGTCCCCGAGATGCAGCGCAAATGTCTGAAGCTGACCCTGCATCTGCCTTATCCCGAACTGAAGATGACGGGCAATATGCTGTTCTCCGGTTTAGTGTTGCTGCTTGTCTGCTTTGCTTCCAACTTCCTGCTGATGGAGATTTATCTAAGCGGAGTGCTGGCTCACGAACTGAAAAATCATATATTGCTGACTGCCCTTACGTGGTATCTTGCCGGTATTTCCGGATACCTGCTCGTCGCATGGATCTGTCTCGAGCCGGCATGGAAACGCAGAATCATCAATCTCATTATCGCCGTGCTATTACTGCGAATCTTCTTTCTGTCGCCCACACCGGAAGCTTACAACAAGTTCCTCCCGTATCTATTGGTTTATACTTTGCTGACCGCTTCTTTCTCATGGCTTTCCATAGTGCGGTTCAAAGCGGGAAAACAGGACTAAGAGAATGAAGAATGAAGAACTAAAAATGAAGAATTAAATAAAGATGAAACGTTTCAGTACCATACTATTATATGTCACCATCGCGTTCCTGCTTCTCTGGCAGTTGCCTTGGTGTTACAACTTCTTTGTCGTAAAACCGGAGAAGACTCCTTTTACGCTATATAGTTTCGTGATCGGCGACTTTGCCTTAATGGGACAGGAAGAAGGAAAAGGAACCGTACGTCGCGATGCTGCCGGAAATATTTATTCCGAAGCGGCCTTCGACAGTATCCTCCCCATGTTTTATTTCCGCCAACTGATGTCCGACGAACGCTTCCCGGATACAATTAACGGGATAGCCGTCACTCCGAAAATCGTACAGACGGAAAACTTCAATTTCCGCAGTGTACCTACGGATATCAATGCTCCTTCTATCGGCCTTTATCCTTTGTTGGAGTCCATGTCCAGACGTGTGGACCTGAAGATGCCGGATGATGTATTCCGCATTACGTCCAAAGGTATTGAGTTTATCGATATGGCTTCGAATAGTGTAAATGCAGAAAAAAGCCTTCAGTTCACAGAAGCGATGGCGAAGAAAGATTTTCATTTTCCTGCCATTGAGATTGTAGGAAATCCTACGGTGAAGAAGGAGTACGATGAAGGATATCTTCTGCTGGATGCCGACCGTCGTCTGTTCCATCTGAAACAGGTGAAAGGACGCCCTTATGTCCGAGCTATTCCGTTACCCGAAGGACTGACATTAGAGCACCTATATCTGACGGAATTCAGAAACAAAAAGACGCTTGCCTTTCTGACAGATGTCAATAATGCCTTTTACGTGCTGAGAAGCCGCACATACGATATAGTGAAAACAGGCATTCCTGCATTCAATCCCGAAACGGATGCACTGACTATCATAGGCAATATGTTCGACTGGACAGTTAGGGTGACCAGCCCGGCCTCTGATAATTATTATGCTTTGAATGCGGATGATTATTCACTGATAAAGAAACTGGAAAATGAATCGAATACGCATTATATGCCCGGTATTACTTTCACTTCTTATACAGATAAATATGTGATGCCGCGTTTTGAGTAATCGATAAAGGGTTGCCCCAAGTCTTGTTACAACAGACCTGCGGCAACTCTTTTCATTAAACGACATATGTATGCAAAACTAAAGTAGCTATCTTTTATTTATTCAACATTATACCTTATCTTTGCCTCATCAAACAATTATCCACACCGCAATTGCCTCTGCGTAACACACAAACAAATACGGTAAAAAAGATAACAACTATAATTATAACCGTATGAAAGTTTGTAAAGCCCTGATTCTTTTGAGTCTTTTCATGGTTGCATTCTACAATTGTGCACCTCCGCCCGATGAAGACACAAAGGAAGAAACAGGAGAAGACACCACTACAGCCGAACTTCCCTGGACAGGAGAAACGGATAAATTTACCATTAATACCAAAGAAGGAGTACATCTCAATGATCCGGAAGAAGATGCCGGCACAGCCTATATCACATTTCCGTCTTCTTCCGTCCATAATACCCGGTGGGAGTTTGGAGTACGTCTGACATTTAATCCTTCTGCCAACAATTATGCCCGTTTTTATCTTACTTCCTCTTCAAACGTCCTTTCCGGTGAATTAACCGGATATTTTATTCAGATAGGAGGAGCCAAAGACAACGTGGCACTTTACCGGCAGAACGGGGCAGAATTAAAACTGTTAGCTTCCGGCAGAGAGCTTATGAAGGGGAACAACTCACCTAAACTTTACGTCAAAGTAGAATGCGACAACAATGGATACTGGACTTTCTGGACACGGTTGCTGTCAGAGGAAGAATATACGAAAGAAAAACAGGTCAAAGACAGCAGTATACAAAATTCCGTCTGTTGTGGCATATACTGTGTTTACACAAAGACTCGCTGTGACGGCTTTACTTTCCATCATATACAATTGTCCAATGATGTGGAGACAACTACGGAACCGGGGGAAACACCGGATCATCCGGAAGAACCAGAAACACCGGAAAAGCCCGTTCTCCCCGATTACCCGGAGGAAGTAAAAAATCTACTATTGCTAAATGAAATCATGTATGATAACGCAACATATGGTGCAGAGTATATAGAGCTTTACAATCCATCCAACTCCACTGTTTCGGTCCCGTCATTAAAACTATTGAGGTACATTGACAATGGTTCCGGTACAACGCAAACCACGACAACTGCCATCTTGAAGCATCCGGACAAGAATCAAAGGCTGGACTTTCCTCCTCATGGGTATATCTGTCTGACAAAATCTGCTGCCACTCTTATCAACAAGCACAAAGCTGATAAAAATAATATCATACAAATATCCACTTTCCCACGAATAAACAATGATGGAGGCTATCTGGCCATAACCACCAATGAAGAAAAACCAAGAATCATAGACAAATGCATTTACTCCGACAAGATGCATAACGAAGGAGTAAGAAACCAGGGTGTATCTCTTGAAAAGAAATCACCGGAGCTAAAGTCGGCTCTAAAATCGAACTGGAGTTCCTCAAAAAACGCAACAGGAGGCACTCCGGGAAGAAAAAACGAACAAGAATAAAAGTTTATAGATTAAAATCCCTACATTTGTCAGCAAAGAAGTAAAAAGAGTTTCGGATGATTTCATCCACAAACGAATTTAAACAGCAGCTATGAGTCCAATCATCTTATCTGTTACGATTATAGCCTATTTTGTGATCTTGTTTACCATCTCCTACATAGCAGGACACAAAGCAGACAATGAAGGATTCTTTGTCGGGAATCGTAAATCAGCATGGTATATCGTTGCTTTTGCCATGATTGGTTCTACTATTTCGGGAGTCACCTTTGTATCGGTGCCGGGTATGGTACAAGCCAGCAGCTTTTCCTATTTACAGATGGTATTGGGATTCATCGTCGGACAGTTCATCATTGCCTTTGTACTTGTCCCTTTATTCTATCGGATGAAATTGGTTTCCATCTATGAATATCTGGAGAACCGATTCGGAACTTCCTCCTACAAAACCGGTGCGTGGTTCTTTTTCATCTCCAAAATGTTAGGAGCAGCCGTACGGTTATTTCTGGTATGCCTGACCTTACAACTGCTTATTTTCGAACCCTTCGGCATTCCTTTCCTGGCAAATGTGATTCTTACCGTATTTATCGTCTGGCTTTACACATTCCGGGGAGGAGTAAAATCATTGATCTGGACTGATGTGCTGAAAACATTTTGCCTGGTCGTCTCTGTTGTACTTTGTATTTATTATATTTCTTCGAGCCTGCATTTGAATTTCGGCGGTTTAATCAGTACCATTTCGGATAGCGATTTATCCAAAATGTTTTTCTTCGACGATGTAAATGATAAACGATATTTCTTCAAACAGTTTCTGGCAGGCGTATTCACAGTGATTGCCATGAATGGGCTCGATCAGGACATGATGCAACGAAACCTTAGTTGCAAGAACTTTCGGGATTCGCAAAAGAATATGATCACCAGTGGCATTTCACAGTTTTTCGTGATATTGCTTTTCCTGATGTTGGGAGTATTGCTTTATACATTCACAGCCCGGCAAGGCATAGAAAATCCGGCTAAAAGCGACGAATTATTTCCCATGATTGCTACCGGAAACTATTTTCCCGGAATGGTGGGCATCTTGTTTATTATCGGGTTAATAGCCTCTGCCTATTCTGCTGCCGGTTCGGCACTAACCGCTCTGACAACTTCTTTCACAGTAGATATCCTCAATGCCCATAAGAAAGAGGATGCGATTCTCAGCAAAATACGAAAACATGTTCATATCGGTATGGCCGTTATTATGGGAATTGTTATTTTTGTATTCAATCTCCTGAATAATACCAGTGTCATTGATGCTATTTATACATTGGCAAGCTATACGTATGGTCCTATTCTCGGGTTATTCGCTTTTGGCATATTTACCAGGAAACAAGTTTATGATAAATATATTCCGTTGGTAGCTATTCTTTCTCCTGCACTTTGCTACATATTGCAAAGTCACTCGGAAGCCTGGTTCAACGGATATCAGATTAGTTACGAGTTGCTTATACTTAATGCTCTCTTCACCTTTTCAGGACTTTGCATACTAATAAAAAGGAAAGACAAAGTAAAAGTATCTGCAAACTCTCCCGATTAAATAAAAAATTAAAGATGAAAATTACAATCAACTGTTTCCTGCCTTTTTGCAGACAGGAAGAAACGATACAGACAGTTAAAGAATTACGCACATCGGAATTGGTAGATAAAATCTATTTGCTGGTACCGGAAGCTACCGATATCTGTCTACCCGGATGTGAACTGATTTCTATAGCGAATATCCAGTCGACAGAAGCGATGAAAGCGATCGCTTCCCATTCCAATGGAACATATACCTTACTTTACACCAAGCATACTGAACTAAAGCTGGGATTATTCGCTCTCGAACGAATGGTTCAAATAATGGAAATGACGCAGGCAGGCATGGTATATGCCGACCGTTATCAGCAAGTGAATGGTATACGGAAAGCGGCTCCCGTTATCGACTATCAATTCGGCAGCCTGCGTGATGACTTTGACTTCGGTTCTGTCATGCTTTTCCAAAGCGAGGTTTTCAGAAAAATGGTAAAGGCTACCAAAGAAGACTATCAGTATGCAGGATTATATGATTTACGCCTCAAAATCTCTCAAAAGAAAAAACTGGTACATATCAACGAATATCTATATACAGAAATAGAAAACGATACCCGGAAAAGCGGTGAGAAACAGTTCGACTATGTAGACCCGAAAAATCGCCGGGTGCAGATAGAAATGGAACAGGCATGCAGCGAACATCTGAAAGCTATCGGCGGATATCTGGAACCCTGTTTTCAGTCAGTCAACTTTTCAGCCTCTACTTTCGAATATGAAGCATCTGTCATTATTCCCGTACGCAACCGTATCCGTACTATCAAAGATGCGGTCCGCTCCGCTTTGAACCAGCAAACCTCTTTTCCATTCAATGTCATCGTAATCGATAATCATTCTACAGACGGAACCACAGAAGCCCTTCGGGAGTTATGTACTGATTATCGGCTGGTTCATATAATCCCCGAAAGAAATGATCTCGGTATCGGAGGATGCTGGAACACAGGTATCCATCACGAGAAATGCGGCAAGTTCGCTATCCAACTCGACAGTGACGACGTATACAAAGACGAGCATACTTTACAAATCATGGTAAACGCTTTCTATGAACAAAACTGCGCCATGGTAATCGGTACCTATATGATGACAGACTTCAACATGAAAGAAATGGCGCCCGGCATCATAGACCACAAAGAATGGACTCCCGAGAATGGTCGCAATAACGCTTTACGCATCAACGGACTGGGAGCTCCCCGTGCCTTCTATACTCCCCTCCTCCGGGAAATCAACGTACCGAATACCAGCTATGGAGAAGACTATGCACTCGGACTATGCATTTCAAGCAATTATCAGATAGGCAGGGTATATGATGTCGTTTATCTCTGTCGCCGCTGGGAAGGTAATTCGGACGCTGCATTAGCCATCGAAAAGGTTAACCAGAATAATGTATACAAAGACCGTATCCGCACATGGGAATTGCAACGGAGGATTCAAGTAAATAAAATAAAGCTGAAACCTCAAAAAGCAATCCTACAATTAATTGAAGAACAGACTCGCTCATGGGAACTTGCCAAACAGAACTATCAGGCATTGGAAGAGTACCGAAAGCAAATGAAAAAAATGAGTCTGGCCGGAAAGGATTTCGATATGCTTGTATATACCTTTCCTAATCCCAAACGCATACTTTCGGCTACTGCGCAGACAGACACCTCCTCCATTCATGCACGCCCCTGCTTTCTATGCCAGGAAAACCGTCCGCAGGAACAAAATTTTGTCAGCTATAAAAATTATCAGATATTGGTAAATCCTTACCCCATATTCAAACAGCATCTGACAATTATCGACAGAAAACATACACCACAATCCATCGCCCAACGTTTCGACGATATGATAGGTTTCTCCAGTTTACTGCAAGAGAACTTCATTTTATACAATGGTCCCGAATGCGGAGCATCTGCTCCGGACCATGCTCATTTTCAGGCTTGCGGAAAAGAGGAGGAACTGGAAGGTGCACTAGGTGCGGATTGGCACAAAGAATTGTTGATTGAGAAGAGTAATGTAGAAATACATTCGATTGACAATCCGGTCACTGCAATTCTTATCCAGACAAAGGACAAAGCAACAATGTCACGTACATTCAAGCAGCTTTACGATATACTCGCTGCTGATAAAAACGGAAAAGAACCAATGATGAATATCCTTACCTGGTACGGTTTGGAAAAACATAAAGATTTTTTCCAAGGATACTACGAATCTGAATTGAAAGATTTGACACTGCGTTATCACTGCATGATCTTCCTGCGTAGCAAACACCGTCCGGACTGTTATTATGCAGAAGGAGATGAACAAATTCTTATCAGCCCGGCTATTGCCGAAATGAATGGCATATTTCCTGTTGTCCGGGAAGAAGATTTTCCCAAACTGACTCCCGAGAAGATATATGAAATCCGTCGGGAAGTTTCTATGCCTCAGGATGAGTTTATAAAAATTACAGAACGCATAAAGGCAGCATTATGAAAGAACCTCAGATAACAGTCGGTATCCTTTCCGGAAAAGAAATCGAGTTCTTTCTCCCGGAAAGTTTCGTTACCCCCGATGGCACGATGGCATCAGGGATACAAAAGGCTGTTTTTCAAAAAGGAAAGATATACTGGCAAGGGAAAGCATATAATGAATTATCATTCTCTCCCATACAGGATACTGATACTTTCTTTGAGCTAAAAGATGTTACCATCGGCATCAATTTCCATTGGGAACGCAAAGAAACACAAAGATTCAAAGGGAGTCTGAAAATAATCGTTGAAGAGGAGAGGCTAACAGCTATCAATGTAATTTCCATTGAAGAATATCTGACTAGTGTGATTTCATCGGAAATGAGTGCCACTGCTTCTTTAAGTCTCTTAAAAGCACATGCAGTCATTTCCAGAAGTTGGCTGGTTCATAAATTAAGAACGAGAAACATTCTAAATGAAGAATTAAGAATGAAGGATGAAACATTAGGGATGGCTACACGAAAAGAAAACACAGTCGGTTCTTCCTCCTCTACTTCTGATGCTTCACTCATCAAATGGTACGATCATGAAGCACATACACACTTTGATGTTTGTGCCGATGATCATTGTCAACGTTATCAGGGAATTACCCGTACTTCCACCCCACAAGCTATCGAAGCCGTATCTTCTACCAGGGGAGAGGTGCTTGTATACGAAGGAGAAATCTGTGACACACGTTTTTCCAAATGTTGCGGCGGCGCTTTTGAAGAGTTCCAAAATTGCTGGGAAAATGTCAGGCATCCATACCTGACCGGTCAACGTGATGCCTCTGCAATCCACCTGCCCGACCTGACGATAGAAAAAGAAGCAGAAAAATGGATACGTACATCACCTTCCGCTTTCTGCAATACGCAAGATAAAAGAGTGCTGAGCCAGGTTCTCAACAACTATGATCAGGAAACAATAGACTTCTATCGTTGGAAAGTCAGTTATACCCAACAAGAACTTTCAGCACTGGTCCATAAACGTTCGGGAATCAATTTCGGAGAAATCATAGACTTGATTCCTGTCGAACGGGGAACTTCCGGACGTCTTGTACGATTAAAGATTGTAGGTACTTTACAAACGCTTATTATCGGAAAAGAACTGGAAATACGCCGTACCTTATCCCCTTCCCATCTTTATAGTTCCGCATTCGTGGTTGACAAAGAAGGGGAAGAGGGTCAAGTACCCACCCGCTTCACTTTCACCGGAGCAGGTTGGGGGCACGGAGTAGGACTTTGCCAGATAGGTGCGGCAGTTATGGGTGAACAGGGATACAACTATAAAGACATTTTATCCCACTATTATCCTGGTAGTGTGCTTGAAAAACAATACGAATAATTCTAAGATCAATACCATGATGACAATAAGAGATACCAATCACAGTATGTCGGTAAAGCGTAGAAATCCCTGGAACTGGATTCCTACACTCTACTTTGCGGAAGGACTGCCCTATGTAGCCGTAATGACAATCGCCGTCATTATGTATAAACGGCTGGGATTGTCAAACACAGAAATTACGCTTTATACCTCCTGGCTCTATCTGCCATGGACCATTAAACCGTTATGGAGTCCTTTCGTTGATTTGGTAAAAACAAAACGTTCCTGGATCATTGCGATGCAAGGTTTAATCGCCGCAGGATTTGCAGGCATCGCCTTTTTTATTCCGACAACACATTTTGTACAACTAACTCTGGCTTTTTTCTGGCTGATGGCATTCAGTTCGGCTACTTATGACATAGCGGCTGACGGATTCTATATGCTTGGACTAAATAACAAAGAACAATCTTTTTTCGTAGGTATCCGAAATACATTCTATCGTTTTGCCAATATCTTCGGACAAGGTATTCTCGTCATGCTCGCCGGATGGCTCGAAACCTCACAAGGCAACATTCCTTTGGCTTGGAGTATCACTTTTTATCTGATGGCAGGATTATTTCTTGCTCTCACCCTATACCACCGGTTCATTCTTCCACATCCTGATACCGATATCAAACGAGAAGGACTCACGGCCAGTAAGTTGCTCGAAGATTTCTTAAAGACATTTATATCTTTCTTCCAAAAGAAGCATCTGGGACTCATGTTTTTCTTCTTGCTTACCTACCGGCTCGGAGAATCACAACTAGCTAAAATAGCCTCCCCCTTCTTACTGGATGATGCAGAACAGGGAGGCTTGGCGCTTTCTACCGCCACTGTCGGAATGATCTATGGCACAATCGGTGTCATCGCTCTGCTTCTCGGAGGAATTATCAGCGGTTTTCTGGTTTCACGTGATGGCTTTAAGAAATGGATATTACCAATGGCACTGGCTATTAACCTCCCCGACCTTCTATATGTATGGATGGCAGCAGCTACACCGGATAACCCCCTATTTATCTCCATTTGTGTAGCTATCGAGCAGCTAGGATATGGATTTGGATTCACCGCCTATATGCTTTATCTGATTTACATTGCAGAAGGAGAACACAAGACAGCTCACTATGCCATAGGTACCGGTTTCATGGCACTGGGCATGATGATTCCGGGAATGCCTGCAGGATGGATACAGGAGCATATCGGATACACGAATTTCTTTATCTGGGTATGTATATGTACGATTCCCGGTATCATAGCGTCATTAATGATCCGCAATCGACTGGACGATTCATTCGGAAAAAAAATATAGAACAGAATTACTTATAACTTAACACATTAAAAAAGTAACAGTCATGAATGTAACAAGTAACAAACGCCTATTGGCACTCGATGTAATGCGAGGCATTACCATCGCCGGAATGATTTTAGTGAACACCCCCGGCTCCTGGCAACATACGTATGCCCCTCTCAAGCACGCTGAATGGATCGGCTTGACTCCTACTGACCTCGTATTTCCCTTCTTCATGTTTATCATGGGGATTTCGACGTACATCTCTTTACGGAAGTATGATTTTACCTTCAGTATACCTGCCGGTTTAAAGATACTCAAACGAACGGTCATCATCTTCTTAATCGGCATCGGTATCAGCTGGCTTTCCATTCTCTGTTTCCAGCATGATCCTTTTCCAATAGATCAGATTCGCATTCTCGGGGTCATGCAACGGCTTGCTTTGGGATATGGAATTACTGCATTGGCCGCTCTTCTTATCAAACATAAATATATTCCGTATCTGATAGCAGTTCTTCTGATCGGTTATTTCATGATTCTTGCCGTTGGTAACGGATACGTCTACGACGAAACAAATGTCCTTTCTATAGTGGATCGTGCTGTATTGGGCCAGGCGCATATTTATGGTGGTGCCATTCTGGACCCGGAGGGTTTATTAAGTACGATTTCTGCCGTCGCTCATGTAATGATCGGTTTCTGTGCAGGCAAACTATTAATGGAGGTAAAGGATATCCATGAGAAACTGGAACGTTTATTCCTGATAGGCACTATCCTCACTTTTGCTGGTTTTCTACTAAGCTACGGTTCGCCAATCTGCAAAAAGATATGGTCTCCTTCTTTTGTTCTGATCACTTGTGGTATGGGCTCCAGTTTTTTGGCACTACTTGTCTGGATCATCGACATCAAAGGCTACAAAGGCTGGAGTAGATTCTTCGAATCATTCGGAGTCAATCCACTTTTTATTTATGTACTCGCTGACATTCTGGCAATTCTTTTTGCTATGATTCCAATGACTTATGCCGGCGAACCAACTTCTTTACACGGATACATATACAGTGCCCTTTTGCAACCGGTTTTCGGAGACAAAGGAGGCTCTCTCATATTTGCCCTGCTCTTTGTCCTCCTCAACTGGGCAATCGGCTATATACTATATAAAAAGAAAATATACATTAAGATATGATACTTATTGCAGACAGTGGCTCTACTAAAACCGATTGGTGTGTCGTACTCAACGGTACGCTGATCAAACGAATCGGAACGAAAGGGATCAACCCTTTCTTCCAATCGGAAGAAGATATTCAACGAGAACTGACCATTTCTCTCCTTCCTCAGCTACCGGAAGGAAAGCTAAATGCAGTCTATTTCTACGGAGCAGGTTGTACAGCTGAAAAGGCTCCGGTTCTCCGGCGTGCCATCGCTGACAGTTTACCAGTCATCGGTAATATAAAAGCAAACTCGGATATGCTAGGGGCAGCCCGTGGATTATGCGGACATGAGAAGGGAATTGTCTGTATTCTGGGTACCGGCTCCAATTCCTGTTTTTATGATGGAGAAGAAATCGTAAGTAATGTCTCACCACTAGGTTTCATCTTAGGCGATGAAGGAAGTGGGGCGGTTTTAGGAAAGCTATTGGTCGGAGATATTTTAAAGAATCAGCTCCCTGCCCAATTAAAAGAAGAGTTTCTAAAGCAGTTTGATCTGACAGCACCTGAAATTATCGACCGGGTTTACCGTCAGCCATACCCCAATCGTTTTTTAGCAAGCCTTTCTCCTTTTCTTGCACAGCATCTGGAGGAACCGGGGATCCGTACAATAGTGCTTAACAGCTTTATCGCTTTCATCCGCAGAAATGTGATGCAATATGATTATACACAGTATCCTGTACGTTTTATCGGCTCCGTTGCTTATTGCTACAAAGAAATACTCCAGGAGGCGGCAAAAGAAACCGGTCTCGGAATAGGAAAGATACTTCAAAGTCCGATGGAGGGATTGATAGAATATCATACTTCTGCCAACCACTTGCTATAGGCTACATTTGCAGGCAGGCAGAAAAGAATGTGCTAAAATTTCAAGCACGGATCACACGGATTTCACGGTTTTAAGAGATTAGATGGACTATTAAACCGTGTTAATTCCGTGAAATCCGTGCCTATATAATAACATTATAAAATGTTACTTTTCACATCCGGCTTATCATCTTTAGAATTCCACCAATATACGGAATACTTTTCCCGGATTAGCTACCCACTCCTGCATTGCTTCCAAAGCTCCTTCAGGTTTTGCAATCTTGGTTATCAACTCTTCCACCGAACAATTTCCCGCCTTCATATAATTGATCACCGCACGGAAATCCGCAGGTAATGCATTTCTGGAACCACGAATATCCAGTTCTTTCTGCACAAAGTATTTCGTCTGAAAAGCGACTTCGCTCTTGGCATAACCAATGCAAACAACACGCCCCGTAAAACCGACTTCATCCACAGCCATCACATAAGTAACCGGACTACCGACCGCTTCAATAACCACATCAGCACCCAATCCTTCTGTAATCTCCTGCATCCGTATATGCACATCCTCTGTTTTGGAGTTAATCACATAAGAAGCTCCGACTTTCTTCGCAAGCTCCAGTTTCTCATCATCCAAATCGACAGCAATCACTGTTGCCCCCCTTAATGCAGCACGTACAATAGCACCAATACCAATCATACCGCAACCAATCACCATCACATACTCATTATCAATAACCCGGGCACGGGAAACAGCATGGAATCCTACACTCATCGGCTCTATCAAGGCACAATCCCGGGAAGAAATGTCACCGGCAGGAATAATCTTAGTCCAAGGTAAAACGGCATATTCGCACATTACCCCATTCCGCTGTACACCCAACGTTTCATTATGTTCGCAGGCATTGACACGACCGTTACGACATGAAGCACATTTACCACAGTTGGTATATGGATTCAAAGTCACATTCATACCCTTCTCGAAACCTGCCGGAACATCTGGTCCGATTTCTTCGATCACTGCTCCCACTTCATGTCCCGGTATTACGGGTAACTTTACCATCGGATTACGTCCCAGAAATGTATTCAGGTCGGAGCCGCAAAAACCGACATATTTGATTCTTACCAATACTTCACCGGTACCAGCAACCGGTTTTTCCAGTTCAACCACCTTCATTTCGAAGGGATTGACAATTTGAACTGCTTTCATCTTATATATTTGAAATAAATTTATTAATCGATTACCTTATAACCTTTCCAACCGTAATAGGCACAGAAGACGAAACAAATCATCGGTACACAGTATGCTACATAATAGATATGTTCGTGAGCGTGCATGAAATATGCCGTCAACTGAGGAAGGCAGGCATTGCCGACAATAGCCATCACCAAAAAGGCAGAGCCACTCTTTGTCTGATCTCCCAACCCTTTCAAAGCCAAAGAGAACTGAGTGGGATACATGATAGACATGAAGAAGGAAATAGCCAGCATAGCATACAACCCGATCATCCCTCCGTATATCATTACTACTCCACAAAGAAGAATATTCATCAAAGCATAGAGGAGTAACATGTCCTGCGGACGGAATTTCACCATCAAACCCGTACCGATCCAACGTCCCAGAAGGAAAGCAAGCATATACAGTCCGAAGAAAGTGGTCGCAGTATCTTCCGGAAGTCCTGCATAGGTACAGCAATAAACAAGAAACAGGCTATTGATCGCCGTTTGTCCACCATTATAGAAGAATTGCGCAATCACACCCCAACGTAAATGCGAGTGTTTCAACACTCCAAAGTCTATCAGTTTTTCCTTTTTATCAATGGGTACTTTCTCATCCTCATCTCCGATCTTCGGCAGTTTTGAGAATATAAATACGAAAGCAATGGCTAGAAGCAACAAAGCCAATATCAAATAAGGAAGTTTCATTGCATCCGTTTCCAACTGTATATAAGCCTGCCAACCACCCGGATAATCCACAGGAAGCGTCTCTCGCGTATAATGCGATCCACTCAAAATCAGTTTGCTGAGAAACATGGCGGCAATGAAAGCCCCAAGCCCATTAAAAGACTGTGCCAGATTCAATCGCCGGGAAGCCGTTTCGGGTGTTCCCAACACTGTCACATACGGATTGGCAGCCGTCTCCAGAAAACACATGCCTGTAGCTATGATAAAGAAGATACAGAGATAAGCCCAGTACTCTTTCAAGATAGCAGCAGGAAAAAAGAGCAAGCCTCCGACTGCCGCCAGCACCAGACCAAAGATAATCCCTGCCTTATAACTATAACGTTTCATAAACATAGCAATAGGGATAGGGAAAATAAGCCAGCCAATAGGCAGTTTCTGTAAAAGAAGCTTCAAATGTGTTTAGTTCGCAGGTTTTCATCAACTGTCTGATCATGGTAGGAAGCAAATTACTGCTGATCGCCCACAAAAAGAAAAGACTGAAAACAAGTGCGAGAGGAATGGTATATGTATTTTTCTTCATTTGTACAATTATTGTTTCATGGTATAGTTATTCTTCTTACTCGGACATATTTTTGATATAGGGAAGCGTAGGAAGACCGGCAAATCCATAGAACTCCCTCGCATTTTCTCCTAGAAACAAAGTTTTCTCGCCTTCTGATAATTCCGGAGACTTCACCACAAAGTCATAAGACATCTTGTAGGTAATAGCGGTAATGGTGCGCGGATAATCCGATCCCCACATCAGTTTCTCTATTCCAACCAGATCGGCAGCTTCACGAATCGCTTTCACCGCTCCCTTAAATGGATAAAACTCATCATTGAAAAGCCAGGTAATCCCACCGGATTCAATCATTACATTCGGATGGCGTGCCAGTTTAATCTGCTCCTTCCAGTCAGGCAGCGTAACCATCCCGAAATGGCCGATAGCAATCTTCAGCCGGGGGCATTCCTGAATTATCTCTTCCATTTCGGGAACCTGTGTTGCCCCGTCCGCCAAATCGATAGACAGTATTACATTCCGCTCTTCCATATAATGAAACATTGCCATCATCTCCTCGTTGTTCAACATCACCCGTCCTTCTTTTAGCAATAAGCGTTGAGCAGGAATCTTTATGGCTTTAAAACCTTCGGCCATAAGAGCTTTGGCTTGTTCTAAGAATCCCGGTTTACGAAACTCACACATACCGCAAACAAAGAAACGGTTAGGATAACGGGAAACAACTTCTGCCAAATACTCATTCTGAATCCCATCGATAAATTCCTGCGTGATGACAGCCGCAGCTACCTGCGCATAGTCCATGTTCGAAAGGAAAACCTCTGCACTATTGACCCCATCCACCATAAAAGGAGGAACCATCTGACGGATCTCTCCCATAAATAGCGAGCGTCCGTTTTCCAGTGTCCGGATGGGAAGATCATTCACCACAGTATCCTGTCGCAGCCATAAATGGGCATGTGCATCAATAATCGTATCATTCATAAGATTGGTCTGCTTTTAAGAGTTTGCCCAACTCACACGTTTCTGATCTCCGATAATGTCCTGTACTTCACGGACGAGTTCCCAGTCAACGGGCTCTTCGATAAAAGCGATGTTCTTTTTTACATTCTCCGGATTAGTGGTGCTGAACAGTGTAGTCGCAACCTTCGGATTACTCACAGAGAACTGCATGGCAAGCTTTTCTATCGGATAGTTTTTAGTTTTACAATGTTCCATCGCTTTCCGACAAACATCTACCAGTGGCTTAGGAGCCGGATGCCAAGCCGGAACGCCCCGTTCGCTTAATAGGCCCATCGACAAAGGGGAAGCATTGATCACACCGATTCCTTTCAATTCGAAATAATCGAGAAAATCAGCCAGTTTATCATCGCAAAGACAATAGTGACAAAAACTGAGAACAGATTCAATAGTTCCGCTTGGTGAATGATCTATCACCCATTTCAGATTTTCAAATTGCAAGTCAGTGATTCCGACATGGCCTACCACCCCTTTCTCACGCAGCTCGACTAAAGCAGGTAATGTTTCATTCACGACCTGATTCAAATCTGCAAATTCAACATCATGCACATTAATCAAATCGATAAAATCAATGTTCAAACGCTCCATACTTTCGTATACACTCTCCGTTGCACGCTTTGCCGAGTAGTCCCACATATTGACTCCATCCTTGCCATAGCGTCCTACTTTCGTAGAAAGATAGTAACGGTCACGAGGAATATCCTTCAGTGCCTTGCCAAGAACAGTCTCCGCCTTATAATGCCCATAATAAGGGGATACATCTATAAAGTTCATTCCTGCTTCGATGGCCGTAAACACAGCTTGAATGCCTTCCTTTTCTTTTAGATCAT
Source organism: Bacteroides sp. HMSC067B03 (assembly GCF_001811315.1). Taxonomy (NCBI): domain Bacteria; kingdom Pseudomonadati; phylum Bacteroidota; class Bacteroidia; order Bacteroidales; family Bacteroidaceae; genus Bacteroides; species Bacteroides sp. HMSC067B03. The sequence goes on along the minus strand of NZ_KV804335.1, from coordinate 126,064 downwards.
GGAAAACTCCTCCCAAAGAGGAAGCTCCGAAACTGAGAGATGATACCTTCATCCCTGTCTTTCCGATTTCATGGTATTGCATACGTATAGGGTTTTAAATTATTTTGTTTGCGACAAAAGTAGGTCAGGAACACCTCTCAATGGACAAGAGAAGGGCGAAAAAGCAACGTAACGGTTTACGTAAAAAATCTTTCTTTAAATGTAGCTACTTATCGGGGAATATGCTTTCTTTGTAAACGAATCAAAGTTGGAAACCTTTAATAAACCGGAGACCTTTCAATGGAATACCGAAAACATACCTCACTCAAGGATCTCGCTCAAGCATTGGGTGTCTCGATTCCTACCGTATCCCGGGCACTGAAGGACAGCCCGGAAATCAGTCGCGAGCTTTGTGCTAAAGCCAAGCAACTGGCCAAAGATATGAATTATCGTCCTAATCCTTTCGCCATGAGCCTGCGCAAAAATGCGCCGCGCATTATCGGGGTAGTAGTTCCGGACATAGTCACCCACTTTTTTGCCTCTATCCTGAACGGAATAGAGAATATGGCAATTGCCAACGGATACTTTGTAATTATCACAACTTCACATGAATCCTTCGAGCATGAGAAAAGGAATATAGAAAACCTGGTTAATATGCGGGTAGAAGGAATCATTGCCTGCCTGTCTCAGGAAACAACTGACTTTGCTCATTTTGTCGCATTAAAGGAGATCAACATGCCACTAATTCTGTTCGACCGTGTTTGCCTGACTGATCAATTCTCGTCGGTAATAGCAGACGGAGTTCAATCTGCACAGATGGCTACCCAACATCTGTTGGACAACGGAAGCAGACGGATCGCTTTTATCGGAGGTGCCAATCATCTGGATATTGTAAAGAGAAGGAAGCACGGTTATCTGGAAGCCTTACGTGACAATCGGATTCCTATTGAAAAGGAATTAGTCGTTTGCCGAAAAATTGATTATGAGGAAGGTAAGATTGCTACGGAAACGTTATTATCTCTCCCCCAGCCTCCCGATGCTATTCTCGCGATGAACGATACATTGGCTTTTGCCGCCATGGAGGTGATCAAAAGTCACGGGCTTAGCATTCCCGGAGATATTGCTATCATCGGATATACGGACGAACAGCATGCCAACTATGTAGAGCCCAAATTATCTGCTGTATCACATCAGACTTATAAAATGGGAGAAACTGCCTGTCAACTGTTGATTGAGCAGATTAAGGGAGACAGAACAATTAAACAAGTGATCATCCCGACACATTTACAGATAAGGGAGAGCAGCATTAAAGAAAATAATATAAAAAGCGCTGTATCTACGTAATTATAGATACAGCACCTTCCATATATAAAGAGAGTTTTATCTTATTATTTCAACTCTGCTTCAGTAGTAGCGAAATCAAGCAATGTGATATCAAAAACAAGAGCCGAATATCCCAAAATGCCAGTAGTACCACTGCTTCCATAAGCATACTCCCAAGGGATATAAACCTTCCAGCGGTCACCAACTTCCATTCTCTGAAGCACTTCACCCCAGCCGGTAATTACCCCGCTGACTTGGAAAATAGTTGTAGGAGAATCTCCTTCACTTGGATTTTCCTCATTTACAACCGGATTATCTCCTTTGAAGTTACCATCAAAATATTCTCCTAAAATATTCGTTCCTTTATAATATACCTTCACATAGTCAGTATATTTAGGACTTCCCGCCTTTACTACATGATCAGTCATTGACGGCATTACTTTATAATAGATGTAATTACCGGGAGCAGTCAACATCTCTATGCGTTCCAAGCCTCCTCTACCAGAAGCCGTAGCATAGACATTCGCCAAAGAGTCAATATATGCCTCGTTCCGCGCACGCCAATTATCATATTTACCCACTTCTTCCGTTTCACTACAAGAAACAAATGCCAAAGTCAGTAATACTAAGGAGAATAAATAGATTTTTTTACTCATTCGTTAATGGTTTATTGTAAAGTTTTCAATAATGAAGTGATGCTCACTCTGTCTGCGATAATATTATTCAGTTCAGAGATAGCTACACGTTCTTGCTGCATCGTATCACGATTACGCAATGTTACACAGTTATCTTCCAGTGTCTGATGGTCTACAGTCACGCAGAACGGAGTACCGATGGCATCCTGACGACGATAACGCTTACCAATACTGTCTTTTTCATCATACTGACAGTGGAAATGGAATTTCAGAGCATCGATGATCTCACGAGCCTTTTCAGGCAGACCGTCTTTCTTCACCAAAGGCATTACAGCCAATTTCACCGGAGCCAGAGCAGCCGGCAATTTCAATACAACGCGGCTCTCACCATTTTCCAATTGTTCTTCGCAATAAGCTGCACTCATGATACTGAGGAACATGCGGTCCACGCCAATTGAAGTCTCGATCACATACGGAGTATAAGACTCGTTCAGTTCCGGATCGAAATATTTGATGCTCTTTCCTGAGAACTTCTCATGTTGAGACAAGTCAAAGTTCGTACGTGAGTGGATACCTTCCACTTCCTTGAAGCCGAATGGCATCAGGAATTCAATATCTGTAGCAGCATTTGCATAGTGAGCCAATTTATCATGATCGTGGTAACGATAGCTGGCATCTCCAAAGCCTAATGCCTTGTGCCATTTCAGACGGATTTCTTTCCATTTCTTGAACCAATCCAATTCAGTACCCGGTTTTACGAAGAACTGCATTTCCATCTGTTCAAACTCACGCATACGGAAGATGAACTGACGGGCAACGATTTCGTTACGGAAAGCCTTACCGATCTGAGCAATACCAAAAGGAACCTTCATACGACCGGTCTTCTGCACATTCAGGTAGTTTACGAAAATACCTTGCGCTGTTTCCGGACGAAGATAGATTTTCATAGCACCGTCAGAAGTAGATCCCATCTCAGTAGAGAACATCAGGTTGAACTGACGAACTTCCGTCCAATTCTTCGTTCCGGAGATAGGACATACAATTTCTTCATCAACGATGATCTGGCGAAGCTCATCCAGATTATTGTCGTTCAGCGCTTTTGCAAAACGAGTATGAAGCGCATCGCGTTTTGTCTGATGTTCCAGCACACGTCCGTTGGTAGAACGGAATTGAGCCTCATCAAAGGTTTCACCGAATCTCTTGGCCGCTTTTGCTACTTCCTTATTGATTTTATCGTCATATTTAGCCAACTGATCTTCAATCAGTACGTCAGCACGATAACGTTTTTTAGAATCTTTATTGTCAATCAAGGGGTCATTGAATGCGTCTACGTGTCCGGAAGCCTTCCAGATAGTAGGATGCATAAAGATGGCAGAGTCGATACCGACAATGTTTTCGTGCAACAGTACCATACTGTCCCACCAATATTTTTTAATGTTGTTTTTCAATTCAACGCCCATCTGACCGTAGTCATATACAGCGCCTAGTCCGTCGTAGATATCGCTTGAAGGAAATACAAAACCGTACTCTTTGCAGTGCGATACAAGTTTCTTAAAAACGTCTTCTTGTGCCATTTTCTTATATGTATCTATTAATTTGAATTTGCTTTTTTCCAAAAAAGTGCCACAAAGATAGGCATTTATCTCATAAATAAGACAGGGAGGGTATTAATTTATCTTATTCTTCAGTTTGTTCATCCTACTAAAAGTGTGAAATTCATGTACTATACCGATCTACTTTCCATCATGACATGTGTTTTTAGTCTTTTTGACGCAGACTTTCTTTGTATGATAATGCGAATAAGCATTCGTGTTATTATTGTTTACCATAGCAACTGTTTTATAAGAGAGATACTATACATCCTCCATCGAGATATATTGAAAATAGTTTATCTTTTACACAATGACTATTTGAACGTTTCTAATAAATTCTTTCATCGTTTATTATAAACGCGAATAGTTCCTTTTGCAGAAAAAGTCTCAAATTTATGCAACAAAAAAGGCTGTAAATCCACTAAAGATTCACAGCCCATTGTTTACACATGAGTTCCCAGCAGGTTATCACTGGCTGATTTTTCCTGTTATATTGTTAGCATATTACACCTATTTTGAGGTAAACACATGCAGATAAATGTTGCAATAAACAATTCTTTTTTCATTAATTTCGGTTTTTAGTCAGGCTTTATAGCCGACTACAAATATACAACATAAAAAGAACGTTGTCAAGTCCCTGGGTAGTTTACTCACGAAAACAAAGGATGATTGGAGTTGTCAGTATCATAAAAAACGTGAGTTCTTTTCGTCCTCATATGAATTAATTTCGTATTTTTGCGTGCACATCCCCTTTTTTTGATGTAAAGAAGATAATTTGTTGTAAAAGCAAAGCGAAGATTGATATATGAGTGACGAAATCAACGAGATAACGGAAGAACATTCAGACTACAAACCGGCGGACGCGCGGGACGAAAACGTAAAGCATCAGTTAACAGGCATGTACCAGAATTGGTTTCTGGACTATGCTTCTTATGTGATTCTGGAACGTGCCGTTCCCCACATCAACGATGGTTTGAAGCCTGTGCAACGACGTATTCTACATTCCATGAAACGTCTGGACGACGGACGGTATAACAAAGTGGCAAATATTGTGGGACACACCATGCAGTTCCATCCGCACGGTGATGCTTCTATCGGCGATGCACTGGTACAGTTGGGGCAGAAAGACCTGCTGATTGACTGTCAGGGTAACTGGGGTAATATTCTCACCGGAGACGGTGCGGCAGCTCCCCGTTATATTGAAGCACGCCTTTCCAAGTTCGCATTGGACATCGTATTCAATCCTAAAACCACCGAATGGAAACTGTCATACGACGGCAGAAACAAAGAACCGGTGACTCTCCCTGTCAAATTCCCTCTATTGCTGGCACAGGGAGTGGAAGGTATTGCTGTCGGACTTTCATCCAAGATATTACCTCACAATTTCAACGAACTTTGCGATGCCTCTATCAGCTATCTGCGTGGAGAGTCGTTCCAGCTATATCCCGACTTCCAGACAGGCGGTTCCATCGACGTTGCCAAATACAACGACGGAGAACGTGGCGGAGCGGTAAAAATACGTGCTAAAATCAACAAGCTGGACAACAAGACACTGGCTATCACGGAGATTCCATATGGCAAGACTACCTCTACCGTCATCGACTCTATCCTAAAGGCAGTTGACAAAGGAAAAATCAAGATACGTAAAGTAGACGACAACACAGCTGCCAACGTAGAGATACTGGTACATCTGGCACCCGGAACATCATCGGACAAAACAATTGACGCATTATATGCCTTTACCGACTGCGAAGTAAGTATCTCCCCCAACTGCTGTGTGATTGATGACAGCAAACCCCACTTCCTCACTGTCAGCAAAGTGCTGAAAAAGTCGGCAGACAACACACTGGGACTGCTGAAACAGGAACTGGAAATCAAGAAAGGGGAAATACTGGAATCACTCCATTTCGCTTCCCTCGAAAAGATATTTATCGAAGAACGCATCTATAAAGACAAAGAGTTCGAGCAATCCAAAGACATGGACGCTGCCTGCGCACATATCGACGACCGCCTGACTCCTTTCTATCCGAGCTTTATCCGTGAAGTAACCAAAGAGGATATTCTCAAACTGATGGAAATCAAGATGGGACGCATCCTGAAGTTCAACACCGACAAAGCCGATGAACTGATCGCCCGTATGAAAGAAGAGATTGCCGAAATCGACGATCACCTCGCTCACATCGTGGACTATACCGTAAACTGGTACCAGATGCTAAAAAACAAATACGGAAAGAACTTCCCGCGCCGCACCGAACTGCGCAACTTCGACACCATCGAAGCCGCCAAAGTGGTAGAAGCCAACGAGAAACTCTACATCAACCGCGAAGAAGGATTTATCGGAACAGCCTTGAAGAAAGACGAATTCGTCGCCAACTGTTCAGATATCGATGATGTAATCGTCTTCTTCCGGGATGGTAAATATATCGTCACCCCGGTAGCCGACAAAAAATTTGTAGGCAAAAACATACTTTATGTCAATGTCTTCAAGAAGAATGACAAGCGAACCATCTACAACATCACTTATCGGGACGGCAAAGAAGGAACGACCTATATCAAACGCTTTGCTGTAACAGGTGTTGTCCGTGACCGTGAATACGATGTCACACAGGGAACGCCAGACTCACGTATCACTTATTTCAGCGCCAACCCGAACGGAGAAGCCGAAATCATCAAAGTGACATTAAAGCCGAACCCACGCGTAAGACGCATTATCTTCGAACGTGATTTCAGCGAAATCAGCATCAAAGGACGTCAGGCACAAGGAGTGATCCTCACCCGTCTGCCGGTTCATAAGATTGCCTTGAAGCAAAAAGGCGGTTCCACCCTCGGAGGGCGAAAGGTATGGTTCGACCGTGATATCCTGCGCCTCAACTACGATGGACGGGGAGAATATCTGGGAGAATTCCAAAGCGATGACACCATTCTGGTGGTGCTCAACAATGGCGAGTTCTACACCACTAACTTTGACCTGAGCAACCATTACGAGGACAATGTCAGCATTGTCGAGAAGTTTGACCCGAACAAGATATGGACTGCCGCGCTTTATGACGCCGACCAGCAGAACTATCCATATCTGAAACGTTTCTGTTTTGAGGGTTCCAACCGCAAGCAGAACTATCTGGGAGAAAATAAGAATACCCGTCTGATCCTCCTGACTGACGAGTACTATCCTCGTCTGGAAGTTATATTTGGCGGTCACGACAGCTTCCGTGAAGCGATGGTGATTGATGCGGAAGAATTTATCGCAGTGAAAGGTTTCAAAGCCAAAGGGAAGCGAATCACTACCTACACGGTGGATACCATCAACGAGCTTGAACCTACCCGTTTCCCGGAACCGGTAAAGGAACAGCCCGAAGAAGCGGCAGAAGAACCGGAAAATCTGGACCCAGACAGCGATAAAAGCGAAGGGGACATCATTGATGAAATTACGGGACAGATGAAGCTGTTTTAGCTAACGTATACATGCGGTAAAAAATACCCAATGTGCCAATGAAGAAAAACTTATTATACCTAGGGCTGACAGGATACCTCCTGTTCGCCCTTTGCACAAGATTACAGGCGCAGACCGACAGTCTGCAAGCCCATCGCTATGTAACACGTGCCACCATGTACGGGGTCGGATTTACCAACGTGTTCGACACCTATCTTTCGCCTCAGGAATATAAAGGAATAGATTTCCGCATTTCCCGCGAGACGATTCGGATGACAAAATTGTTCGACGGAAATGTTTCTGTGCAGAACTTCTTTCAGGCAGACGTCGGCTATACACATAACCGCGCAGACAACAACAATACCTTTTCCGGACTCGTCAACTGGAATTACGGCCTTCATTATCAGTTTCGTCTGACCGAAAACTTCAAGTTACTGGCAGGAGGACTGTTTGACGCCAACGGAGGCTTCGTTTACAACCTTCGCAATAGTAACAATCCGGCTTCTGCACGGGCATATGTCAATCTGGACGCTTCGGGAATGGCCATCTGGCACCTGAAAATCAAACGCTATCCGATGGTGCTCCGCTATCAGGTCAACCTGCCGGTGATCGGGCTCATGTTCTCACCGCACTACGGGCAATCTTATTACGAAATTTTCTCACTGGGTAACTCCGGCGGAGTCATCCAGTTTACCTCTCTCCACAATCAGCCCTCCCTTCGTCAGATGCTTTCTGTCGATCTGCCAATAGGATATACCAAGATGCGTTTCAGTTATCTGGCAGATTTGCAGCAATCCAACGTAAACGGGATTAAGACACATACTTACTCTCATGTATTTATGGTAGGGTTTGTGAAAGACCTGTATCGGCTTTCCAACAAAAAAGGTACAGGGCTGCCTTCATCGGTAAGGGCATACTAGAATAAGTGGAAAGTTGAAAATTAAAAGACTATAGACAAGAACTGAAAGATTAAGAATGAGAAATAGAATTATACAAATACTTTTGCTGCTCTGTTGCCTCCCCATACAGACGGGATGTATCGGAGAAGATGATTTCGCAGATGATCCTGTAGGAAACTTCGAGCAACTGTGGAAGATCATTGACGAACGGTATTGCTTTCTGGACTCGAAAGGCATTGACTGGGACGCTGTTCATGAGAAATACAGCAAACTGATTGTGCCGGGCATGTCCAATGACGACCTTTTCGATAAACTTAGCGAGATGCTCTATATCCTGAAAGACGGCCATGTCAATCTTTCATCCGCCAAGCGTGTCTCTTATTACGATGCATGGTATCAGGGATATCCGTGGAACTACCGGGAAGATATTCTGTACCAATACTATCTGGGTAGTGCCAGCAAAGACTACTACACATCGGCAGGTATGAAATACAAAATATTCGATAACAATATCGGATATATCCGCTACGAAAGTTTCAGCTCCGGAGTTGGTGATGGCAATCTGGATGAAATCCTTGTCTATCTGGCCACCTGCAACGGACTGATTATCGATGTACGTGACAACGGAGGAGGTAACCTGACCAATTCTTCCCGCATCGCCGCCCGATTCACCAACAATAAAATCCTGACCGGATATATACAGCATAAGACGGGAACAGGACATAGCGACTTCTCCAAACCGGAACCAATCTATTTGGAACCTTCCAACAGCATCCGGTGGCAAAAGAAAGTCGTCATACTGACCAACCGCCGTTGCTACAGTGCAACCAACGACTTTGTTAATCTGATGCGTAGCATAGACAACGGCAATATCATCCAAGTCGGTGACCAGACAGGAGGCGGTTCGGGACTTCCTTTCACATCGGAATTGCCAAACGGGTGGAGCATCCGCTTCTCCGCCAGCCCCCATTTCGACAAAAATATGCAACCACTGGAAGAAGGTATTTTACCTGATATAGACATTGATATGACTGAAGAAGACCAGTCCAAGCATAAAGATACGCTGATTGAAAAAGCTTTCGAAATCTTAAGCGAATAACTTTATTGCCTAATTATTTGTCAAATCAGAAAATCTTCCTATCTTTGCACCGCTAAACAAAAAGCGACGCATGCGGATGTGGCGTAATTGGTAGCCGCGCCAGACTTAGGATCTGGTGCCGTGAGGCGTGTAGGTTCGAGTCCTATCATCCGCACAAAATAAACTAGAAAGCCTTCAAGATTATTCTTGAGGGCTTTTTCATTGATTACACATATGAAAAAACATCAACTTTGCTGCATCGGTCATATTACTTTAGACAAAGTAGTCACTCCTCTAAATACAGTCTACATGCCTGGAGGTACTGCTTTTTATTGTTCACATGCCATTCGTCATTTCAATGACATTGACTATGCATTGATTACAGCCGTCGGTGCTACAGAAATAAAGGTAGTAGAAGAACTGCGTGAAACTGGGATCAATGTTACTGCATTACCCAGCAAACACTCCGTATACTTTGAGAATATCTATGGAGAAAATCCCGATGACCGCACACAACGTGTATTGACTAAAGCCGATCCTTTCACCGCTTCTCAACTCCGGGAAATAGAGGCGGAGATTTATCACCTCGGGTCCCTGTTAGCTGATGATTTTTCTTTAGAAGTGATTAAGGAGTTATCTCAAAAAGGGCTGATAGCTGTCGACTCACAAGGATACCTGCGTGAAGTCCGCGATACCCATGTATATCCGGTAGACTGGACTGACAAACGGGAAGCCCTGCAATATATCCATTTCCTGAAAGTGAATGAGCATGAAATGGAAGTGCTTACCGGACTTTCCGATCCTCACGAGGCAGCACGAAAACTGCATGAATGGGGAGTCAAAGAAGTATTAGTCACATTAGGCAGTATGGGGTCTCTCATATTCGATGGAAAAGATTTCTACCGAATTCCTGCTTATAAGCCTCAGCAAGTAGTGGACGCCACTGGCTGTGGAGACACCTACACAATCGGATATTTATATCGACGGGTATCGGGTGCAAGTATCGAAGAAGCAGGCCGATTTGCTGCTGCCATGTCTACATTAAAGATTGAAAAATCAGGTCCTTTCTGTGGGAATAAGGAAGATGTATTGCAATGTATGAAGACTGTAGAACAAATGTTCTGAGTTCAAAGCAGATATCTACTTTCTTATTTTAAACACCGGAGCAATCTCATTCACTCGTTTATCAGGCATATTAATAATAAGTCCCTGATCAGTACGAGTGAATGTAACCTTTCCGTAACCTAGCAAGTCGATTCTGCTAATCTTCCCGGGATACTGTTCACTTCCTGCCGCCAACGATTTAATAATGACCTGTTTTTCTTCCGGCCATGCCAGCACTATCGCATATAAATTCTTGTCAGTTTGTGTAAACCGAATTTCTTTTGAAGTTGCTCTATTATAAGTTCCTTCATTGAAGCCCTGCGCATTGATAGGAACGGAAGATTCTGCTATCGGACCTTCTCCAAAGACTTTCCACGGACGGGTATCAATAATACCTTCTTTATTAACAGCCATCCAGTCACCCAAATCATTTAGAATCACTTCTTCTTTTTCATCAAATGTCCCATCTGCCCGAAGAGGAACGCTGAGCAACAGATTACCATTCTTACTGACAATATCGACTAAGAGTTTTACAACTGACGCTGCCGATTTATAACCATTGTGTTCATAAATAGAAGTGTTATAATGCCAACCGCCAATACATGAGCACGACTGCCAGGGTTCTTCGATAATCCTATCCGGAGCACCACGTTCCACATCCCAGACTAAAGCTTTACGTTGTTGTTCATCCAGTATCTTAGCGAGCATCACAGCTTCCAGCTTACCTTTATGATCCGCCATATTATGATTATAGAAATGCGCGGCAATCTTCAATCCCGCATCACTGATAGGATAAAAAGGAAGTACAGTCACATCAAAATAAATCAAATCCGGATGATACCGGTTGATAGCATCCAAGGTACGGTCATAGAAATTCGTACAATATTCCTGAGTAGGCAGACAAACACCCTTTCCCCATGCCCATTGCTTATGGATCATACCATTGCTCCAGCTGCCTTCACTCAGCGGATGATTCTGTGCATATAAATCCTGGGGGTCATACCCTTCCCACCATTTTCCTTTACCATCCTCCTTAGTCAGCTTTCCATCATAAGGAATACCGGCTTTCGGACCTTCCCTGTCATAACGCTGTGAAGGTTCATACCAGGTCCAGGCGTGATCGGCATGGAAGCTAATTCCAAAAGGAAGCTCATATTTACGTGCTGCTTTCTCCCATTCCGCCAGAATATCTCTTTTTGGGCCCATATTCACCGAATTCCACGGCTGGTATTGGCTATCCCAAAGATCCATATTATCATGATGATTGCCCAATGCAAAAAAATACTGTGCCCCTATCTTCTTATATAGTGCAACCAATTTATACGGGTCCCATCTTTCGGCCTTAAACAGAGGGATAATATCTTTGAACCCCACCTCTGACGGATGCCCATAATGCTTCACATGATGATTATAAGCCCTTGAACCTTCAAAATACAGTTCACGCGCCATCCAGTCACCGGAGCCCTCTACACACTGTGGTCCCCAATGCGCCCAAATACCAAACTTGGCATTTCTAAACCATTCCGGTACTTTATAATTTCGCAGAGATTCCCAGGTAGGCTTAAACTTTCCTTCCATCATTTTTTCATTCTTTTCTGAGACAGGTACAGAATAATCCTGAGCCATTGCCATCTCTGCCGATAATAACAGAGCAGAAGCCAATAATAATAGTCTTGTTTTCATGGTATAGTTATTTATGTATTCCTCCACATTTGTGTGAATGCAAAGATAAAGAGCAATTCGGCATTTCTACTATCTAAAGACGTCATCACATAGGACATTATCGATTTTTATATCTAAAAACAGTTCTTCCGACACGAAAACGAGTGATTCAAGATGAAATAATAGCTTTTCCATTGGATAATAAATATAGTTATCGTTATTTTGCAAGCAGCTTTGTTTTCTATTCAATCATTTGAACCATGACACAATCAATTGACCAGCTACATTTGCTTATATTAAACGTAGGACTAGCCATCCACAACGCAGACTGGAATTGGAGAAACGTGAACAGTCCATTCACCAGGCTTTATTATGTAACCGAAGGGGCTGCCCGTATCCTATTGCCGACAGGGATACAGGAATTAAAGCCGGATCATCTCTATCTGGTTCCATCATTTACAACTCACAGTTATTTGTGTGATACCCATTTTGTCCATTATTACCTTCATATATACGAAGACCACCAATCAGAATCAAGCATCCTGGAGGACTTTAGTTTCCCGACAGAGATACCGGCAGGAGATTTAGAACTGCCTCTTATTAAAAGATTGTGCGGAATAAATCCTACCATGCAGCTACCACAATCCGATCCTACAAGCTACGATAACAACCCCACATTAATCAAGAACATCATAAAGAACAAACAACGCACCTTTTGTGACAAAGTAGAATCACGGGGAATAGTTTATCAGCTCATGGCACGTTTCTTAAAAGACGCCCAGCCTAAGACAGAAATAAACGATGACCGGATTCAAAAAGTACTTTCTTATATCCGAAAGAATATTTATAAAACAATAGATATAGATTCATTGGCAGCAATCTCCTGTCTGTCCAAAGATCATTTCATCCGACTTTTCAAAAAAGAAATAAACAACACACCATTGCAATACATCAACCAAAAGAAAATAGAAAAAGCACAGCTTATATTGATAACAGACAGTATGCCGGTAAAGAACATATCTTATCTGCTGGCTTATGAAGACCACTCTTATTTCAACCGCTTATTTAAAAAGCTGACAGGAGTTACTCCACAGCAATACAGAGATAGGTACAAGAAATAATAATACAGCAAATTACACTCCCATATCCAGCCATTGTTTTTCAATATTTGTCCGCAAATAATACCTGATTATGAAGTTATAACAGCAGAGAACATTTCTAGCTGATTATTAAGGCATTAGCAATATCTATTTTTTGGTTTAAAACCAATGCCCCGTTCCTTTAAAACCAACGGCATGTTCCTCGGTGAGGAACGACCTGTTTCTTTTAAAGGAACGGGGCACTACGATTTTCCCTACAGATATTTGTTCTTGTTTTTAACTATCCTTTAGTCCTTATCTCTCTTATACTTTTCTCGTTTTTTCCTGTTCTGAATAAGTTGCCCTACAAAAACACCACTCATTGTGAAAATCATTGCAATGGAAGCCGAGTGCCAACGACTACTCTCCGTACATAAAAGGATAGTAAACGCCCCAAAAATTACAACAAAGAATAATGCTAATTTAATATTATCTTTCATAATTCCTTGAGCACTTTAATTTAACAATCAGGAAATAAGCGCTTTGCAGAAAGATACCAATAAAAATCACTTTTATGCCATCAATATCAAAAGTATGCTCACGCAGAACTTCTACTATTTTTAAAGAACCCAATAGTGCAATCATAAACGTGAAAGAGTATCGCAAAGCCCCATTTCTGATTCTTTGATATTCAATCTTCGTACTTTTGCAGGCCCAAGGGAAAAGACACACCAAACTACAACTTATAAACACAGATACTATGGTATCATATAAGAAAGGGATCATAAGCACCTCATATATTCCCCAAACGGCAAGTAGTATAAGGATAATGATATCAGCTACATTCTCTTTTACATATTGCATAACATTAGTGTATTTTACGACGTTCTCTATAAAAGTCATATACCAATAATAAGGCTGTAAGAGCCAACATTATAAGCATAAAAGTATTAGGATATTTCTCATTTATTCTCATTTTATAGATGAATAAATAAGCAACAGGCAATATCCATATCCTTTTAAGAAGCATTACCAAAATTCTTCTCATATTACTAACCCTCCTCAATGCCACTAAGACATTTAACATTTCTGATTATCAAGACCTTTGATGTTTTTTTTCGTGGATATTTATATTAAAAGCAAAAAATTAACCCCAATTGGAAATCAAGACGCCGTACATAGATTCTATCAAGTTTATCAGGTCGCAACGTTTCTTCCACATCATCAAGTGTCATTTTTATCTTTTTAAAATCGCCAGTTAAAATCGAGAATCCTCCGTTTACTGCAAGATGGCCTGTCAACTTATATTCAATTCCAAAATCCATATTCCCGGCAAATGCACCGGAGCTACATTTAAAATCAGCATTACTACGCCCTTCGTTTCGATAATGCAGATAACCAACTCCTAACACATAACTAAAAAAAGTTCTTTCGTTTATTGGTATTTTAAATCCGAGTTGTGGTCCTAAGTACCAAAGATCCACATTGTCAGCAACATTCGTGCCATCATCAAGAGCATAATTGGCAGAAGTACCGGAGAGGTTAAATTTTAATCCGGCAACCCAAAACTTATCAATTCGATAGAGCGCTTTCACATTACACATCAAACCTCCATCATACCCTCCACGATAACCAATACCAAAAGGTGACAAGTTTGATTTTCCAAACAATACACCTTTTCCACCCTCTACTGAGATAAAAAGCTTATCTTTAGAGAAACTTTGTGCAAATCCCACCATAGCAGAAAGCACAAATAAGAAAGATAAAATAAGTTTTCTCATCTTACTATTTTTTATGTCCATAGTCACATGAATAATGACATTAGATATCACCAATTCATGTGACTATTGCTGTTTACACTTATTATTACGGCTTTAAAGAGACAACCTCTTCCGGCTCTATCCACAAGATCGCACTACTCTCCGCGACTACCACAGAAGAAACCAGGGCCTTACGTTCAGTAAGTGGTAATTGAGCATCAGATATAATCTGTACACAACCTTGTGTATATTCTTTCAAATCATCTTCATTAGTTATCAGACTTGCTGTTGAAACATAGCTATGAATCACATCCAACTGCTGAGCATACTCAGGCGCTTTCGCTTTATAGTATGATATTAATTGTTCATCACTTTGCATAAGCTCAGATGTGAGTGGCATCGTTTTTACATTATTCATTATTGCATCTTCATCACTTGCAGACAAAGAGTAACCATATTTTTCCGCTTTGGGCACAATAAGATTTGTCCATTCTTCAGCTGTCAAATTCTGATCAAAGATACCTTCATTCTCTTCTGCTATTTCAAGAAGAATTGCATTATGCGAAAATCCAATGCTATCCTCCTGTTCCATTAAACAAGGAATATCTCTCACAAAAGCCACTTCGTTAGGAAGTTCCGGTCTAGGAACAACATAAGCACAAGATGCACCTAACGCAGAAAAAATAGCACCACCAATTAGTGCACCTCCACCTCCAAGAGAAGAGCCTAATAATGCACCCGTAGCATCACAAGCCAACACAGTTCTGAACCACTTCCAAAATCCTCTTGTACTTGTGGACGTAGCATGAGTCGCAGCAAAATCTTGGCTATAAAGATTTAAAGCCTCGTTCAATTTCACATAATTTACTTCAACTTCTGTTTTCTCTTTTACATCTGTTTTAACGTCGTCAGAACATGAAACGCAATAGAAGCTACATAGTAATAGCATAAATAACAATTTAGTTTTCATAAAATCTTAGATTTAGAACATTATTGATTATAACTCTCCAGTTTTAGAATACAACACTCACGAAACTTGGAAAAAGATGAATGTTAATAATAGAACGTTGGCCTCCATTCTTTTTTATTGTTAGTTCCACAAGGAATATAGTTTTTTGTAAAAACACCGTAAAAGTCACTTTAGGATTATTGTAACAAACGTATATTCACAATTTATTTCTTATTGCACAGTAAATATACCTTCCAACAAACAATCATCCAAAGTAATATAGATAGTATACTCTCCTTTATCGCAAAATGACATATCAATCATGACAAAGTTAGTGTTGTGATAAGTTTTGGAATGCACAATTTCACCAGTAGCTTTATTCGTCACAGTAATGGTAGCATAATCTTTCGTTCTATCGAAATTTACATTAAGAATATTAGAAAGAATAGCACAGTTCTCAGAAGGAGGGAAAATGGGTATTTCCATTGGATTGGGGCGTGCTTTTCTTTGCAAACAAATATCATGCGCAGATGCCCACTTCCCTATTACAAGCAAACTACAAAGTAGTAATAATAGTTTTATTCTCATAACACTTGCTTTTATTGGTTATGGTACAAATGTAAGGGATAAGACTTAAATAAATTCAGCTATCTGGTCACAATTAAGTTACAAGATTAAATATAGGCCTCAGTAGTAAGTTACAAAAGAGTTACAGAAAAGTCACAAAGATGTCACACACCCAGTAAACCTCTATAAAACAAGGTATTGCCGTGTAGTCATCCATTCAAAAAAGTCTTCACCCAATTTAATTTTCATACGACTTTTCCTACTTTTAAATGCTCCTTCAGAAGCACGTGTACATAATAAGATTGTTTCTTTAGAGCAACCCAACAAAAAAAATGCGCAATGAAGCAAGTCCTCTTTTGTTAAATCAACGTGTTGAATTTTCAATTTAAGCATAATGTCACCAAAAGTTTCATAAATACTCTCACAAATTATCTGCCCTTCTTGAATACTTAAAGAGACATCAACTCCCATCTTTTTCTCTAAGAAAAGAAGTTTTTCATAAACTTCCGTCCTTCGAAACAACTGAAGACAAAGTTTTAAACTCGGCTCCAGCATTTTTATAAAATCAGATTCACTATTATCCTGACCTTCAATGTCTCCAGAAAGAATATCCGTACGGTTCTTCATTAACTGACTTTGCAGTTCAAGATATTTCTTTTTACGACTTTTATCAATCAAAAGATAAACCGTTCCTCCAATGATAAAGAAGAGCAACAGTAATAAGACCTCTATCTTATATCTTCCTCCGAGTTTCTGTTGATAAAGTTCGATTTCATATTTATCAACCAAATGAGCTGTTTCTACCGCCTTTGTCGTATCGTAGATCGAATCAAGATAATAGATAAAAGAATCTGCAGCCTCTATAGCAGCAGGATAATTTTTCTCCTCCTTCTCTAGTTTATATAATTCGCCATAACTCCCTCCACGATTATATATATAAGGAGAAGATTTACTCCGATTCAAATAGTATCGTGCAGAATCTATTTGATGCAAGTTTCGCAGAATCCTTCCTTTCCAGAGATATTCTGTGAATAAACTAGTACCTGCAGGTGCAGAAGATATAGAAGCAGATATATATTGATTTGCCTTCTGAGATTCTCCTTCTTCGCTATATAAAATACCCAATTCACCCAATATAAGAGATTTATAATAATCTTCCCCTATATTTTCAGCAATATCCAATGCCTCTTGATAATAGACCAAAGCACTATCCAGTTGATGTTGAAGCATAAAAACATACCCTATTCCTCTGACAGCATAAAATAAGCCATCATCTTTCTTTTGCTTAATATAAATTTCATGCGCTTTATGATGCGCACGCATAGCATCCTCATAAAGATTCTGCTCCTCATAGCATCCCGCCAAATTCTCATAAATTGCCCCCAAATAAAGATGTTCACTCTCTTTAGGAATAACCTTCAGTGCTTGCAAAAAATCTTTCACTGCTAAATCCATACACCGCATATCCCGATACACGCAGCCCCGATAATAATAAGCCTGCATTTTTCGCTCATCATTCCAACTTCTTTTATAATAATCTACTGCATACCGAATTAACGAATCACTTGATTCATGAATATACATCTTAGTTCTTGCGCGAGTTAAAAATATTGCATAATCAGCCCTATTAGAACCAGACAATTTTTCCACATGTGGAATCGATTCAAGAATAGCCAAAGCACTGTCAGGAAACTCTTGCATCAGCGAATCGGCACGATGTAAAAGAGACGTTTTATCACTATCTCGATGGCAGGCAAAGAGAAATATGAAAAAGAATAATCCTGTTATTGAATATTTATGTAATTTCATTATTTCTTTCGTTTTACAAATGTACATAAAGAAAAGTAAACAAGCAACAAAAAGACAAATAAAAATAATCTACACCTATTCTGACAATGTTAAAATTGAGCTTTCTATGTCTTTCCAAAATCTTTTTTGCATTTTATTTGTTCACTTTGTTACTTTCGCCGGAAGACGGCAGAATAAACTTCAACCTAAATAATAACGAATGGAAAAATTTAATGCAATGAGGACTAGACTTTTACAAGATCTTCAAAAGAAAACCATCTGGTTTAAGAGCATAGTGGCGCTCACTTGCTTGTTGCTGACCTCCGCATCTGCCTTTGCACAGACAAAGACTGTGACTGGTACGGTAACAGATGCCACCAATGAACCGCTGATCGGTGCATCGGTGCTCGTACAAGGAACTTCCACCGGGACCATCACCGATATGGACGGTAAGTATTCAATCTCCGTCACACCGGAAGACGTACTGGTATTCTCTTATGTAGGAATGAACGCACAAAGCGTCAAAGTCGGAACGCAGAATGTGATCAACGTCACGCTGAAAGAAGACTCGCAGATGCTAGCCGAAACAGTAGTTATCGGATACGGTAGTGCCAAGAAAAGAGATTTGACAGGTTCTATCACTAACATCAAAGGAGAGGAAATAGCCAATAAACCTGCGACGAATCCATTATCTTCCCTACAGGGTAAAGTGGCAGGTGTACAAATCGTAAACTCCGGACGTGCCGGTGCCGACCCCGAAATCCGTATCCGTGGTACAAACTCCATCAACGGATACAAACCGTTGTATGTTGTAGACGGATTATTCAATGATAACATCAACTTCCTCAATCCGGAAGATATCGAGTCTATGGAAATCCTGAAAGACCCGTCATCACTTGCCATCTTCGGTGTGCGCGGTGCGAATGGTGTCATCATCATCACCACTAAGAAAGCCAAAGAAGGACAGACACTGGTAAACATCAATACCTCCTTCGGTTTCAAGAAAGTAGTAGATAAAGTGGACATGGTTAACGGGCCGCAATTCAGGGAACTGTACAGCGAACAGCTCGCCAATCAAAAAGACGATCCGTTCGACTTTAGCGGCTGGAATGCAAATACCAACTGGCAGGATGAGATTTTTCAGACTGCCTTCATCACCAACAATAATATCAGCATTACCGGAGCTTCTCCGAAGCACAGCTTCTATCTGGGTGTAGGTTACTCTCACGAACAAGGAAACATCAAACATGAGAAGTTCAGCAAAGTGACCATCAATGCAAGTAATGACTACAAAATCACGGACTTTCTGAAAGTCGGCTTCCAGTTCAATGGGGCACGTACGCTACCTGCTGATTCCAAGCAGGTATTGGGGGCTCTCCGTGCCACTCCTATCGCACCGGTATACAATAAGGAATACGGCTTATACAGCGTTCTACCCGAATTTCAGAAAGCACAGATCAACAATCCGATGGTAGACGTCGAGCTGAAAGCCAATACGACCAAAGCCGAAAACTACCGGGCATCGGGTAATATCTATGGTGAAGTGGACTTTCTGAAACATTTCACCTTCAAAGCGATGTTCTCTATGGACTATGCTTCCAACAACGGACGTACTTATCTGCCTATCATGAAAGTGTACGACGATACAGCTGCAGGAGATGTCGTGACACTGGGAACCGGCAAAACGGAAGTCAGCCAGTTCAAGGAAAATGAAACGAAAGTACAGAGCGACTATCTGCTGACCTATACCAACAGCTTTGACAATGGCAATCACAACCTGACTGCTACAGCCGGTTTCACCACTTATTACAATTCGCTGAGCCGACTGGACGGAGCACGCAAACAAGGTGTCGGTCTGGTTATTCCTGACGATCCGGACAAATGGTTTGTCAGTATCGGTGATGCCGCAACAGCTACCAACGGAAGTACCCAATGGGAACGGAGTACGGTATCCATGCTGGCACGTGTGATCTACAACTACAAAGGGAAATACCTGTTCAACGGTTCGTTCCGCCGGGACGGTTCTTCCGCCTTCTCCTACACAGGCAATGAGTGGCAGAACTTCTTCTCATTAGGTGGTGGCTGGCTGATGACCGAAGAAGAGTTTATGAAAGATATCAAATGGCTCGACATGTTGAAACTCAAGGCATCTTACGGTACGTTAGGTAACCAGAATCTGGACAAAGCCTACCCCGCCGAACCTCTATTGACAAATGCTTACTCAGCAGTTTTCGGCAAGCCATCCATTATTTACCCCGGATACCAGCTCGCCTATCTGCCTAACCCTAATCTGCGTTGGGAAAAAGTAGAAGCCTGGGAAGCTGGTTTCGAAACGAACGTGCTGCGCAACCGCCTGCATTTTGAAGGAGTATATTATAAGAAAAGGACAAAAGACCTGCTAGCCGAAGTGCCCGGTATCTCCGGAACAGTGCCCGGCATCGGCAACTTGGGAGAAATCCAGAACATGGGCGTTGAAATGGCAGCCAGCTGGCGTGACCAGATCGGTGACTGGGGATACTCTGTCAGTGCCAACCTGACCACCATCAAGAATAAGGTGAAGAGCCTCGTTCAGGATGGATACTCCATCATTGCCGGAGATAAACAGCAGAGTTACACCATGGCAGGCTACCCTATCGGATACTTCTATGGTTACAAAGTAGCAGGCGTCTACCAGTCGCAAGCCGACATCGATGCATCGCCCGAAAACACCCTTGCCACAGTCACTCCCGGTGACCTGAAGTTCGCCGACGTGAACAGAGACGGCAAGATTACCCCGGAAGACCGTACAATGATAGGTAACCCGACACCGGATTTCACCTATGGCCTTTCGCTCGGACTAACGTATAAGAACTGGTCACTGGGTATCGACATGATGGGACAGCATGGTAACGAGATTTTCCGTACCTGGGACAATTACAACTTTGCACAGTTCAACTATCTGGCACAACGCATGGACCGCTGGCACGGAGAAGGCACTTCCAACAGCCAGCCATTGCTGAACTCCAAACATTCCATCAACACGTTAAATTCGGATTATTACATCGAAGACGGAAGTTTCTTCCGCATCCGTAACGTGCAGCTTGCCTACTCATTCGACAAGTCTTTGCTTGCCAAGATACGCCTGCAGGCACTGAAAGTCTATGTCAACATACAAAACCTGAAGACATGGAAGCATAACACCGGCTACACCCCGGAACTGGGTGGCAGCGCTACCGCCTTCGGAGTAGACAATGGCAGTTACCCCGTACCCGCCGTCTACACCTTCGGTATCAACCTAACTTTTTGATCTTTAAAACAATAATGGTATGAAACTAAATAAATATCTTTTTTCCACTTTCATTGCCGCTTCTGCCTTGCTAATAAGCAGTTGCAGCGACTTTCTGGACCGGAGTCCGCAGGGACAATTTACCGAAGACGACAATCCCAACGCATTGGTCAACGGTAAAATCTATAATGTCTATACCATGATGCGTAACTTCAACATCACTGCCGGCACCCCCGCCCTTGCCATCCATTGTCTGCGTTCCGAAGATTCCGAAAAGGGAAGTATTCCGAGCGACGGATCGGACGTAGCCGAAATGTACGATGACTTTCTGTACACTCCAACCAACGGTCTGTTAGGGGCTTACTGGGGACAGAATTACGCCGTCATCTACCAATGTAATGATATCCTCGACGCCATTGCCGAGAAAGAAACTGCCGGACAAACGGAAGCCGAAGACATCATCAACAAAGGAGAGGCTTCTTTCTTCCGTGCTTACTGTTACTTCAATCTGGTGAGAGCCTTTGGCGAAGTACCTCTGGTGACTTACAAGATCAACGACGCTTCGGAAGCCAACATTCCGAAAACGACTGCTGATAAAATCTACGAGCAGATTGATACCGACCTGAAAACAGCGGAAGAGTCATTGCCCGAAACATGGAGTACCGAATATACCGGACGACTGACCTGGGGGGCCGCCCGTTCACTTCATGCCCGTACCTATATGATGCGCAACGACTGGAACAATATGTACACAGCTTCTACCGACGTTATCAATAAAGGTTTATATAATCTGAAAACACCCTATAATGAAATATTTACCGATGACGGTGAGAATAGCGGAGGTTCCATATTCGAACTGCAATGTACAGCCACAGCCGCTCTCCCGCAAAGTGAAGTGATCGGCAGTCAGTTCTGCGAAGTGCAAGGCATACGCGGAGCCGGTCAGTGGGACTTAGGATGGGGATGGCACATGGCCACCCAGTTTATGGCAGACGCCTACGAAGCAGGAGACCCTCGTAAGAACGCTACGCTGCTCTACTTCCGTAAATCGGACGATGAGCCTATTACTCCGGAAAACACCAACGAGCCTTATGGTGAGTCACCCGTTTCTCCGGCTATGGGAGCTTACTTCAACAAGAAAGCCTATACGGACCCTGCCCTGCGTAAAGAATACACCAACAAAGGTTTCTGGGTAAATATCCGTCTGATCCGGTATTCGGACGTAGTATTGATGGCTGCCGAAGCTGCCAACGAAAAGAATATCCCCGGAGAAGCAATAGATTATCTGGAAATGGTACGCGCACGTGCCAGAGGCAGCAATACGAATATATTGCCGAAAGTAACAACCACCGATCAGGGAGAATTGCGGGAAGCCATCCGCCACGAACGCCGCGTGGAACTCGGACTTGAGTTCGACCGTTTCTATGACCTTGTACGTTGGGGAATCGCTGCGGATGTATTGCACGCCGCCGGAAAAGTAAACTATCAGGCCAAGAATGCCTTATTGCCTTTGCCTCAATCAGAGATTGACAAGTCAAAGGGAGTGCTGGTACAGAATCCGGATTATTAATATAATATGAAATAATAAATTTAGGCACGGATTACACGGATTTCACGGCTTTAAGAGATTAGACAGGCTATTGAAAACCGTGTTAATCCGTGTAATCCGTGCTTAAAAATTAAACAGATAAAACGATATGATAAATAAGAAAATATTTTTTTCATTTCTACTGCTCACTGCCGGCTTCCTGAGTGCGGCAGCGCAGAAATCGCCGCAGGACATGGACCGTTTCATCGACGCACTGATGAAGAAGATGACTGTGGAAGAAAAGATAGGGCAACTGAACCTCCCCGTCGCAGGAGAGATCACTACAGGACAAGCCAAAAGCAGTGACATCGCCGCCAAAATAAAACGGGGCGAAGTGGGCGGCCTGTTCAATCTGAAAGGAGTAGAGAAAATACGTGATGTACAGAAACAGGCAGTAGAACAATCCCGTCTGGGTATCCCCTTGCTGTTTGGTATGGATGTCATCCACGGATACGAAACAATGTTCCCCATTCCGTTAGGACTGTCCTGTACCTGGGATATGACCGCCATTGAAGAATCGGCACGCATTGCAGCCATAGAGGCCAGTGCCGACGGTATCTCATGGACATTCAGCCCGATGGTGGACATCTCACGCGACCCACGTTGGGGACGTGTTTCCGAAGGCAGCGGTGAAGACCCGTTTCTCGGAGCAATGATTGCCGAAGCAATGATACTCGGTTATCAGGGAAAGAATATGCAGCGGAATGACGAAATCATGGCCTGCGTAAAACACTTTGCACTGTATGGCGCAGGGGAAGGCGGACGCGACTACAACACGGTAGACATGAGCCGCCAGCGGATGTTCAATGAATACATGCTGCCCTACGAAGCTGCTGTTGAAGCCGGTGTAGGAAGTGTGATGGCATCGTTCAACGAAGTAGACGGTGTGCCTGCTACCGCCAACAAGTGGCTGATGACAGACGTACTGCGTGGTCAGTGGGGCTTCAACGGATTTGTAGTAACCGACTACACCGGAATCTCTGAAATGATCGACCACGGTATAGGCGACCTGCAAACAGTTTCCGCACGTGCCATCAATGCCGGAGTAGACATGGATATGGTAAGCGAGGGCTTTGTCGGCACACTCAAAAAGTCTGTTCAGGAAGGCAAGGTTTCTATGGCAACACTGAATACCGCCTGCCGCCGTATTCTGGAAGCTAAATACAAACTGGGATTATTTGACAACCCCTACAAATATTGCGACCCGAAACGTCCTGCACGTGACATCTTTACGAAAGCGCATCGCGACGCTGCCCGCAGAATTGCCGCAGAAAGTTTTGTGCTTTTAAAGAACGACGACGTGACACTCATTCCGGGAACTCCTGCGGAACCTCTTCTTCCCTTCAATCCGAAAGGTAACATCGCCGTGATAGGCCCGCTCGCCGACAGCCGGACAAACATGCCCGGTACATGGAGCGTAGCTGCCGTACTCGACCGGTGTCCGTCGTTGGTAGAAGGACTGAAAGAAATGACTGCCGGAAAAGCCAATATTCTTTATGCCAAAGGCAGCAATCTGATCAGTGACGCATCCTACGAAGAACGTGCCACCATGTTCGGACGTTCGCTGAACCGTGATAACCGGACAGACCAGCAACTGCTGGATGAAGCATTGACAGTAGCCAACCAGTCGGATATCATCATCGCCGCCCTCGGAGAGTCATCCGAAATGAGCGGAGAAAGCAGCAGCCGTACCGACCTGAACATTCCGGATGTACAGCAAAACCTGTTGAAGGAATTGCTGAAAACCGGGAAACCCGTTGTATTGGTATTATTTACAGGCCGTCCGCTGACACTGACTTGGGAGCAGGAGCATGTACCCGCCATTCTGAATGTATGGTTCGGAGGCAGCGAAGCTGCTTATGCCATTGGCGACGCGCTCTTCGGATATGTCAATCCGGGTGGAAAACTGACCATGAGCTTCCCGAAGAATGTCGGTCAGATTCCGCTGTATTATGCGCATAAGAATACAGGACGTCCGCTGGCGCAAGGCAAATGGTTCGAAAAGTTCCGCAGCAATTATCTGGATGTAGACAACGAACCGCTTTATCCATTCGGATACGGACTTTCTTACACGACCTTCTCCTACGGGGATATCGACCTGAGCCGTTCTACCATCGATATGACGGGAGAGCTGACGGCAGCAGTAATGGTGACCAATACCGGGACATGGCCGGGATCAGAAGTAGTGCAACTCTACATTCGGGATCTTGTCGGCAGTACCACCCGTCCGGTGAAAGAACTGAAAGGCTTTCAGAAGATATTCCTCGAACCGGGACAGTCAGAGATTGTACGGTTCAAGATTGCACCGGAAATGCTGAGGTATTACAACTACGACCTGCAACTGGTAGCAGAACCGGGTGAGTTTGAAGTAATGATCGGAACAAACAGCCGGGACGTGAAATCCGCACGATTCACGCTAAAATAAAAATCGTACAATAGGCACGGATTACACGGATTCACACGGTCTTTAACTGCGCAATCTCTTAAAACCGTGAAATCCGTGTAATCCGTGCCTAAATCTTATTCTCTCATTTAAATCCACAATCAATGAAAAAACTATCTCTCTATATTGTGCTTTTCTGCCTCATAATGACGGCAGGAGCGTGTAAGAACAAGACTGGCGGACAAACCACCGCCAGTTCCGAACTTTCGGATGACGCCCTGATGGACACCGTTCAGCGTCGCACCTTTCTCTACTTTTGGGAGGGTGCCGAACCCAACAGCGGGCTTGCGCCCGAACGGTATCATGTAGACGGGGTATATCCGCAAAACGACGCCAATGTAGTTACTTCGGGCGGCAGTGGTTTCGGTATTATGGCTATTCTTGCCGGAATAGACCGTGGCTACGTCACCCGCGAAGAAGGTCTGGCACGAATGGAACGTATCGTTTCCTTCCTCGAAAAAGCAGACCGCTTTCACGGAGCATATCCGCACTGGTGGTATGGCGATACGGGAAAGGTGAAACCTTTCGGTCAGAAAGATAATGGAGGTGACCTGGTAGAAACCGCTTTCCTGATGCAAGGTCTGCTTGCCGTACACCAGTATTATATCAATGGCAACAAGAAAGAAAAAGCTCTGGCCCAACGTATCGACCAAATTTGGCGGGACGTCGACTGGAACTGGTATCGTAAGGGAGGACAAAACGTGTTATATTGGCACTGGAGCCCCACATACGGTTGGGAAATGGATTTCCCGATACATGGCTATAACGAATGTATGATTATGTATATCCTCGCCGCAGCCTCTCCTACCCACGGAGTTCCGGCAGCCGTCTATCACGATGGCTGGGCGCAGAATGGGGCTATCGTCTCTCCGCATAAAGTGGAAGGTATCGAGTTGCATCTTCGCTACCAGGGTACAGAAGCCGGCCCGCTTTTCTGGGCACAGTATTCTTTCCTGGGGCTCGATCCGGTAGGATTAAAAGATGAATATTGTCCGAGCTACTTCCACGAGATGAGGAACCTGACACTCGTGAATCGTGCTTACTGCATCCGTAATCCCAAGCATTACAAAGGTTTCGGACCGGACTGCTGGGGATTGACAGCCAGCTACTCCGTTGACGGCTATGCTGCCCACTCACCAAACGAACAGGATGACAAAGGGGTGATCTCCCCTACCGCCGCCCTTTCGTCCATCGTCTATACTCCTGAGTACTCGATGCAAGTGATGCGCTACCTATACAACATGGGTGATAAAGTCTTCGGTCCTTTCGGATTCTACGATGCTTTCAGCGAAACGGACAACTGGTATCCACAACGTTATCTTGCCATTGACCAAGGGCCTATCGCAGTCATGATTGAAAATTACCGCACAGGGCTGCTATGGAAACTCTTTATGAGCCATCCCGACGTACAGGCAGGACTTACCAAGCTAGGTTTTAATACCAACAAGCAGGATGTAAGGCAGAAATAAAGAAACCAACCATCATCTAATTTTCAAGAGTTGCCTCAAAGCATCTCAACTCCCCGCTCTCAAGGAGGATGTGTCTAAATTTGACACATCCTCCTTGTCTATAAACACGTCCCTTTCTAAGAACTTAGAAAGTACTGCTTTACAAATTATTAGCATATTTTTTGCTCATGTTCTATTTTTTAGCGAATATTGCAGAAAAGTTCAAGACTTTAATACTGCTGACAAATAATTATGAGGTTATCACTTTTCTTGTGTCTATTCGTATATTTCTCTTTTTCTGTACGCGTCTGTGCAGCAAAAGACGAACTGCCTCCCTGGGTATTCGAAAATCAGGAAGGTCTTTATTTGGGAGTATCCGAAGTCATGGATGATGCCGGTCTGGCCTTACTACAAGCCCAGACACGTGCCGTACTGAACTTTTGTCTGACCCAAGGTTTACCTTTCAAAACCATTACTACTTCAGAAATAGATGTAGAAGGAAAAAAAGAATCCACTCGACGTCTGGAAGCAGCACGACTGGAATTGTCAGGTTTTGAATGCGCACTAGAAAAATTATACGCACACCCATCCGGAGAATACTTTGTACTATGTCGGGTAAAACAAGGTAAATCCAATAATAAAATCATTTTCACCAGGGACGTCAGCAAGAAAAACCATTCCTCCGGGATTGATTCCTGTCTGGTAAGCAGCCTCATCGCAACTACGTTGGGACACCATTCCTACAGTGAATCTGTCGTTTACAACAAGAATAACGGTAAAGAAGAGATCACAGTAAAAGTAGGGGAAAACGTATTACCCGGCAAAACCAGTTATCGCTATGCAGAATACCCTCCACAAGCGAACAAAGAGAAAATGGGCCTGAAGTTTTCTTATGATTTGCAGCATTCCTTTGGACGGGCGTGGATAGGAGTCCTCACGCAAATTCCACTTTGCAATAAAGTAGTATCTGTCGCAAGCGTGATATCTAGTTCTACAAAATCGAATGAAAAAGAAGAGATTGAATCGATATTCAATAGTATTTCAAAACTTAGTGGAACATCGGAAGGAGTTCCTTTTCCTTTATATTGCACAGGTATTACAAAAGGACAGTTAATCATAGAAGCCGGAATTTATGGTACAGTCAAAGAAAATATTGCAGAACAAATTTGTTCCACTGGTATGGGAGAATCTAAAGACGGTATCGCAGCTTGTTCCGACGCATTGGTTACTGTTTTGATAGAAACTGCTTCGATGATTCAGGCAGAAGTAAGTTCAACTATCAAATCCTATGTCCCCAATGATGCCTCGCCCGATGGCAATAAATCAATGCACGCCCTTATCGACGCTTTCACTTCTAAGACAGATCTCTCACTGAAGAATTTCCGAATTGGATGGCAACAATTACCTGAAGGTATTGTCTGTATCTGCACCTGTCCGACACCTAAAATTGGAGCAAAGAAGGAGGTACTGCCATGAAACATAAGTTCTGGAGTTTTCGCTTCTGGCTACACCGAAGCCACCTCTACATTACGTTAGGGATTTTCCTTTTCTCATTTTTGGTGATCTATATTCCGCTGAACACCTCTTTCTTCGACCCGGTAACCCGTGCATTCGAAGATTTCCGCCTGTCCGATCTCTTCCTTCGCCTGTCAGACAGGAATTCGATGCCGGAAAGTAATGAGATCTTTGTGGTAGACGTAACCTCCATCCGCAACCGCAAAGCCATAGCAGAGACAATTGCCGAAGTAGCTGCTACTTCTCCTAAAGTGATCGCACTGGATATCATGTTTCCGGACGATGACCGTTCTGAAGACAATCTAATCCTGATGCAGACACTCGATACCATTCCGGCTACAATTGTAACGGCCTCCGAAATATCAGACGACAACAGTGTACTGTCTTCCTTCTTCACCCCTGCCCTACCGCAGCTTCGTGAAGGATATACCAATACAACGATGAACAACACATACAGCAAGTGCCTGCGAACCTATACCACCACGATCACCAACGGAGACGATATGCTTCGTTCGCTCCCCTTACAAATCGCACTTGCTTACCAGCCAAGCCTCCGTTATGAGAAGGATGCTGAGCAACTGATCAATTATTCGGACGTACACATTCGCAAAGTACTCCCCACCGATATTTCCCTTTTCGCCGACCGTTTTAAAGATAAAATAGTAGTGATAGGCATCGCTTCGGGCAAGGAAGATTTGCATCTGACACCTGTAGGAGACCTTAGCGGACCGGAAATTGTGGCACTCTCTGCACATACCCTTATCCACCATCGGGAAATTACTGAGATGCCGGTCTGGCTGGGAGTAGTGTTAGGCTTTCTACTGACCTATTGCTTTGTAGTGACATGCAGTTACCTGCACATCAAATACGAGAAAACGGATAATATCCGTATTACCCTTTCCGCTATTCTGGTAACTATACTATTGGTATTTATCAACCTGATAGTCAATCATTTCTTCCACTACAGCATTAGTCTTATATATGCATTCACCGGCATCGTACTGACAGGTAATGCGCTTTCGTTCTATGTGGGCTGGCTGCTATGGCTGCAAGAGAAAAAGAAGTTGAAACACCCGGAAAAAACACTTTACTTATGAAAAAAACAGTATGCATATTATGGTTACTTTGCACGGTCCTCGCTTCAACAATAGCGCAACAAACACCAACCACTGCACAGATAATGAGCAAAGCCTCCGAATACTGGGCCAAGCAGGATTATACACAGGCTGCCAGTTGGTATCGCAAGGCTGCCGAGAGAGGAGATGCCACAGCGCAGAACTGTTTAGGTAACTGTTATTTTTCGGGAAAAGGTGTGGATCAGAGCGATATGTACGCCCTGGCATGGTATCAGAGGGCCGCAGCACAGGACCATCCGGATGGAATGGTGAATTTAGGATATTGTTACTATATAGGCAAAGGCATTGCCCAAGACTATGATACAGCGATGTCGTGGCTGCAAAAAGCCAAAGTTCTTTATACACGTGCCCAGAAAAAAGGCGCAGATGTACAAAAAGAACTGGACAGAATCAATGCTATGTCGAAAAAGCCGGCCTTTGCTCAAAACGAAAGTCCGATACCGGCTTCTTTCGTTACCGGTGAAACCCCTGTCACACCGGCCTCACCGGTCGTGAAAATTATTCCGCCGGAAGGTTTCCCTTATTTCAGTGAAACTCAACTGGAAATCCGTTACAGCGTAGATACTCCGCCGGACAATCCGGTAAAAGAAGTAAAGGTCACAGTCAACGGTGAGATACAGCCGACAGCGCGTGTCGTAAAAAAGGGACGAAGCGTGACGGTGACTCTGCCCAAAGACGATAGCAGCATATCCATCTCCGCCCGTAATAATACGGGATGGAGTGAAACGGAATTCCTCCGGCTCAAATGGGACAAATCGAAAGAAAACCTGATACGGCCTAATCTTTACGTGCTGGCTATCGGAATCAATGATTACGATCAGATTCACCCTCCGTTGAAAATGGCGGTGAAAGACATGAATGATTTCGTCCGGGTGGTGGAGAAGAAAAAGCATGCGCCTTATGAAAATATCTATGTGACCAAGCTCTCAGACAAGGAAGCTACCCGCCAGAAGATTGAAGACGAATTGTGTCAGTTGGCGGCAAGGGCAGAAAGTACCGACTTTACTTTCATCTTCTTCGCCGGACACGGACTAAAAGATAACAAAGACCGATTCTATCTGGCACCGGTCGATGCGAATATAGAAATGATCCGCAGTTCCTGCATCGATGCCGACAGATTCTCGGGCTATCTGGACGATATACGTGGCAAGGTAGTTGTATTTGCCGATGCCTGCTACTCCGGGGCACTGTTACAGGGACGCCGGAGTGTGTCTTCGCTAGATATGCAGAAGGTTGTTTCGGAGATGAACCGTGCCAAACCGGGAAGATATATTTATGCATCAAGCGAGGATGATACCGTTTCCAACGAGTTGCCGGAGTGGGAAAACGGTGCTTTCACCAAAGCACTGATCGAAGCATTCGAAGGGAAAGCAAAGGCAGAAGGACAAAAGGCACTGACCACCGTCGAGCTCATGAATTTCCTGCGCAAGCGAATGAAGGAAATTATTAAAGGCGACAATAACCGGAAACAGATTCCCGGATTTGACGGCTGGAATGAGGAATTCCCATTATTTACTTATTAACAGGCATCCAATGAAAACAATCCTGACAGCAGTTTTTCTTCTGATCGCTATCCTTTCTCCGGGCACAGCGCAACAGGGAGGAGATTCGTACATTGTCTACTCCGTTGCGGGCAATGTAAAATCGGCAGGACACCCCATACAGCCCAAACAGAAATTGTTTCCGCTGCAAACAATAACGATAGGCAAAGAAAGCCAGTTAACTCTTCTGAATGAGGATGCCAAATTGCTGTATAGCCTGAACCGTACCGGTACATGGACGGTCAAGGAATATATTCACGACATGAAACCTTCTGTACTTCGCCTGTCTGCCAACTATCTCCGATATATCAAGGACCAGCTTTTCAGCAATACCGACGACACAGCGCCAAACCGGAAACTGGGCAAAGTGACCACCACAGGATACAGAGGAGAAGAAGAAAACCAACAGTTTATCCAGGCAATGTGCGCTTGCCTGCAAGTATCGGGCAACGAAACCCTGCAAGAGGTCTTTGTACAGAAAGATCCTTCACAGAAAAGTAATTATCTGCTGACTTTCGAACTGGTTTCACATCAGGACGGCTCGGTTCTGAAACCGGACGGTTCCAACCTGAAGAATCCTTATTACGTACGGGCCACCAATCATTCCCTTGTCACGCTGTTCGTCAATGTGCTGAATATAGACAGTTCCCTGAGTACTTATCTGGTACTCCAGCCGGACAAGCAAGGTCATTTTGCCAACTACCTGCTTCCTGCCGAAAGCACGGTTTCATTCCCGCAACAAACCATTGAGTTCAGCAGGATGTCAACTGAGAATTTCGTATTAATGGCAGCTCCTTTCCCTGTCGATTTCTCTTTATTGGAGTCGCCTATACACCGCCAGTCAGAAGAAAGCAAATCAAAAATGAAGATCGGGCTCAGCCGGCTGACGTTTCACTAACACTAATATTTTGTTCTCTTTAAAGTAATGAAACAGACATCAAATAATAAAGCCGGATTTCCCCGGCTTATCTTATGAATTGAAGGTGAGGGTGGTCTACTGACCACCTCCGCCACCGGTACTTCCACCTTCTCCGCCGCCTTTCACGTCATCGTTATTGATGCTTCGGGCTGCTTTCTTCACACTGGCTTTCAGTTCGCCAATCCGGTAGCTGATACTAAATCCAAAGCTGCGGCTCGGCCATTTACTGCTACTCTTCGACAGGAAGTTTACGCCCTCCGTATGATTGTTATAGCTTCTGTACTTCTCAAATATATTATTGCAGTACAAGTTCAGGCTCAAACGTTCTTCTTTCATGAAAGAACGGCTGATCCCCAAACCATAATAATAATAACCGGAACCTTTTCCCTGCAGGTTAATGTACGGAGTACTACCGCCACCATTCAGACTTAACCGTATCTTCAATGGAAGAGTGTGCTGGACACCGCCATAGAAAGAACCGTTCCATCCATAATTATGCAATCCCTGCGCCTCACTTTTCAGGTCGCTATAACTTCCGCGTCCGTTGACGTACAAGCGTGTTTTAGGCGATGCGTTCCAGTTAAGGTAAAAGCTTAATCCCGTATTCCGGCTCTTTCCTATATTGGCATACGTACTGTACAAAGCTCCTTCCGGTGCCACATGTTCCGGATTATCGTCAAACATCTCCCCTCCCGGTTCGGTAATCAACCGGCTTATATTCTCTATGCTGTTATTATTGAACGAATGCCGTAACGACAGATTGACATTGAACTTCGCCGCAAAATTACTATAAGACAAGTCAAACGAATGACTTTTCTCACTCTTCAAGTCCGAATTTCCCTGAGTGATAAACATCGGATTCTGATTATTAAAATAAGGATTCAGATTCCAGATGCCCGGACGCCAGATACGCATATTATAACCCGCCCGTATATTTTGAGTCTTGCCCAGTTTCATACCCAGTGAAACAGAAGGTACGAGGTCACTAAAGTTCGTATGGAAATTCTCACCCGGACCAACAATATACTTCACGCGCTGTATGGTTTGCTCATACCGCATACCCGGTTTGAAAGTGAAATCTTTGTATTTCAGTGTATATCCGAGATAAGCCGCCAAAATATGATTCAAATGGCGATAGTCGCTACTGCGGTCTTCATTGTATAAATAATCCTCGCTTCCTCCGGACGCTTCATAAAGTTTATTGTCGCTGGTATTGCGGCGGAAAATATATTTCGCACCCGCCTCGATAGTATGTAACTTACCAATCGGCGTGGTATAGTCCACCTGAAACGTTTGTTCCATTGTATTGGTCTTTCCGTCCGAATGATAATTTCTCAACAGCAGCCGCTTGACGAGTTCCTCCATCTCATCTTCGGGATAAATATCCTTATAGGTATTATAAGAATTGCTTGTCTGAGGTTGTGTATTAATCTTATAAGAGAAAGTGATCATCCGCTGCTTGTTCTTTCTGGAGGTACGCTGATAGTCTATGTTTCCATTAATGGAGTACCAGGAACCTTTTCCATGATTGTCCATCCGATAGCTGTAGGCTATATCCTCATGGTTAGCGCCGTACATGTTGGTAAAGCCATCACCATAATTCTTACTGTTGCTGCCATACATTCCCAAAGCTACCGTCAGCAGTCTTAGTGTATCGATTTCATAACTGGCTTCCAGATTTCCATACTGGAAGTTGCCTTTCGACTTGGAACTGCTATTTGATTCAAGATACTTTTCCGTTTCCGACTCGTAATTTTCGCGATAGCTATCCGAATAGCCGCGCGGCCTGTCATTGTAGTTATAGTTATAATTGGCAGAGACGGTCATTTTACCCTGCTTGACCATTGCATAGCCACCGGCACCGGCGCCATAATTGCTGGCATTCGCCCGGAAGGTTGCTGTGTATCCTTCGAATCCACCGCCTACTGTCACGATATTCAGAATACCTCCCACTCCTTCGGCGTCATACTTGGCACCCGGCGAAGTTATCACCTCAATATATTTAATGGAATTGGCAGGCATGCTTTTCAGCACTTCTTTCGGATTGTTGCTCATCATGTTATTGGGCTTTCCATTGACGTGCACCTTAAAGCTGCTGCTACCGTTCACCTGTATATTATCTTCTCCGTCCACCGTCACCAAAGGCACTTTCCGAAGCATCTCCAGTATGCTGTTCGACTTCGAATCGGGATCGTCTTCAATGTTATACTCTATCTTGTCTACATCTACCTTAACCAAAGGTTTTTGCGCCACAATTTCCACTCCCTTCAGTTCATTGGTAGCCTCAGCCGAAAGCATCGTTCCCAGATCAATGACTTTAACCGACGGCTTCAACGTAAACTCTCGGGTGATAACTGCCTTACCGATGGAAGAAATAGTAATCACATAATCTCCTGCCGCTGCATTCAGTTTCTCCTGAAACTTACCGCTGGCACCGGTCACCGCCATCTTGATAGCTTTGTCCGGAGCACCCTTTTTAGTAATCTTAATGGTTGCGTAAGGTTCTCCTTCCTGAGTCAGTGAATCTAAAAGTACACCTTTAATGATATACGAGGGAGTCGCAGAATTTTGTGCCCACCCTGTCATCACTGCGGTGAACACGAATAGTAATAGTAGCAATAGTCTGTGTTTCATGCCCCAAATGTTTTAGTTTTTAGTTTATTAGACGAAGATTCCTTCAATTCTTCACAAAATCGGGGGTAAAAGTAGATGGTTTCTTTATCGTTACGAAACTTTCGGAGTTAAGAATAGTAAAAGAAGAGATAAAAAAGATTATACGAAACCTTCAAAACCTTAATAACAACGGCATAATAGAATAATAGTTTTCTCTATAGAAAATAACGTCTGCGCATTCATAAATTAATTCGTCCGGCTATAGGCATCTTTCCGTCCGCCTATAGGCGGACGAATTAATTTATTCACTAAAGGAGATTAAGTTGTGCACTAAAAGATATTATATTTAGAATCCCATATTTTATTTCCTAAAATACAGGAAACAAACGAATTAATATTTCCTTAAAAATAGGAAATGTTATAGACGTCAATACATCTCTTTACAGTCATAACACAAAGAAAAGTACCGTGTGCTGTACCATGATCATTGCCAAAGAGAACCTACGTAACTTCTTACGCTGGCACGAAACCCTTCCCATCAAAGACAGATGTTTTTACACGTCACACTATAAGTTTTCAAATAGGTGGATATCCTTCACCTTTTCTTCGAAACCTTTTATCCATAAGCGATAACGGGTGAAGCACATCGCCCTTCACCGATCCTTCATCCAATTTTCATATTGGACCATAAAGAAATCGTTCACTTTGCTATAAGCTAATTTGTTTTTGCTATAATGATATTCGTATTAGCTATAACCTAATCGAAAGATGCTAATAGATTATTTTTTTCTTCCCAATGTTTATTTCAAATCATTGAATAGTTTATTTCAAACATTTACAATGTTTTCTCCACTCACTAGGTGAATAGCCGCCCCTTCACCCGAGACCACTGATGGATAAGAGGTTGGGAGGAAAAAGTGAAGGTGAAAGCGATGCTCGTAACATCTGACGTACGGTTATCTAAAGCAATGCTTTAGCAACCATAAAGCATAGCTTTTGAAGATACAAAGCATTGCTTTACGAAAGAGATAAATGCGCTATGAATAATGGTAGACAACATCTTGAAAACATTATTCAACCAAACACAAAAAAGCCATTCTAAATATCGGACTTCTTTTATTTATTTCCGTTTTTCCATATTATTCCCCAAAAACATATATCTTTGTCATACACTTTCTGCACATCAGCGAGATGTAATAAGCGGGTAGTGCTTTTTATTACTTTATTGGAGTAAATAACGTATTGTCTCTCGTACTCGAAACTAGCAATTTCATACTAAAGAGAGATGATACAACAGATACTCCACGTGAATTGCTATATATCAACATATCAGTTATGGATGTGTTATATATAAACGATTGGCGTGGATGTCTGTTGTTATCATTATCTTTTAGTAGGGTTTGCTAGACCTCGAGTACAGATAATGGTTCAACAGCATCCATGCCTCTTTTGTATCCGGTCGGTTCCCTTCATAATCCCCATACCCCACAACCCTCCGACTGGAAAGCAAAATGCAGGGATGCTTGTTGCACCACACTTACCAAGACTTATTCACTCTTTTTTGTTAAACACATAAACAAAGAAACACTATGCCGAAATGAATTAGCATAGACGAAGCCGTACACAAATACGAAGTCAAAGAGGAAAACGTCTGTTTGTGGGCAGAAACAGAAGCAATTACCGCATCTTTCACTGAGACTACTCTTATCATTGACGAAGAGAGCCTTCAGAAATTCCTGTGCTGGCACGAAACTCTTCCTACCAAAGAATACATTCAGACGTTGGAGCAACTCTTTATGAATCAAGCAGAAATATGCAAACTATCTCTTGAAGTCATCGAATTACAAAAACAAGACCTTCAGCATCAGCAAAAAAACAATCGCACTGCTCGAAAAACGGCAAGCGATGGCAACTGAACAAAACAGGTTAAACCAACAGGTGATCACGATGGTGTCTGATACGCTAAGCAAAACAGAGGATGGGTGGATGGAGAGGTTATGGAGAAGAATTAGAGTTACCGAGCCGGCACAGAACATTCTAAAATCAAAGCATAAAAAGAAGAGATAAATAGTTTATACAATGAGATTTCATAATCAAGATAAAAGCAAGAAGACGATTTCATCTCCAATACTGTATTTCAGTATTCCAATATTAAAATAATTTTATACGACTAAGATTCTATCCATCAAATCACAAATGATATTCATTCAAAAGAAATTCCATTTAATGCTCCGTAAACACGCAATTACCAACCAACCCAAGCCCAATAAAGACGTAATGCAAATCTTTCAAAAAAGTAATAAACTTCTCTAAATTCTTTCACAATGTTATATATCGAAGATAAAAAGAATCAATCTATTCGTCAATGTAAGAAATCACCTCATAACCGATTCCTAAGTCACTAAAATTTAACACAGTTGTAATACGAAAAAGACGTTAGAAACTTTGCATGTTTCATAGAAAAAAATAACTTTGCTAAACTATTATTATCGAGAGAGAATAAAAAGATAAATGATTCACAAAAATTTTATTAATTAATTAACAAAGCAACAAAATGAGAAATTTGAACTTTCTGAAGTTATTCTACGGGCTTATGCTTGTAATGGTTAGCACAGCTTTCGTAAGTTGCGTTGACGACAATGATGATACCGAGGCTCCATACCTCGAAGTTTCGCCTACAACCTTGATTTTCGGCTTAGACGGTCAACCAGCCAGCGGAAGCCAAGCTTCTTTTGACATTTCAACTAACCGTAGTTGGAAAGCTACAGTAAAGGATGATAAATCATGGGTTACTCTATCAAAATATGAAGGTGAAGGTTCTGCTACTATCCAAGTTAGCATTCCGGAAAATATCAATGACGAAGCCAGCGTTGTTATCGAAATTTCTAACAAGGTGGGTGTGTTGATGTCAGAGACTGTTAAGATTACAAGCGGAAGTGTAGAGCCATCTGTAGTAATCTACAACGACAATGTTGGCACAATCGAAGTTGATAAGAACAATTGGCCTTACGTTGACAAATATGAAGGATGGAATAAGACAGGTATTGGTTCAGAATCTGTGACTTACACAGGAGAGAATGCTTCAGTACGTAACAGTGGATTAGCAAATACAGATGCTTATGCAGGTGCATCAGGACCCAACATTGTATTCTTTGGAAAAACACCTACAAGCTTCAATGTCAATAAGATCACACTATCCTCCGGACAAAAGAATCTACAGTTAACATTTGGAGCCAGCCGTTCTGTAAACAACAACGGAACATATGACAACACTTTCGATGTTTCTAAGTTTGAAGTAGCATTAAGTGCTGATGGTACAACTTGGGCCCCAATTACATATACTAAAAATAATGGCGATGCTGATTATCCTTATTGGGTTTTTGCAACAGCAAACTTCACATTAAAACAAGTACCAGAAAATCTGTATATTAGATTCACAGCCTTAGATGCCTCAGCCATTCGTTTAGATGATATCACATTAGCAACAGGTGCTGGTGGTACAGAAATCGACTTAGGAGCAGCAGGAGAACCTAAAGTTACAACTACAGACGCAAAAACAATAACAGGTACTTCTGCAACTTTAGGAGGTTCTGCTTTCAACCTCGATATTGCTGAAGCTACCGAAGTTGGTGTACAATACATCGAGTTTAGTACTGGAACTGTAACAGACATAGATTGGACAAAAGCAACTAAGACAGCTGCATCAGTAAAAGAAAATCCTTGGACAGTAGCTGTTACCAATCTGACTAAAGACAATCAATATGCATTCCGCGCCTATGCAACAACCGCTTCCAATACTATTTATGGTGAGCCTAAAACTTTTGTTGCCATGGAATCTACCACAACTCCTATCTCTATAGCAGATTTGGTTACTAAAATGACAGGAACTGCTACAGAAGTAGATGAAAACTATGTAATTCAAGGTGTGATTTGTGGTGACCCTGCAGGAAAGAACTACTCTTATGGTACTCTTTATCTAATGACCAAAGGAGCTACAACAGCGGGCAATGCACTTTCCTTATACAACAACCAAATAGATGTAACTCAATATGCATTAGGACAGGAAATCAAAGTTACATTACAAAAAGATGTAGCAAAGATATATAAACGTTATGACGTACCTCAAGTTGAGGGATTCTCAGCAGATAACATTGAAGTTATTTCTGAAAATAATACAGTAACCCCTGTAAAGGTCACTCTATCTCAATTAGCAGCATTTGTATGTATGCCTGTAACTGTTGAGAATGTCAACATTGCAACGGCAGGAGTATGGAAAGACGGTGAAGCTGGTAAAAACCACACATTCAATGTAGCAGGAACATCATTCACTGTTAATATAAACAAGAATGCATCTCCATTCGAAAATCAACCATATGCAGCTGCGACGGCGTCAATGACAGGTATTGCTTCTATCTATCAAAGTGCAGGCCAATTAATGCCTCGTAATCTTGAAGATGTGAGTGGATTCGCTTCCAATAAACCTATGATTGTATCGGTTGATCCATCATCTGTTAGTTTTTCTTCTACGGGTGGAAGCCAGACTATTGAAGTTACGACTGTAAACCAAGGCAGTAATACACTTTCTATAAGCCAATTAAACGGTATTTTATCAGCAAAACTCGAAAATGGCAAAGTAATAGTTACATCAAATGCTAACGAAAGCAGCGACGATGTTAAGCAGAACCTCACCATCAGTATTACTAATGGTAACAGCGTTACTGTGCCTATAAAGGTATCAGCAAAAGGAGGAAATGATACCAAAGGAACATTTACTTCTATGACTCCCTTCTTATTCGCTCAAGGTTCTGATAAAGTAAATGCTTACTCTCAAGATTTATCTATTAATGAAACGACTATTGAAGGATTGAAACTAGGCACTGGCAAAAAAAGTGGAACATTTACAACTGGAGCTTTAGGAGTCAGTGGCAACAAAAAATTATCTTTCTATGCTAGCGCATGGAATAAAGAAACAATGACTGTTTATATAAAAGTTAATGGAGGTGGTAGTGTATCAGGTGATGATAATATTACAGCAGAGCCAAATACAGGTGTAGCCGGAACCGGAACATTCACTGTTACCTTTACTGATTCAGACTATTACACTTTTAACCTTACAGGCTTAACACCTGAATCGACTATCACAATTGCAACTGATGCAAATTTTGATGGAAATGGAGCAAAAGCTAGAGGCATAATGTGTGGATTCCAATTATATTAAAATCTGATAGAAACTAGTAAACTCTTGGCAAGTTATACTTGCCAAGAGTTACTTGTCTCTAAATATATACCCTAAAATGATATCATTTACTAAGTATTATACATCATTCTTGCTATCAGTCCTCATCTTATGTATAACAGCATGTAGCAATGATGACTCTAACGGTGGAGACTCATCACAGTCAGGTGAAGCCTACTGGAAGATTTCCTCCACTGTAAAATCTGCATCCGGATCATCCGCCATAATCATCACAGGTACTCCTGGGACCATATGGAATGCAGAGATCACTGAGGGTACAACATGGTGTTCTTTCAGTAGCAATGATCTGACCTTATCCTCTAAATCCGGAGAAGTAAAAGACGGACTCAATGTTCTATACGTATATTATAATAGCAATACAAGTAAAGAACAGCGTGTAGCCAAGATTTCAATCCAGTTTGCAGATCAAGAAGCTAAAGTCTTTGATTTAGTACAATTGTCTGAATCGCAGCAGAACCTGCCGGCTTTCAAGTTGTGGGCTGAAGTACCAGACTTCAAAGAGAATGCAAATTATCAGTATGTAACTCATTATGCTCTTCTGAATGATAAAACAATACGTAATTATTCCATTTGTTTTGATAAGACAAAGAAAGCAGCTTTGTGGGTAGCATATCCGATACATACTGCATACCTCAAAGGATCAGGAGAACGTACAGACCGTTGGGCTTTCGATCCGATCATTCCCCAAAGTTATCAAGCCGATTGCACATTAAAATCCTATGGAGGTTCTTATGACCGTGGACATCAGCTTCCATCAGCCGACCGCTTGGGAACAGATGAGATGAATGCTCAAACTTTCTATATGTCAAACATGACTCCACAGCTTAATCGTCTGAATCAGGATATGTGGGCTAAACTTGAAACCAAAGTTCGGGCAAACAACTGTTCTGATACGTTGTATGTAGTTACCGGTGCATATTTTGGAGCAGGTGCAACCACCACTACAGATGGAGCAAAGAATACAGTTCCGGTTCCTACAAACTACTTCAAAGTACTTCTGCGTACGAAGAGTGGCAAAACAGGAAAGAACATCAAAGACTGTTCGGACAGTGAACTGATATCAATAGGATTTTGGGTAGACCATAAATCATATGGAAATATCGAGCCTCCTAAGTCTATTTGCACTTCTGTAGCAGATATTGAATCCAAAACAGGATTTACGTTCTTCCCACAAGTATCCAGTAGGGTAAAACAACAAAATAATCCATCCCAATGGGGGATTAACTAATACGCTAGCTTATGAAAAAACTGTTATTAGTAACCGCGCTCTTTGCGCTGCTGATATCGTTCAGCTTTGCACAGAAACCGTATAAGGTTGTATTTTACAATCTTGAGAACTTCTTTGATACAATCAATGATCCGGAAGTTCACGATGATGAATTTACTCCCGAAGGTCCTAAAAAATGGAACTCAGCCAAGTACAACAAGAAACTGACCAATACCGAACGGGTATTCTTTGACATCGCAGCTATCAACAAGGATTATCCGGTCATTATCGGTGTATCAGAAGTAGAAAACCGCAGTGTACTGGAAGATATTATCGCAACTCGCAAACTGGCTCCGGCAAACTATCGAATCTCACACTTCGATTCTCCTGAAGCCCGTGGTGTAGATGTAGCTTTTCTGTATCGTCCGGATGTGTTTAAGATAGAAGGAGAAAAAGCTGTGAGAACAGTCATCCCTTCACTTCCTGACTTCAAAACCCGTGATATCCTCACGTTATGGGGAACGATTGAAAACGAACCTTTCTTCTTTATGGTAGCACACTGGCCTTCACGTTTAGGAGGCAAAGAGGCTTCGGAGTTTAAACGTATTGCAGTTGGTCAACAGATGCGCAGCATTGCCGACTCCGTCATGAAGGCAAATCCTAATACAAAGGTCGTTATGATGGGAGACTTTAATGATGACCCGACTGACAAGAGTATTGCTCAAGGCTTGGGAGCTAAGTTCAAATTAAAGGATTTGAAAGAAGGCGATTTCTTTGCTCCTTATGCCGACATGCTCAAGGCAGGATACGGAACATTAGCTTATGGTGACGCCTGGAATATATTTGATAACATTGTCGTTTCTGAGAATTTGGCCAAAGGTTCGACCGGAAAACTTAAATTACAGCAAGCATCCGGTTCTAAATTCTACGGAAATATCTTCAAGCAACATTATATGGTGCAGAAAGAAGGACAATACAAAGGATATCCATTGCGCACTTATGTGGGTAACAATTTCCAAGGAGGATATAGTGACCACTTCCCCGTATATATCTATATAGGTAAATAAAAAAAATAAGTTTATATGAAAATCAGAACATTCCTATTCATGATGCTATCTTTGATGTCATTCACCGTTTTTGCACAAAACAATGGTGGTGCCAAAGGTAAAGTCGTTTCCCGTACAACACGTGCGGCTATAGACGGCGTAAAAGTGACATTAACTCCGGGAGATGTAACGACCAGAACCGATGAGTCGGGTAACTTCGTTATCGAAAATCTGGCAAAAGGAGAATACACTCTTACTTTCGAGGCAGCAGAGTTCGAACCATTGACTCTTGCAGTTCGTGTAGATAAGATGATCAGAGATATCAATAACGTAATCATGGTTCCCGACAATGTCGCTCCAACTATGGACGACGCAATCTTTGCCGAGTTTGATACAGAAACGCTGGACGATGCCCAGTCGCTTCCTTCATCACTGTCGGCTTCCAAAGATGTATTCAACAACATCGCCTCTTACAAATTCAGCGAGATGCGTTTCAATGTCCGCGGTTATGATTCACAATACTCAGACGTATATATGAACGGCATTCAGCTGAACGACGCAATGACAGGATACACTCCTTGGTCTTTGTGGAGCGGCTTGAATGATGCAACCCGTAACCAGGAAATCACATCTGCGCTGAACATGGGCGACATGGGCATTGGCGGTATCGCAGGTACAACAAACATCAATACCCGCCCTTCACAGATGCGTAAAGGACTTCGTGCCAGCGTAGTGAACGGTAACTCCATGTATCGCTTCCGCGGTATGCTGACTTATGCATCCGGTATACAGGATAATGGCTGGTCGTATGCTTTCTCCGTATCGACTCGCCAGGGAGGAAACTCGTATGTAGACGGTGTGTATTACAATGCTTTCGGATATTTTGCTGCTGTGGAAAAGCAATTCAATTCGCAACACCGACTGGCATTAAGCATCTTGGGTGCTCCTACAGAGCGTGGCGCACAACAGGCTTCTACTCAGGAAGCTTATGACTTGGTAGGCAACAACTACTACAACCCGAACTGGGGCTGGCTGAACGGCAAGCGTGTCAATGCACGTGTGCGTAGCTACCATGAACCTATCACCATGCTGAACTATACATTCGACATCAATGACCGTTCGCAATTGAACGTTGCAACTTCTCTGCGTTTCGGACAGAACGGTTATTCTGCCCTAACCTGGTATGGCGGTCCCGACCCACGTCCTGACTACTACCGTTATTTACCCAGTTTCTACGACAACACTTATGTCGGAGCGCAATTGTATGAAGCATGGATGGGAAATACGAACAACATCCGCCATATCAACTGGGACAACTTGTATCATATCAACCAAAGCCAGGAGGAAAATCCGACTTATGGAGCCGGTCATCGTGCCATCAACATGATTGAAGAACGCCATGCAGACCAACTGGACTGGAACCTCTATACACAATTCTCTCATCTCTTCCGTGATAACTCTAAAATCAACGGTGGTTTGAACTTCCGCCGTAACTGTACGGAATATTATAGCGAAGTGAAAGACTTGCTGGGCGGCGACTACTGGGTAGACGTAGATAAGTTTGCCGAACGTGACATGGGTGGTATGAATCCTGTTCTTTACCAGAACAACATGGAATACTATGAAAAGCATGGTCATGCACAAGCAGTAAAGAAGGGAGATAAATATAGCTACGACTATTACGGTAACATAATCAATGCGCGTGCCTGGGCACAATACAGCAAGAGTTTCGGTAATCTCGGAGTTAATCTGGGTGGAGAACTCGGGCATACTACTTTATGGCGTCATGGTATCTGGAAGAAGGGGTTGTTCCTTGACAATTCTCAGGGAGATTCCAAGAAGCAGAATTACCTGACTTATAAGTTGAAAGCTAACTTCAGCTACAAGTTCTCTGCCGCTCATTCTATTGACGCCAACATCATTTATATGCAGGATGCTCCCGCTTTCCAGGCTTCATTTGTTTCACCTCGTACTCGTAACTCTGCGACTCCGGGCATTTCAAGTGAAAAGGTATTCGGTATAGATGCTTCTTACAACTTGCGTTGGGGAGATGTTAAAGCACGTATCTCCGGATACTATACGAAATTTATGGATCAGTCTAAAGTCCTTTCTTATTATGATGACGTAGAAGCTACCTTCTCTAACTTTGCCATGAGCGGTATCAACAAACGTCATTTCGGACTTGAAGCTGCGGCTTCCGTACCCATCTACGCAGGACTTTCTCTGAATGCAGCTATCAGCTGGGGACAATTCACTTATGACAACAATCCGGATTATGTACAGATTCAGGACAATAGTGGAGAAATTAAAAATCAAGGTAAAGTATACTGGAAGAACTTCCGTGTAGAAAGCACTCCGCAGACTGCACTGAACGTAGGCTTGTCATATCGTGGTCCTAAAAACATATTTGCGTCATTAGATATGAACTACTATGATAACATGTACTTATCAATGAGTCCGCTCTATCGTACAGATGCCGTATTAACACCGGGAATGACTACAGAAGACATTGCAACCTTGCGTAATCAGGAGAAATTCAACTCAGCTTGTGTATTTAATGCAAGTGTTGGCAAGAACTGGTACATCAACCGTGCCTATACTCTTGGCTTCAGCTTAGAAGTGAAGAACCTGCTCAACAACCAGAACATCAAGACCGGCGGTTATGAACAAGTTCGTCTGCTGAAGAACAAAGACGAGAGCTATCAGACTTACCAACCGTTTGATTCGAAATATTTCTATATGTTCGGTACAACGTATTACATGAACATTTATTTCCGTTTCTAAGGATATCATAAGTAAAAAGAACAGTTATGAACAAAATATTTAAAT
The DNA here is from genome assembly GCF_001811315.1 of Bacteroides sp. HMSC067B03. NCBI lineage: Bacteria > Pseudomonadati > Bacteroidota > Bacteroidia > Bacteroidales > Bacteroidaceae > Bacteroides > Bacteroides sp. HMSC067B03. The sequence goes on along the minus strand of NZ_KV804335.1, from coordinate 81,412 downwards.
TATTTATGCTTGCGGCAGTAGTGCTCGGTTTCAGCAGCTGCTACAACGAATTCGAAGAGCCTGCTCCCGCCAAAGTCTGGACGAAAGCAGACTTCGCAGATAGCAAACTCATCTCTATCAAGGACTTTAAGCAACTTTTCTATGACAAATATGGAAACGGTGCTTCCAGCCTTGGCAAAACGTTGGAAGTCACAGAAGATTATGTCATCAGTGGAAAAGTAATCTCAAGCGACCAAGCCGGTAATGTATACAAATCAGTATACATCTATGATGAATCATCCGAATCGGCAATCGAACTGAAGCTGATGGTTAGCAACTATGTTTATTTTCACGTAGGACAAACTCTCTTTGTCAAGACCAAAGGATTGGCTATCGGAAGCTATCGCTATATGTTAAGTGTAGGCGGAATGCCAACAGCTGAAGATATCGCAAAGGGTTATGCAAACCGTAATCTCGAAAACACTTTATTTGTTGATCAACATGTGTTCAAAGGTGAGCTCGGCAGTCTGACAGAAGATGATACATTAGTTATCAACTCAAGCAATTATAAAACAGCATTGAATGATGATGCACTTGGCCGTTTGGTACGCTTCGAAGGATTGACTTACACAGAAGGTTCATTCGACGGAGACAAATATCCTCAATACCTGGAAACGACTTATCCGAATGGTTCAACTACTGCGGTATACGAGAATAAATATTATTCAGAAGAAGGATTGACTCCGACCTATGCTTACAGTTATGGAGGCAATCGTTATTATGGATCTTCATTGTTCAACTATGAGAATGCCACGACTACAAGTGGGAACTATATCCTGCGCGTCAGCGGATATTCCAACTTCGCCCTCCAACCTCTGCCCACAAATGGGGCTAAAGGTAACATTACTGCTATTTACACTAAATATTCTTCCAAAAGTGGAGGATACATTAAATATCAGTTATTGGTTAACAGTATGAACGATATTGATTTCTAAATAAACTCATTAAAAAAGGCATCTGTTTCTCAGATGCCTTTTTTAATGAGTTTATTTACAGATTTCATTACGCCTGTTCTTTCTGAAAATTATAAAGCAAAGCATACCATTGTATTCAATTAGTGCGAATAGCTACTTTCTCAGAAAACAAAATATAATGGAGTATTTTCATATAGCAACCACTTATACGAACTCAAATAAAATAGAAGAACAACAGCAGCACAAGATTTACTCCAATCACCGTCCCGAATCCTCCCAGAATCCAGGGACGTAACTTACTGCCTTTCCCTGCAAAAAACAAAGCATAAAACATATTCACCAGGATATTACTGATAATAGCCTGCATACTGCATGCCACAACAACCAGCACAGCAACACTTCCTGTATTCTGCAACAGGTTCAGTATAAAAGGTGTAATATCGCTAAGTCCGGATACAAAAGAGAGCAGATTCAATCCGCCTGTACCCGCATAAACCAACGTATAATGTGTCAAAACGGTAAATATCACGAAGAGAGTGGCAAAAATCAGAGCTACCTTAAACTCAAGCGGGTTACTGCTGTCCTCCTCTTCCGAGTCAGCCGGCAGGTCTTTGGAACGTCGCTGACGGGAATGGATGAACCACGCGACAACAGCAGCTACCACAGACATTATCAACAGATAAGGATAGATAGACATAAAAATCTCTCTGCTAAAGATCAGAATCAATATCATAAAGCGCAGAAACATCATGCTGACTGCAAGCAACATGGCAGCTACATACTCGTTCGCCTCCTGTGCAGAAGCTTTCCGGCTCTTGCGCGCCAGCACCGAAATGGTAGCGGTACTACTATACAGTCCGCCGATAATACCGGAAACCAACACTCCCGATTCATGAAACACATATCGCTTTAACAAGTAGGATAGATAGGAGATACCCGATACGACAACCGTCGCCAGCCAGATAGAATAAGGAGTAAGGTTGATATCAGGAATCAGATTCTTATGCGGCAGCATAGGCAGTATGATACCACTGATAGCCAGGAACTTTGCCAGCGTAATCATCTCATCATTCTTCATCCGCTGGGCAAACTCCGTAAAGGTATGTTTGAGCTCTGTCAATAAGAGTACCGTCACAACCACCATCACATAGAACCAGGAAGGCTGGGTAGACACGATAGGGGCCAAACAATAAGTTATCAGCGCAATGATGATGGTCGTCACACCAAAAACGTGAAATTGGGATTGCTTGACGTAATAATTCAAACCCAGCAACAGACCGAGCACAGCACCGCCCCCCATAAACAGGCGCATATCCGCAGGATCGAGTATATAGAGCAGATAGCCTAAAATACCAATGAAAGTAAATGTACGGTCAGTCCCGAAAAGCGTTGTTTCTCCTTCACGCTTCAGGCTAATGCGACGCTGAGACAGTCCGATAAGTAAAGAAAATAGGGTAACCAAGATGAAAGTAACCAGTTCTCTCGGTAAATAATTATACAACTGTTCCATACATTGTTCTTTTAATACTAAAAACAAATATACGGCTTATTTGTTAACATTCACCACGTTTGATACGGCTTTTTCATCAAATGAGAGTTATAGTAGCGTATATCTCCGGTTACTTCCTCACCGATAAACTCCGGTTTCACAAAAGCCTCATCTTCTGACTCCAGCTCCACTTCGGCCACAATAAGCCCTTCGTTCTCGCCATAGAACTCATCAATCTCGAAAACATGATTGCCACAACGAACCAGATAACGGGTTTTATCAATCATGCCCGGTTCGCAAAGCTTCATCAGTTCCTCGGCTTCCGACAGGGGAAGTTCCTTTTCCCATTCATAACGGCTGGTTCCCGATGCATTAGAGGCCCCTTTGATCGTGAGATAACCTTTATCGTCACGAATACGTACCCGCACCGTCCGTCCGCGGGCGCTGCATATATATCCCTGCACTATTCGGCTTTGGGCAAATGCAAAGGGTTTGAAATCACCGGTAACTAAAAATTTACGTTCTATTTCTTGTGCCATGGCACAAAAGTAAACATAAAAATCAGAATCTCGTCATAAACTCAATGACGATTTTATCTCGCTCCGACTCTTTGGGAACACCGGATTTCTTATAGAAGTACTTTTCGAAATTCAACCGGAGATCGGCAATAAAGGCTTTGGAAAGGCTCAGCGTGATACCTCCTGTCACCCGATGACGGGCATAGTCGTTTATCTTCAGAGCGCCTGTCTCGCTATCCGCCAGACCATTGCTATGATCCGTCATCATATCATAACGGGCCAGAAAAGAAACCTTATTGAATACTTTCTTCAACGGCAAGTCGTAATTCACAAAGCTGTTGACCGCATGAACATCCTTAAATGCTTCGTGTCCATACATCTTATACAAATACTCCGCTTCGACATGGAAATTACGATTCTGATAGTAGATACCTGCATCATACATATTAATACGTGTATGCTCCGGCTTTATCATTTGGGTGCTGAGAGTCAGATTCCAGTTTTTATTAGGCAGCAACTGGGCTTTTATCGAATAATTCAGGGTCTTATGCCACTCCTTCTGATTGGTCAGTCCGGAACCATTGAACAACCCTCCTTCAAGGATAAAAGGAAAACCTTCCTTTTGTGTATAGCAACCGGTGAAACCGACATCACGCACATTGCCCACCTGCTTGGCTATAAACGAACGATTGGCAAAATACTGCTGATGAGGCGAACGATGGGCGTCTATCGTGAAAGGCACACGCATCTGACCAAGCGTAAAATTCAGGTTTTTGACAGGAAACACACGGGTATACGCATCGAGCATCTTGATGGAGCCTTCGTCGGACAAGTCGATTTCCGCCTTATAAGCAACGATAGGATGTACATTTCCCGAAACACTGAAACGGGCATTGCGCACTTCAAAACGACTTTCATTTGTTTCTGTCTGGAACTCATATTTCCCCCGGATCGTTCCATGAATTTCGGGCAGATAATCCTTCAGTTCCATAGTCTGCTTATTCAGTTGTTTGCCATCCCCGGCATCTTCTTTGGCCTGTCCATAGGCTGCTGTCGCCAGTAAAAAGATAGCGACGGTTGTTGTGATTCTACTCATTCGGTTACTTGCTACTTAATTCGCGGCAAAGGTACGACGTGCAGAATACGGGGAGATTACAATAGAAATACAGTGAAATTACAGAAAGATTACAATACTGTTACACGAATGACAAAGGTATTACAAAAAAAGAATTCACCACGGACTACCCTGGTCAGCATGGACATTCACCGTCGAGAGATCAACGTTTACTGTCTCCATCCATGCAAAACTGCGTAACCTGTGGTGAATCAATCAGCCGAAAAAGGAATATGCGATCAGCATAATCAGTGCCAGAATAATCAGTGAAACAAATACTATCTTGACTACCCGCTGGGCCTGTTCCTCCTCTTTCTTACTATGTGCTACTTTTCTCTTACTTTTACCCATAATGCTAGCTTTAAAGTTCAACGCTAACAAAGTAAAAACAAATCTTTTAACTTTCCAAAAATAACACTCGCTAATTTTTGTTTTTATGATTCCTGCGATGAAAATTCCATCAGATAAGCTTTGATGAAATCATCTATCTTGCCATCCATCACTCCGTTCACGTCCGAAGTCTGATAGTTGGTACGATGGTCTTTCACACGACGGTCATCGAATACATAACTGCGTATCTGCGATCCCCATTCGATTTTCTTCTTACCGGCTTCTACTTTCGCCTGTTCCGCCATGCGATGCTGCAATTCTTTATCATACAAGATAGAGCGCAACTGACGCATTGCATTCTCGCGGTTCTTCGGCTGGTCACGAGTCTCGGTATTCTCGATAAGGATTTCCTCTTCTTCTCCCGTATAAGGGTCTTTGTACTGATAGCGCAGACGAACGCCGGATTCCACCTTATTGACGTTCTGACCACCGGCACCACCGCTTCGGAATGTATCCCATGAAATGCAGGCGGGCAAGATATTCACTTCGATACTGTCGTCCACCAGCGGAGTGACGAACACGGAAGCAAACGAAGTCATGCGTTTTCCCTGTGCATTGTACGGAGAAACACGTACCAGGCGGTGAACGCCGTTCTCTCCTTTCAGATAACCGTAAGCAAAATCTCCTTCAATATTGATGGTACAGGTTTTGATTCCTGCCTCATCCCCTTCCTGAAGGTTGGCGATAGTAGCCTTATAACCGTTCGTTTCGGCATAGCGCAGATACATACGCATCAGCATTGATGCCCAGTCCTGACTTTCCGTACCACCTGCACCGGAGTTGATTTTCAACACACATGCCATCTGGTCGGCCTCATCACGCAGCATATTCTTGAGTTCGAGTGCTTCCACCGCTTCACTGGCTTTCGCATAAGCCGCGTCCACATCTCCCTCGGTCACTAATTCTTCTTTATAAAAATCAAATGACAGTTCCAGTTCATCTGCCAGCGTCTTGACTTCGTTATAGTCATCAATCCACTTTTGCAGGTCTTTCACCAGTTTCATCTGGGCTTCCGCCTTCTTCTGGTCATCCCAGAATCCCGGTGCCTGAGTTCTTAATTGTTCTTCTTCGACTTGAATTTTCTTCCCGTCGATGTCAAAGATACCTCCTCAGCGCATCAGTGCGCTCTTTCACGTCTTTAAGTTGTTCAATAGTAATCATGTGATTTACAATTTTATCATTTACAATTTACAAATTTCTATTTTCGGTGCAAAGGTAAGAAAAATTCCGCTACCTTTGTTTCTGTCACTAAAATGTTGTCACATTATGAACAAACTACTGAAACTTTCATGCTTATCACTTTTCCTCGCATTAGTGATCTGCAGTTGTAGCTCACCGCAGAAGTATAGCTACGAGACAGTGCCTAATGACCCGCTAAAAGCCCGCATCTACACACTGGACAACGGATTAAAAGTTTATCTCACAGTTAACAAGGAGACCCCGCGCATTCAGACATTCATTGCCGTACGGGTGGGCGGAAAGAACGACCCGGCAGAAACAACCGGACTTGCCCACTATTTTGAGCACTTGATGTTCAAGGGTACGGACAAATACGGCACACAGGATTATGCCACAGAAAAGCCGCTATTGGACCAGATAGAACAACAGTTTGAGATATACCGCAAAACAACGGATGAAGCGGAACGCAAGGCAATCTACCACACCATCGACAGCCTTTCTTACGAAGCGTCCAAATACGCTATTCCTAACGAATATGACAAACTGATGGCTGCTATCGGCTCTACCGGCAGCAATGCCTATACGTGGTATGACCAGACTGTATATCAGGAAGATATCCCTTCCAATCAGATAGAGAACTGGGCTAAGATTCAGGCAGACCGCTTCGAGAATAACGTCATACGCGGTTTCCACACAGAGCTGGAAGCAGTGTACGAAGAAAAAAACATGTCTCTCACCCGGGATAACAGTAAAATACAGGAGGCTATCTTCTCCTCACTCTTCCCCAAACATCCTTACGGCACACAGACCGTACTGGGAACGCAAGAGAACCTGAAGAACCCTTCTATCACCAATATCAAGAACTACTATAAACAATGGTATGTTCCCAACAACATGGCAATCTGTATGTCAGGAGATTTGGACCCGGATGAGACAATTGCCATGATCGACAAGTATTTCGGCAGCTTAAAGCCTAATCCGGAACTTCCGAAACTGGACTTGCCGAAAGAAGATCCTATCACAGCGCCCATCGTGAAAGAAGTGTTAGGTCCGGATGCCGAAAGCGTAGCATTGGCATGGAGATTCCCCGGTGCATCCAGCAAAGACTTTGAAATCCTGCAAGTTGTCTCACAGGTATTGTACAACGGGCAGGCAGGGCTCATCGACCTGAATCTGAACCAGCAGCAGAAAGTACTGAACAGCTACGGCTATCCGATGGGGCTGGCTGATTATTCGGCACTGATACTAGGCGGACAGCCCAAGCAGGGACAGACACTGGAGGAAGTGAAAGACCTGTTGCTGAGTGAAATCAAGAAACTCCGTACCGGAGAATTTGACGAAAAGATGCTGCAAGCCAACATCAACAACTTCAAGCTCAACGAACTGCAAAGCATGGAAAGCAATGAAGGACGTGCCGATATGTTTGTCAACTCCTTCATCGACGGCACAAACTGGGAAGACGAAGTAACCGCCATCGACCGCATGGCCAAACTGACCAAAGAGGATATCGCAGCCTTTGCCAACCAATATCTGAAGGAAGACAATTATGCCGTGATCTATAAGAAGCAAGGCAAGGACCCGAACGAGAAGAAAATGACGAAACCGGAAATTACGCCTATCGTGTCCAACCGGGATGTGACAAGTCCTTTCCTTACCTCTATACAGGAGAGTGTAGTAAAACCAATCGAACCCGTATTTCTTAACTTCAAGAAGGATATGAGCCAGCTAACCGCCAAGTCCGATATTCCGGTACTTTACAAGCAGAACGTTGCCAACGACCTCTTCCAGCTCATCTACGTATTCGATATGGGCAATAACAACGACAAGGCACTGGGAACTGCTTTCGACTACCTCGAATATCTGGGGACCTCTGACATGACACCGGAAGAACTGAAAAGCGAGTTTTATCGTCTGGCTTGTACTTTCTACGTTTCCCCGGGCAACGAACGTACTTATGTAGTACTCTCCGGCCTGAATGAGAATATGCCTGCCGCTATGCAGCTATTCGAAAAATTACTTGCAGACGCACAAGTGAACAAGGAAGCTTACGAAAATCTGGTCGAAGATATTCTGAAAGCTCGTACAGATGCCAAACTGAACCAGGGAAAGAACTTCTCCCGCCTGATGAATTACGCAATGTACGGTCCGCAGTCTCCTGCCACCAACGTGCTGACAGAAGCCGAACTCATCAGCATGAATCCACAGGAACTGGTAGACCGGATTCATAATCAGAACAACTACAAACACCGCATCCTGTATTACGGGCCTAGCAGCAGCAAAGACCTGTTGGCCACCATCGACCAATATCACCAGGTGCCGGCTGTTCTGAAAGATATTCCTGCAGGAAACGAATATCCTTATCTTGAAACTCCGACAACCAAAGTGCTGATAGCTCCTTATGAAGCCAAACAGATATACATGGCGCAAATTTCCAATCTCGATAAGAAATATGATCCGGCTATCGAACCTACCCGCGAATTATATAATGAATATTTCGGAGGCGGCATGAATTCCATCGTCTTCCAGGAAATGCGTGAGACACGCGGACTGGCTTATTCCGCATGGGCCGGCATGTTGCCGCCAAACTACCTGAAGTATCCATACACGATACGTACCCAGATTGCAACGCAAAATGACAAGATGATTGATGCTGTCAATACGTTTAACGATATTATCAATAATATGCCGGAGTCCGAAGCAGCCTTCAAACTGGCCAAAGAAGGACTGATCAACCGTATGCGTACCGACCGCATTATCAAAAGCGATATTATCTGGACTTACATCAATGCACAGGATCTGGGACAGAATGTAGACCCTCGCATCAAACTCTACAATGACGTGCAGACGATGACATTGAAAGATATCGTTGATTTTCAGAAGGAATGGGTGAAAGGACGCACGTATGTATACTGTATCTTAGGAGATAAGAAAGACCTTGATATGAACAAGCTGAAGGCAGTAGGTCCGATTGAAGAACTTACTCAGCAACAAATCTTCGGTTACTGAAAAACGATGTACTTGTATCGGCCGGCCGATACATAAAAAAGAAACGGTGAACAGCCTGCGGAATGCGGCCTGTTCACCGTTTATCATTGATCATCTGTCGTTACTCTTCGTACATCTTCTCGATCAGTTCCTTGTAATTCTCAGCAACCACTGATCGTTTCAACTTCAACGTATTCGTCAACTCTCCACGTTCCATACTGAAAGGTTCGGGAAGCAATGTAAAACGTTTGATCTGTTCGTAATGAGCGAACTGTTGCTGCAAGGTCTCTATCCGGGCACGGAACAAACCGATAATTTTAGGATGCTGCAGCAAGTCAGCCATATCTTTGTATTCAATGCCTTTCTCCTTCGCATAGTCCTTGACAAACCCGTACACCGGCACAATCAAGGCAGAAACGAACTTGCGCTGATCTGCGATAATAGCGATCTGATCGATATAGCGGTCAATAACCAGTTTGGTTTCCAGCGCCTGCGGGGCAATATACTTTCCGTTAGATGTCTTGAACAAGTCCTTGATACGTTCTGTAAGGAAAAGCTGTCCGTTCTTGAAATAACCGGCATCTCCCGTATGGAACCAGCCGTCAGCATCAATAGCGGCAGCCGTAGCTTCCGCTTTCTTATAATATCCTTTGGTGATGCTTTTTCCACGAAGCAGAATTTCATTATCTTCATTAATCTTCACTTCCAGTCCCGGTAATACCACCCCTACCGAACCGATGTCATACCCTACCGGCAAAGTACATGACACTGTAGCCGTAGACTCTGTCAGTCCATAGCCGACCACCATATTGATTCCTACAGAATGAACAAATTCATTGATTTCATCGGGCACGGCAGCACCTGCTGTCGGGAAGAAGTTACCATTCTCGATGCCGATCGTCTTCTTCAGCAAAGAATAAATGGTCTTTTCGTAGAACTTATATTTAAGCTGGTTCATCACCGGAGGAGTCTTTCCCTGACGGAGATAATCCAGATTATGGATTCTGCCGACCTTAATCGCATCCAGCATCAATGCCTTCTTCAATCCTGTCGTTTCACTGATCTTTTCCTGTACACCGGCGTATACCTTCTCCCAGAAACGGGGAACGCTGCACATCAGTGTCGGACGGATTTCTTTAATGGTAGTCTGAATATCTGCCGGACGGAGATTGATACATATCTGCACTCCCTTGTGAATACAGAGATAGCTCCATGCTTTCTCGAACACATGTGTCAACGGGAGGAAGTTCATAGAAACATCCTTGTCGGTCATTGTCGTCAGGCGTTCGTCATGCGTATGGAATTGCTCCAGATAGCAAGAATGGTGCAGCATCACACCTTTAGGTTCCCCCGTCGTACCGGAAGTATAAAGGATGTTAGCCAGATCATCGTAAGAAGCACGTGCGGTACGTTCTTCTACCACCTCATTATGCGGCAACCCTTCGCCCATTGCCATAAACTCATCAAAATAGATGGAAGAGACATCACGCGGGTCCTTTACTACCGAACGGTCGAAAATAATCAGTTGTTGCAACGAAGAGCAAAAGCCGAAGATGCTGAATGCAGAATCATACTGATACTGTTCGCCAACAAAAAGATATCGGATTTGCGCATCGTTGATAATGTATTGTGCCTGTGCGGGCGAACTCGTTGCATAGAACGGAATAGTAACCCCGCGATTGGCAAATGCACCGAAATCGACATAGAACCATTCAGGCTTATTCTGTGAAAAAATACCGATATTCTCTTGTTCCTCCACTCCTAGTGCTACGAAAGCATTAGCAGCCTGCCGTACAGTTCCGGAGAATTGATTCCAGGTTATTGGAATCCATTGTGCTGTCTCGTAGTCGCGGTATTTCAAGGCTACCTTGTCGCCATACTTTTCAGCCTGACGATGGACCAAGACAGATAAATGATGATAAGTCATACTCTTTGTATTGATAAATATGGTACAAAGGTATTAGTTTTATTTGAAACTATTGCGCAAAACGAGTATCTTTGTGCAAATATTAAGCTCTAAATTAACAAGTTTGTATATGAAATACGATATTCCAACCATGACAGCCGAAGCTGTAAGCCTGTTGAAATCACTAATCAGCATTCCGTCCATCAGTCGGGAAGAGACGCAAGCAGCTGATTTCCTGCAAAATTATATCGAAGCCGAAGGGATGCAAACCGGACGCAAGGGAAACAATGTCTGGTGCCTCAGCCCTATGTTCGATCTTAAAAAGCCGACCATCCTTCTCAATTCTCATATCGACACGGTGAGACCTGTAAACGGCTGGCGCAAAGACCCTTTCACGCCCCGCGAGGAAAACGGGAAATTGTACGGACTGGGCAGTAACGATGCCGGAGCCAGTGTTGTCTCGCTCTTACAGGTGTTCCTGCAACTATGTCGCACTTCTCAAAATTACAATCTCATCTATCTGGCTTCCTGCGAAGAAGAGGTTTCGGGCAAGGACGGAATTGAAAGTGTATTGCCGGGATTGCCTCCTGTCTCTTTTGCCATTGTAGGCGAACCAACAGAGATGCAGCCTGCCATTGCCGAAAAGGGATTGATGGTATTGGATGTAACTGCGACAGGCAAAGCCGGACATGCTGCACGCAATGAAGGAGATAATGCCATTTATAAAGTATTGGATGATATCGCCTGGTTCCGCGATTATCGTTTCGAGAAGGAATCGCCCTTGCTCGGACCGGTAAAAATGAGCGTTACGGTCATCAATGCAGGCACTCAGCACAATGTGGTTCCCGATAAATGCACGTTTGTTGTTGATATCCGAAGCAACGAACTTTACTCTAACGAAGATCTGTTTGCTGAAATCAAGAAACATATTTCCTGCGATGCGAAAGCCCGTTCGTTCCGCCTCAACTCTTCACGGATTGACGAAAAACATCCGTTCGTACAGACAGCAGTGAAAATGGGACGCGTTCCTTTCGGCTCCCCGACTTTATCTGACCAGGCATTAATGTCCTTTGCGTCGGTAAAGATCGGTCCGGGACGTTCTTCACGCTCACATACAGCCGAGGAGTATATTATGCTGAAAGAGATAGAAGAGGCTATCGGACTTTATTTAGAATTATTAGACGGGCTAGAACTCTAGTCCGTCTTGGTTTCACCACTCGTCGAGTAGGAAGTCTGCCATGTGACGGTGTTTAACCCCCTCAATGTTATCCTGCCACAATTCATCCATACTAACCACATATTTGGGATAATGATCATCAATTGCCAGCAAGGGTGCAAATTCACGATCAATGGTTGCTTGTGAACCTAGTTGATAAGTAACCTGTATATAAACTTTTTCTTCACGCCTAATGGCTACAAAATCAACTTCTTTTTCATCCTGCTTGCCTACGTATACTTCGTATCCACGACGTTTCAATTCCATACAGACCAGATTTTCAAGCATTCCCCCTATTAATCTATCCCGATATCCCATTACGGAATAGATGAGCGAAAGATCACTTACAAAATACTTTTCATTAGTTTGCAATATTTCTTTACCTCTGATATCATAACGTGGAATACGCTGTATCACAAAAGCATTATTTAAAGCATCCAAATAATTGTAAATCGTATTGATATCCACTTTTCGTTGCTGACTTTTAAAATAGTCGGCAATATTCTTGGCATTCAATTTATTCCCGATATTATCAAAAACAAACTTTACTATCCTTTCGAGCATTTCTACATTACGGATTCCATGTCGCTGCACAGTATCACGCAGAATGACAGAAGAATAAATATCATACACTATTTTGTAAATAGCGTTATAATCATAGTTTGCTGTATGAATAGCCGGAAATCCTCCCATGCGAAGGTATTTCAGAAATTCCGCTTTACGGTCGGATGCAGAAATTGCCAAAGGAACATTATGGAATAACAGATATTCCCTAAAAGACAAAGTCATTATATGAAAAGCAACATATCTTCCTGCTAAATATGTGGAGAACTCAGAAGACAGTAAACGTGAATTGGAACCAGTCACATAAATGTCAGCATCCAAGTCTACCAAGAATGCATTTACCGCCTTCTCCCAATCTGTAACTTCCTGAATCTCATCCAGAAGAATATAATATTTTCCCGAAACTTTCGTAACTTCCCGAATATAAGTATACAGTGCCTTCGCCTCCTTCACATCCATCCACTCAAAGCTTTCAAAGTTCATATAAATAATATGATCTTCAGATACTCCCCTTCGTAAAAGTTCCTCACGGATTAAACGCAACACGACAGACTTGCCACAACGACGGATACCAGTGATCACTTTCACAAATGGTTTATCAATAAAAGGAGTGATTTGCTCCATATAAAGTTCACGATTAATCATACATCCGAAGTTTTTAGGGTTATAGACACAAATATAAATAATTAATCGGAAGTTTTTAGGGTTATACCCCTAAAAACTTCCGATTTCGAACATCTTTTATGGTTATAGACGGAAACAAGAATGGCATTTATGCAAAGAAAAACTCCTTCTGTATCTTTATCCAGGTTAAAAAATTTAGCCACCATCATAATAATGGTAGCTAAATCAAAGAAAAACAACCAGTTTCAATGGTCTATTCAATCCATCCCGGATTTACAAAGAACATAGAGAAAAAAAATTACCCGACTCGTATATACCAAATCAGACATTTCCACACGATCCACTATCATTCGTTTTATTAAGATACTGTTTCCATATCAAAAAGGCAATTATGCCTAACAGATTAAATAACAAAACCAAAATGACCCATAGATATTTATATGGTTTAGTAAGTTGATGACTTTTCAACACTACCAATATCCCAATCAACAAAATCAAAACATAAGCAATTTCAAAAAACATTGGAGACATAATCATAATTTTTATTTTCAATAATCATTAATATGCAGAAACTGTAACACTTCCCTTTCCCGCACTCTTATCGTATGTCCCTGAAGAATTAATAACATAAGAAAGGTTAAAGCCAACAACCTGAGTTATAGTTGCCTTAATTTTCCCCGTACTATTAAATGATATAGCATTTCCTGATACATAGCCACTCGCATAAGATTGAGAATACGTATAAATTGATAATCCTGTTATATCTGTCATTACTGTTACATTTTTATTATCTTCGATCAAAGTTACACTAAACCATGTAAGATTCCAAATCCAATCACTGAATGAATAAATTTCACTACGTGTTTTAGCAAGCGGCACACTAGGTTTCTGCTCTTTAGTAGAATAAAACATACAGCCATTTTCTTCTTTATCCTTATACATCTTTAATTCAACAGGGTGTTCTCTAAGTTGTTTTATATCACGAAACAATTCTTCTATTTCTTCTAATGACATCTCATTTTCAGTTTTTTCTGAAGGATTAATCTCAAAAAAATCGACGTTTACATCATATTTTTCAGCTAATGATGCAATCTTTGTTTTAACTTCTTCCTTCTTAACTTCTGAATTAGCATCAAACTCTTCATTTGTACATGCAATCATTACTACCATAGTAACAACTAAATAAAATAAACTTTTCATATTCATAATGTTTTTATTTAAAATAATAAATCAACTATATCATATTGCTCCGAATATACCTTCTAAAAGACATCAAGATTCTAATTATTCCTTTTCCAACAACCTGATAAAATAGGCACCTACTACAGTACGCCCCGTAAATCCTACTATAGTAGCACGATCCGTATTTATCAAATCAGCCATTGGTGTGCGATCTGTAGTCTCATTCATAAACTTATAAAGCGGCAACATAAGTTTACGGAATTGCATACGGTCAGCACTCAACGAAGCAGACCATACTGTCCAATCCACTTTCGCGTAACTATGTCTGCTATCCAACGGACATCCAAATTCATTCATTTTAGTAAGATAGAAATCCGTCTCTTTCTGAATGACTCTCTCTGGGAAAAGATTCAAGCCAAGCAGCCTGTCCCATATCAGATTATACTTCATCCCCCAACTATCCGGCTGATCAAAAGCCAAGCGATAATGATCACCTGCATAAGCAGCCTTTTCCCATTCTTTCGTCATCTCATGGGCAGCATCCATATACTTCTCCGCTTCTTCTTTCTTGTTCAACATTTCCGCCAGACGTGCGTATGCTGCAATACCTAAAATACCTTTTGCAGACAAGTTAGTATGATGGGGACAGTTTCCTGCGAAATTATCCGTAGTAAGCTGATCACCGGTATCTGTTCCATTTTCCAATAAATACTCAGCCCATTGAGTCAATGTCTTCCAATGTTTCTCCGCATACGAAGCATTCTTCTCCATTTTAGCAATAGCAGCAGTCATTATCAAGCCGTTTCCTGCTTCTTCCACAGGCATATCACCGCCTATCGTCTGTCCGTTTACAGCAGGATATCCGCCTAAGTCATGCGGAGGAAACGGCTTTCCCCATTTTCCGCTTTCACTGTAGTAGAAAAATGGATTAAGCATCGCTTTTACCAAATCAGGATTATAACGGAGATAAAGTGGCGAAGCCGGATAATACTCATCCACAGGCCCCACCTGTGGAGTAAAATAAAGTAACTCACCTTCCGAATCTTCAGACATTTGGAAAGCGGAAACAGACTGACGATAAGCTAAAGCACAAAGTTCGGCATATTCTTTTCCTCCGGCGAGGTAAGCATCTGCCATCAATTGACGGTCAAATGCATAACATTTTGCCATCACTTCTTTATAGTCCTCCTCCGCGTCCGCATACAAATCTTCTATGCTTGTTTTTCCATCTTTATTCCAATAAGGTCTCAGATCCTCTCCAAAATAAGCCATTGTATACAGTCCGTCGAAAGCAGCAGTGAGATGCTGCGGAAAATCACCATCCACATCCAGTTTCTGTGCAAAGGCGGCATATCGTTTTTCGGCAGACTTTCTCATCTGTTTCAGATCTCCCTCTTTCATAAAATATGCCCTCATTTCGGCTGCATCTCCCTGTGCACAGGTTACATCATCCTTTGTTCCCAAATAGAAATATCCCCACGATCGTCCGTCTTTTTCTTGATCTACCCACAATTTCTGATTCTCTTGTCCTGTCTTCATAAGAGACAGTCCATCCTTTTCATACATTTGGGTAGACTGTCCGGCACGAAATGCCTTATGTGGATCTATCTCAAAATAGACAGCAACATCATGCTCCTTACCATCCAACGCCTTAGCCTGATAAGAGATATAATTGACGGGACGGGCAAGCGTCTCCAGATCATCCAACAGGTAAGGAGCAGTAAAGCTAAGTTTCAGTTCCACATCCCCACATTCAAACGTATAATGTGTCTGGGTTGCCTGCACATCAACAGACGTTTGTTCAGCTTCTTTCAATTCTGCATATAGTCCGAAATCAACCAATGCACCTCCCATACGGTTTTCGCAATGAGCAGCAATCACGGCTTTCCCATCTTTCATTGTTTCCGCTATGGAATCCGGAATATTCACCCTAAGATCACTTTTCCATTCATATCCCGTGCTGACCAATTGCATTCCATTCACATACAATTGAAATACATCATCATGTGAATAGCGCAAATACAGTTGCTTGTTTTTCGCCAATGCCGGGTCGAATGTCAATTCGCGTCTCACCCATATATTAGGTGAGAACCAGGGAGTATTCACATTCCGCTGATCATCCGTACCGAAGGCTGCCTGTCCTTCTGTCCATGTTGAATCGTCAAACTCTTTGGCTTCCCAATTTTCCTGAGGTTGCTCCATGGTATATCTCCCCGTCCACTCTTTTTCATAAGAGATGGGAGCTACCCTTTCCACAGGCATAGTCGGTTCCTCGGCAAAGAGTCCGAAGTCTACCAATCCTCCTCCCACACGATTCTCACAATGAGCGGCAATCAACGCTTTTCCACTTTTCATTGTTTGCAGAATAGAGTCCGGAATTTCCACTTTAAAGTTTGCTCCCCAATCATATCCGGTATTTACCAATTGCTTCCCATTAATGTACAATTGGAATACATCATCATGAGAATAGCGCAAATAGATCTTCTTATGTTCCAAAAGATACGGATCAACTTCAATCTCTCTTCGTACCCAAATATTAGAAGAAGTCCATTGTGTTCTTGCTTCCCACATACCAGGCGTACCAAATGCCCCTTCTGACAATTGCCAGTACTTATCATCAAAGTCCGGCTGCTCCCATCCTTCATCAGGTACTAATGAAGTGAACTTTCCTTCCCACTTTTCGTGATCAAGCGCCATCGGAGCGATGGCTTGCATCGGCAGTTCTTTACTACCCATAAAACGATACATAGCACCGTCTACCCGCAAGAAGCCAACAAAAGGAAGTTGTGTGCTGCCGCCAAAAGTCATATTCTGTTTGTTCAGTTCATCCGTCATAGACCAAAGTTTCATATGCGGATGCAAGGTTAATAACGGATAAGCAGGCGCACGAAGGTCACTTTTAGTAGTTTCATCAGAGTACGGAGTACTTTTGCAAGCTGCCAATACCGTTATTAGCAGGTAAATGAATGTTTTATTCATTAGTGTTTTATAAATTCTCATTCGGTTACTATATTTATCTTTTGTATTTCTCTTTCCATCTCCCTCTTCATTCTTTTAATAGCAACAGTCTCTATTTTCATCGGTTTGTCAACAACAGCCTCAGCCATTGCAAGCGATCGCTCTTTTTCACCATTCATTTTGTATAAATGGAATAGTTTATAAAGAGGAAGAAATCGCGAAGGGCACATCATAGATGCACTATTGTAATATTTTTCTGCTAGTTTAGGTTTGTTAAGCTGCTGATAATTTTCTCCTAATATTAGCTCCAGATCATAATCTGCCCAATATTTGCGACATTGTAAAGCGATCTCCAAACTCTTATCATATTGTTTCTTCTCTAATAAAACAGCAGCATAGTTGTAAAGGAAATAAGGATTATCCGCAAATGCTTTCTCTAATTTTTCATATGCGGGAAGCACCGTATCATAGGAATCGGAAAGAGTTAGTTTGGAGATTCGTCCCCACTCCAATTCTGCTTGTATTCGTTCCACTAATTCATAAATGCCAATCATTGAGCAACCTATAACCAAAGCACATACTACATTTTTCTTCCAAGATGCAGCAAAAAAAACCTTTATAGGTTCCTTGATAATTATCAAGACAGATAATAATGTAATAATCCACGTAAAAGGATAAGTAAATGGATAAGAGAACAATGAAAACGTTCCTATTGAAATCAACACATATACAGCAATTTTCTTTTCGATATCAGGATTTAGTTTATAACAATAGATTAGTAAAAAAATGAATGCAAACAGTATCACCAAACCGATAATTCCGAAGTTTAAGAGGATTTCCATGTACTCATTGAAAGGATGCTTCACATTATCGGCTAACATAGCATAACGGTTCTGCTGTCCATGTATTCTAAAGTATTCTGCTTGGTAATCCATATAATGAGCTTCAAAGCTGCCTAATCCATGCCCTATCCAAGGAGAATCTTTTACCATATTTATGCAAGATTGCCAAATAAGCAATCGACCGTCGGCTGAGTCCTTTTTTATCCAATAACAACCTAAGATTAAAGCGACTAAACCAGCTAGCAAAGAGAATTTCAATATGCGTCTATGAAGGAGCTTCTGATACAAGAATATAGTACAAACCGCAGCTAAACTAATGATACCAGCCCTTGAATATGACAGAACAATTGCAACTACTATAATAGTCCCCATTATCCATCCCATAAGACGCATATATCTTTTATTATCTTTCGACAGGAGAAAAGCAGTAAAAGGTACCCCTGCACATAAACACGCAGAAAAGCCAGCCGGATTATCAAAGCTACCAGTAATTTTATAGATTGAAGGAGAATAATACACATTAAAATATTGCAGCAACCCCAATACAGCCTGTAGAAAACAGATTGCAACAAGAACGATTCCTACTCGAAACATATTTATACTTACTGAATGAGCATACCATATTGCGATAGTATAGTACAATACCAATCCTCCAAATACAAACAAAGTAATTAACCACTTCGGTACAATAGATGAGTCAGTAAAATAATGAGACTGAACAAATAGTGCACTCACACATAAAATACTAAACATCAATAGTCCTATATAGTCTCTTAATCTTGCCATAAAAGTATTTATGTAACATATTCAAAATCATCTAAAAAACGAGCAGACACAACACACATTAAGGTCTAATATTTATTTCTCGCCAGATAATTGCTCTAACGTTCTCAATAATTTACGGGTATCTCCTCCGACATTTACCGCTTTTACTATCATATTTTTATCAACTATAATATTAGAAGGATACATATAAATCTTTAGTATATCGGTAAATTCCCCTTTATAATTAGGAACAATTCCTATATCCTCCCAGTCTAAATTCAGTCTTTTCATTAACTTTTGTACTTCTTCAGGAGAATCAGGGGTTAGCCCGACAAACTGAATATTCGGATAATCTTCAGCAAGTATATTTAAAACAATAAGCTCCCGAATACAAATACTACAATGCCTGTTCCAAAAACATATAACTGTATACTCGGATTCATCAAAATCAACAACCTTTCCGTTAATATCACCTAAACCAATCTTAGGAAGAGTTTTACCTATCAATGTTTCAAGTTTAGGGTGTTTATAAACTAGATGAATTTCTGGTATTTCATCTGTTCCTTTAATAGAAATTATATACTGATGAGTTTCTAGAGAATCTCTATGAGCCTGATCTGTAATAGGGTTCCCTTCAGCATCAAAATACAAGAAAGTTTGACCTTCGACACGAACGCTATTATCGCCATAAGTTACTTTTTGAGCAAAACAAACAAAAGGTAAAAATAAGAACAAAAGAATAATATTTTTTTTCATGACACAGTTATTTCCTTATATAGAACACGTACATTATATATTTTCTAATTACAAATTGAAGCTCTTATTTTTAGTTCAATTTTCTGTTTACAATTTCCTTCTATAATGATAGTTTTTTGGCTAACTCCCGTATAATTACTTTTAAACTTTACTGAGATAGAATCCCGAGCATTAGGAGCTATCGGCTTTCTATTCCAAACAGGTACAGTGCATCCACATGTCGTTATTACATTATGAATAATAAACCTATTAGAGCTATTATTCGTAAAACTAAAAGTACAAGTTACTTCTTTATTAGGAGATATGATTCCAAAATCATATTCTGTACAACCAAACAATATATCCTCTTTATTCACAAGTACTAGATGATCTTTACATTTCATTATATCTATAAACTCTTCTGGATACTCTTCCATGTCATTTTTTGTCGAATTTACCCATAAATCGCTATACATCTCATCAGCATTTTTAACATCTAGGTCCTTATATAATTGTGCTAAAAGATATTTTCCATAGAACTTATTATGTTTGTTTATTAAAGAGTCTAAATAGCTTAACTCTATTACAGAATTACTATTCTGATTACTCAAATAAGCATATAATTTCAGCAAAACATTTAAATAAGCTATATCATTATTACCGTCATACTTAGAACGTAATAAACGATCCTTTAGTGCCCTCCTATCTTCTTTCCCTAATTCCTTTTTCATTTCTTCAGAAGAAAGGATAGAAACGATACTATCTCTTTCCAATATTACATATATAGGATATTCGGAAGGGTGAACTATTTTACCTACATCAGTTTTCATTGGATCATGTAACATATAACATACAAAGTTTGCTACCAAAGTATCACAATTCTTTATGGATAATATTTTATCATTATCATCTATGAGACACAACAAGGATGGTTTAGACACCTCACATCCATAAATAATAGCATCAGAAACATCAATAAAGTCTCTAAAATATTTCTTGTCTTGACAGGCCAATAACAATAGAAGGAAAAATAGTAAAATACATTTCTTCATTTTTATTCTGTATATGAAAATAGAGGGCAATTAAAAAAGAAAAATCTCTATTTCTAATGCCCTTTATCAATCATTTAATAGAATATCGCACGATAGCACGCTATTATAAATATAACATTAACAATTATGCTATGCCCCACAATTATAGATAAACGTATATATTTTTGTTCTGAGAAGAGTTTTTGCCATTGAGCAAGAATATTATACGCACTACATATTACTGAGACATAAGTAACTACAAACATCGCAACAGCCATTAGCATATTATTTTTTATATGACAATTCACAATTCCTAGTACAAATATCATAATCTTTTAATGCCGCTTCCTTTTCATTACGATATATAATTGTTAAACCTAGTTGAGTTACAACCCCACCAGGAGCACTCACCCCCAATGAACCAAGACACATGGCTATATTAACAGCGGTTCCACAAAGCAATGCCGCATCCGCCACATCCGTTCTGTTATCATACGACTCCTTACATAAAGAATTGCATTCTGTTAATTTATCTAGATTATTTTCAACACGAGTCTTTAGTATCGGGGTATAACCACTAATAAATCTAGAATTTATATCCCTATTAACTTTCAGTTCGGCAGAAATCAAAACTTCATTCCCTTCTATTTCTTTTTTTAACTTCTCATTTTTCATCAGATTGTTTTTAGCTTCCAATACTAAAGATAAGGCTCCTTTTGCTCTTATCGAATCATTTCCTAGAACTTTAGTAACTTCATATCTAAATAAAGTACTGTATCTTTCAGGATCGGAAACATACAGCTCCCCCAATTTTGATAACTCATTTTTCTCTTCTTCCGTCATTCTAGATGCAACATCGTCAATTATTGACATTAAATTAGTGTATTTAGAATCATACTCCTTAAATTCATTAGATTGTAATACTGCTTCATATTGAGTAACAGTCTCATTATTAGAAACACCTGTATCAGCAACAAACTCATCATAATCAGAGTTACAACTTTGCATTATAAGACACGATAACATAAACACTAAGTATGGTCTTTTCTTCAAATTTCCTAAAATCATAAATTTTATTTTTAGATTAAACAATAATGACTATATAAATTCTTACTATTATAGTATATATCGCTAGCACATATATAGCTACAAAGCAAGTCTAAAAAAACTATTGCTTATTTTAATTTCTATTTCCAAACTTGCCCTTTCCTCTCATAAGTAAAGATTCTTTCCTGAACCCCTTTGGAATAATTTTTCAAAAGTAACAACACATTAACAGGAACATCTCTGTATACCAATGAATCTGCTTCGGAGACTTTTTTCCCAAGAGATTCCCACTTATCTTTTCCTGTACAGTAAAACAGTTCATACTTATCACCTGAACGAATATAATTATCATAACTCCGAGGTGTATAGACAATCTTTTCTATCTGTTTAGGAATTCCAAGATCGATCCCTGACCAGCCACCGGAAGGTTCAATATAATCAAAAGAAGTTGTGACATCCCCATCAAATACATTCGTATATTCATGCGAACCGTCTTTTTGAAAACATCCGGGAGTACCTATTACCTTACCTTTTAAAGAAGCGGTATCATTAGGAGTATAAAAAGCTACTTCTGCAATATTACAGTGTGACTCTTTAGGTCCTACATATCTGACATAGCGATACGGTTTTGAAGAATATGATTGAACAACTGTCTGTAATCTTTTCGGTTTCTCGTTTATCAAGTACAAGACTTCTTTTTCACGAAAATCAGGATCATTGCTTCCTTCAAAAGTTCCACCTATCATGCGATTCAAGAACATATCATCTGCCCGCAAAGTATATTTTGCGAATAAAGTAACATCCTGTACACTATCCGAAGGAGTGAAGAAATGAAATTCATTAGAAACATTAATCTCAAAAGGATCAGTCCAAAAACGGAGTCGTCCTCGTTCGTAAGTAGCAACCCGCATGACAGGTCCTTTTTGTATATCTGTAAAGACAATGTTTTTACCATCAAAATCTGTCCATGCAACAGGCTCCCAATCCATCCGTTTGCTGGCACATAGATAAGCTATTCGTGAACGTGGCTTACCTTTATATAAAGCGTCCTTCGGTATTTGGAGTTCTTTCTTAAAATCTTTTGTATAAGGGAAAGTAATATCTATGATATGCGGATCTTTGAAAAGAGGAACAATAGCAGTATCCAATTTCTGCATTTCCTCCTGCATAGCGCGATTTAGACTAAATGTATTACGATAAACCTTTATTTTAGGCATTCCACACATTGCGTCTTTCCGTACTTCACTCACACCATTAGGAAATTCGTGGTAATAGAGCGTACCGTATTTATCTGTAAATGCCACCCATTGATGGCTGTCATTCTCATCACCACGAATCGGCATGAAGTCTATGGCACACGGAATGCCTAACGCACGACAAACATAAACAACAAAATCCGTGAGTTCACGACAACTACCGGTTTTCTGCTGGACAACTTCCGGCCCCACATGAGGAAGGTTGGCAGGAACGGCAGTAGTGAATACCGCTCCTCCCTTACGAATTGAATCAAGTAAACAACGGGCCGCGACAATCGGATCTTCTTTATCAAGTACTCCTGAAGCACGTAAAGAATCGAGCAAGAGATTATATTTCTGATAAATAGATTCCCGCCAGCTAGCCAAGGTCTCGTCACCAATACGATAAGGAAGAAGATATTCACAAAAATCTGCAAACGAAACATGTTTCCCCCATGGTTGTTCCTGCCACACCTTAAATGACCACTCAATATTATTACATAAATAAGCAGAATCAACTGTTTCGATATCTCTATAGGATTGTAAAGAATCTAAATACAATGGTCCATACATGTGACGAACAGAGTCAGCCACGACCTGAGGAGAAATACCCAATCCACGTGTTTTCTGTAACAAAGCATAGTAAGTAAAATACCGATCTAACTGTTTTCCTTTATAATAGGTATAATAAGGCATATTCTCTATCAAAAAACAAGCAGCCCTATATTTCAAACTATCTGCCGGATCAATCTGATAGCGAGACAAAACCTTTTCCAGCTCCACACGATTCTCTCCTGCCTGCTGAAGAGCTATTTCCAATATAGAAACCGCCGGAACATTCTTTTCTCTTCCAGAACATGAAAGGAAAAAGAGATTACCAATTGCAGTAAGCAGAAAGACAGATACCAACCTTGTGAATGTTCTCATAATTATCAGAAAAATAGAGATAAATGATTCTATGTTATTTTTTTGCAAAATTACAAGTCATTTAGCCATCACACAAGGGGGTGTTACACTCATACAGCCTCTACAATATGCCACAGAGACTTCTCAAAAGGATATTTTTATTTTTTATGCCATGATTGTAACAACTAAAATGTATCCAAATTTCACTTTTGACCGGAAATTATCCCTAATGACTCAGAATTGTCCTTATATGACCGAAAATTATTTTGCAGATATTCATTCTCTCCTATCAATGTTACACCTTTAAAACCATTATACCCACACAGAAGTACTTCTAGCCACTATTACTTCTTTTATTTTCTTCTATATTGTAACACAATAAAAATAATTAAAGCCCTGTAAGGATCAGATATTAGTCTTTTTTTGAATAAATATTATCCTTCAAATAAATCTATTTTTCGTTACTTTGCATCAACATTAAAAAAACAAAATAATCATGAGCGCAAGAAGAAAAAAAAATGCTTTATTTTATGCGATAGCATTAGCTTGTAGTTTAACCGCTATTTTCATTACTTATAGTTGTAGTACTGATGAATATTACACAGATGAAACACAGATGGCAGAGAATGGGATAGCAAAAACACGCGGATTTTCATCAAGAATGCTAAATAACGAAAATACACTCATTGATTCTATTGCCAGTTCTGATGAGTTTTGGGAATTCGAAATGAGCTCCGAGCTTTTGGCAGATAAGTTTCATGAATACACTTCTACTTTAAGTGAAGAAGAATATGACAAACTTATGGAGAATCTGAATGATGATGACTACATGGAAGACTTCGCAAGGAAAGCGAATCTGCAAGATGAGCTACAACAAATGGCAAAAGCTAAAGAGAAGCTGATTCAACATACGGGATTTTTAAGATTAAGTGAAGATGAACGGATACAACTCTTTATATTATATGCAGAAAGTAACGAACTAACAAAAGTGAAACTTCTAAAAACACGCGAAGAAGGAGGAGGTACTAGCAACTGTGAAGAACAAAAACAAGCAGCATATACGCAAGCTAAAGCTGATTATGACAATGCTGTCACTAACTGTCAAAGTGGTTCAATGTCATCTGGTTGCTTAATACAGGCAGCTGCAAAATATGATAGAGCCAAGGACATAGCAAACAAAAAATACAAAGAATGTATAGCTAATAAATGAAAATAATCCAATATATAATTTTATATAATATAATGTGGGGGATTAGCATCGCTATGTGCTACCTTCACTGTTTTATTAATGACATAAACTATACTTTACAAGACTGTCTTATCACTTTCTTTGAACTTCTAGCATGGATTGTGCTCATAATCGGAGCCATCGACACATTCCCTCAAAACAAATATTCGAATAAACGCGTATGGTTCTACTACGCCATTATGGGGGGATTCATATCAGCAATCCATTCTTTTATAGGATTAATAAACACATTAAAAATATAACTAATGCAATTCCTTCAAGAAAGTTTCCATATCCTCATCTTCAATACTTAAACGTCTTCGTACACGAGATCTCAAAGTACGATAGTTACCATCATTAATATCAAAAATAGACATCATATCTTCTTTAGTCTTACCCATCCTAATAAGTACACAATACACAATATATCGTGGTTTCATTTCAAATTGCTTTTCTTTCAACCAAACAAAAAAATCCGGATCAATCGCACGACATCCTTCTATTAATGTAAGGTACTCACTGGCAGTCAATTGATATATGGATTTATTTTCTAAAAGTCTGCGCATATATACAACGCCTTCCAATGCAGATGGAGGAGAAGAAAGCATTTCTTGAAGCCGTTTCTCTTGGAGAATTGTTTTTTGCCGTTCAAGTTCCAATAAACGATAGAATGAGACAGCCAATTTAACTATCCCTGCTATTGCTAAGCCAACAATAATCAGCACAGGCAGAGTATAAGCAGATAGTGCAGGAGCTAACTCTACGTGGACTTCCTTAGGCATAACAAAATAAATCTGATTGGCAACAATCAACAAAAAGGCAGCAATGCATTGCCAATCAGTTACCTCGGAGGGCAATCCATGTGTTCCTTTCTCACGGAATGTCCATAAGAGTGCGCCTACAAAGAGGATCAGCCACATAAAAAGATAATGGGAAGCCGAGAATGCATCCACATACATCCCCGGAAAGAACATCTGAAACAAATAGGCAGCCAACAACACAAGACAACAGAGCAAACCACCTGCCAACCTACTCTTTATAAGGTCAGCGAACTGTATTGTTACTCTTTTCTTCATCGTATTTTATTTTAAACACTGCAAAGATAAAACATTCCCATTACACAGGTCCATCAACAGGCTATTTTATTTGAACATGAATATAAATAAAACAATGGTTTTCCTATGCAGGAAACAGCCAATATAAAAGAGATAGAAAAATCATATACAAAAATATCCTTATCTCTTTGTATATTTTATAATGGCGAAGAGGATAATCTAATATCACAAAAACAATGAACCAAATAGCTATCATTTTCACCGGTAACTGCTTATTCAAAGGATCAACTATGAGTAAAAAGAATCCTGCTAACACTAATATAATATTGATTATCAAAACAACTGCATATCTCATATTATTATACATTTAAGGAAATACAAAATATAATACACAGAGAAGCACTGTGGCTATGACATTTCTTATCACCCCATAAGTATTATTATGGCGAAAAAGAAAGTCCAGCAGCAACGTTACAAGATACCAAGCCATTACGATTTGTACCAAATCATATTGCCGTTCCAAAGGGTCCGTAAATATTATATATACATCAACA
The DNA here is from genome assembly GCF_001811315.1 of Bacteroides sp. HMSC067B03. NCBI lineage: Bacteria > Pseudomonadati > Bacteroidota > Bacteroidia > Bacteroidales > Bacteroidaceae > Bacteroides > Bacteroides sp. HMSC067B03. Next base: position 54,936 of record NZ_KV804335.1, on the reverse strand, counting down.
GACATCAACACAATGGTTATGATCCAAACCATTGTGTTTTTCATAGTCATATTCATTTTCAGTGATAAATAAATCGCTCCAATCAATAATATACCTTCTTGTTTTCTTTAGAGGATACAATATAATCGTCTATTTTTACATCAAAATAAGATTTAGCTACACCATCATCATTGGAAGGTAGTGCCTCTTTATCAGCCAGCGCCTCTATAATATCAATTTCTTTTACGTTCTTTTTCAGCTTGGGAAACAAAAGGCTGACATAGATATACTTGCGATCACAACCTTTAATAATCAACAGCTTATCCAATGGAGCCCCGCCATCATATCCTCTCACCATATATTCATCTCCGGTTTTCTTATCTACTATTTTAAATCCCGGGCTATAATACAACCATTGCCAATCGAAATAGATAGGCTGCAAAAATGTAACTTTAGTATCATTTTTTCGTTTCTCAATAGAATAGATTTCAGGCATTGTACTCATTCCTCGCTGATAAGTTCTATCGGCAGCTATCTTTATATCTTCTTTAGGAACCGTGTAAGCCTCATCAAACAATTTCTGATCACGTTCCTTGTTCGGGTCGACAACCTTATTCTCAACAATATTCATGCTTTTCTGAATCTGCGGCATGATCTCTTGTACCATTTCCATTGACAGTTGCTGTATCATCGGCATTGATTCATTCGCAACAGCAGATGCAGTCTCCCCAAGCTTCTTGCCGGCAGGAGATTCGTAGAAAGCAACTACTTTTTTCAGTTCATCCAATGTCATATGCTGTTGGTAAATAGGAGCATATACTTCCATCACTTTATCTTCAATCTTCTGTGTCCACTTTGCTGCAAAATCTTTCCAATAAGCCTCATCTTGTTGGAAAGGTCCCTTTTGCATACTTGACATGAATTGCGACATGATAGCCTCGGAGGATGCCGAACTACCGGAAAGGGTCATAATCTTCTTAAGCAAAGTTTTGTATTCATCAGTTTTATCTGAATTCTGAGCCGAAGCCGGTAAAATAGAAGTAAGCGATGTGGCTACGCAGATCACCATTAAGAAAAGGATTTTTTTCATCATATAATAGTTTTGTTAATGAAGTCAAGTTAACTTCATTGTGTTATACATTCTTACAAATATACTCTAATTATTATTAGAATACAAACAAATAACAGACATAATTATAAACTGCGGCAATTATTGTCTGATTTACTGCCTCTCTTCGTCCAAACAACCCTATAATCGCCTGATTTTCACCTATCATTATCAGATTTCCGTAGAGACATCTTCATCGTTCCACCCGGGTAGAACAAGCTGTCTACGTCTGTGACATGATCAGTTCACCTTGGTGCGATGATCAGTTCACCCGTGTGGAACGATGAAAATGTCGGTAAGATAATATAAGAATGTAAGGGAGATATGCCAAGAACACAAGTGTCATAACATACAAATGACAGGTAGAGTAAAATCAATACAGCTGTAGTCCGTAGCAGAAAGAATAATGAGAGATAACTCAAGAAAGGATGAGAGATGCGCTGTTCTGGAGCATTTTAAGGGATAAAAGAGTGAGAGATACCATATCTCGAAGGTATCTCTCACTCATTATTCATCTAGTTATATGATCTTTACAGAAAGGAAGTGAGACCGTGAGACTAAAATATTTTTTTTATTTCTTGGGAGCGAGCAGATTATTCCTTATCTACAGAAAACTTAAAGATGCATTGACTCATGTATTTTTCTCCCGGGCGAAGCACAGCCGAAGGCCATTCCGGTTTGTTCGGAGTATCCGGATACTTCTGAGTTTCAAGACATACAGAAGCACGTTGATTGTATGTAATGCCTTTCTTTCCTGTCAGAGAACCATCCAGGAAGTTACCTGCGTACACCTGAATACCCGGTTCATTGGTATATACATCCAGTACGATACCCGTCTTAGGTGATTCGAGCGAAACACATTTGCGGGAAATATCCCCTTTGGCATTCAATACCCAGTTATGGTCATAACCATTTCCATTCTTCAATTGTACAAAATCGTAGTCGTTAATGCGTGCACCTACCGGAGTCGGCGTGCGGAAATCCATCGGAGTACCTTCTACCGGAACCATCTCGCCGGTTGTCATGAATGTGCTGTCGACCGGAGTATAATAATCGGCATCCACCATCAACAAGTGGTCTGCATTGCTTGCTGCATCACCATCGAGATTAAAATAAGAGTGATTGGTCATATTTACGATGGTCGGCTTATCCGTTTCTGCTTCATAGCGGATATCGATGGCATTATCGTCCGTCAGTTTCATCAGAACCTTACAGGTAATGTTGCCCGGGAAACCTTCTTCACCGTCCGCAGCGACATAGGTCAGTTCGATCTCTTGCGGATTCAGTTGCACAGCGTCGAACACACGATACTGAAACCCTTTAGGGCCACCATGCAAGCAATGGCCGTAGTTATTTTGAGGCAATTGATATTCAATGCTGTCCAATGTGAATTTACCCTGATTGATACGATTAGCATAACGACCGATGCTGGCACCAAAATCCGAAGGTTTGCTGATATAATCCTGAATAGAATCGAATCCCAGAACTACATCCTGCATCTTTCCGTCTTTATCGGGAACCATCACAGAAACAATGCGTCCGCCGAAGTTCGTCACGCAGACTTCCATGTTATTCTTGTTGCGAAGGGTGTATAAATCTGTTTTCTTACCGCCTACCTCGGCTTGGAAATTAGTTCTTAACAGACCGGAGTCGGTAGTTTGCTCTGCTTTCGGAGTACAAGCAGTCATAAAAAGGGCAGCAAAAGCCCACAATGCCAAATTCTTCATGATTGATATAAAATTACAAAGTTACGTTATGGCTGCAAAGTTCGCAAAATCGGGGTTACTACAAAGCTATTATTTGACCAATAAATAACACAAATATTCCATTTTATCGAAGAATCGATCCATCTGAATGATAACGGAAAGAGAAGAGGAAGCATAGAAAAGGCTATTGCAAAGAATCAAACGAATCTTGCAATAGCCTCTCACCCCCATTCATTAAATGATTTATCTCATTATATGTCTGAATATATCAATGATAAGGATCTGTTTACTCCTTAGTATTCGGGAAAGCCGATATTCTCAACCGGGCCGCTCCCATCGGAATCAATGTAATCTCTTCTTTAGCGCCTTTCACCGCATCTTCTTCGGGCAATACGCCACAAAGTCCTGTCTCGTCGATCTGCCATTCGGGAATAATCCGACCGGTAGCTTTCACTTCCAAAGGTACATTGGCTACTGTGAACGGGAAGTTATCAGCAGGCCAGGACTTACGAACCACCTTGAAGTTTTTCAAAGGTTCTTTCTTATCCAATACCAATGAATAGTTCCAGGGGCTATTTGCATAAATTTCAGTAGTAGGCCATTTCTTCGGGTCGGCACCTTTCTGCCATTTGGAGTCACCGATAGCTGTTTCCCGACTGTCTTTTTCTACATATTTCTCGTCAATCTTAAGAGACAATGTCAACGGACCATAATCCACACTTACACTGTTCTTATTCACTTGCCAGGTACGCATGGACAGAGACATCGGAAGGGTCATCTCCACTTTGTCACCATCCGCCCATTCGCGTTCGATGCACAAGTATTTGCCCGATACAGGTTTCGCGCTGATCTTCTTTCCGTTTACACGCACTTCGGCTCCCTCAGTCCATGAAGGAATGCGGAGATAGAACGGAAAATTGACCTTTTCACCGGTAGAAACGGTAAATTTGATACTTTCCTCGAAAGGATAGTTAGTCTCTTCATGAAGAACGATTTCTTTTCCATTGCCAACTTTCACCGTAGCTTTACAGGCAGCATAGATGGCAGCGGCAATACCGTTGTCGGGAGTTGCCAATACCAGATGTTCTGAGAAGTAAGGCCAGCCTTGCGCATGGTTATGCTGGCAGCAGCGGCTGCTGAACGGATTCATGGAAAGGAACGGACCACGGTTGTCAATGCCCGGATGATGATTCTTTGAGTCACTGACTGTATGGTTCGGACAAGTGATGTAACGCAAAGCCTTGAAGTCGGGCATTACGGCAGCAGGATAAGAGTTGAAAGCCACTTCTTCACAATGTTCAGCCCACATCGGGTCGCCTGTCATGCAAAGCATGATTTCATCAGAAGCCATCTGTTCCACCAGTCCGCAGGTTTCCACTCCCTGACGGGGATCGATATATCCCAGACGGGCATTCTCGTCCGCACCGAACATACCGCCCGGCACCTGACCGAAGGTACGACGGATCAAATGATGTACGTTATAAGATGCTTTGAGCATAGCGGAATCTCCGGTCTGCATATAATAAGTGGCAGGTTCGCGGAAACACTGGGCGATGTTCACATTGTGCCAGTTAGGCAGGGAAGTTGACTTTGTCCAGTCGGCTGTATTACGGTGAATCTTCTCGGCAAGTTCCAGCAGGAAGGCATCTCCGGTATGATTATACAGCCAGTAGATACTGATGATGTTGTCACCGCCACGGCTGTTTTCCCAGTAATCTTCCAGAAGCTTATCGTCGGGAACAGTCATCTGCCATTTGAAATAGTTCGTCATCAGGTCAATAACCCGTTGGTCCTGAGAATATTCGTAATAAGATTGCAGACACCAGAGCATGATCATTTGTGCCCACAATTCACGTTTACCGTTCCGTTCGTTGATGGGGCCGAAGTAACCGTCGGGCTGGCAACTGGCAAATACACCTTCAATCCATGTTTTTGTTTCCGCAATCATCTTCGGATCATTCAGTATATAGGCAAGATTGCCGTAACCTTTCAGCCAGTAAGGGACTTCTTCCCAACCATGATCGCCGCCGGTCGTCAGCCAGGCATTATTGTCTTTCTCCAGCCAGGCACTGATCTCACCCAGATGTCCGGTCAGACCTTCACGCTGCAGTTCGAGATACTTCTTTACCCAACCTTCCGGCTGAATGCTGCCAACAGGCAACTTAATAAAATTCAACGGACGAAGCGGAGCCCGATAGCTCACGTAATTCGCGTTAGTCGACTGTGTATCGGGACGGTCTACCACCCTTACAGATTCATTAGCAGTACGTGTGGTAAAAGCAGCTGTCAGCAAACCGACAGTCAGCAGCGTACCCGCAACTCCTATTTTAAAAGATCGTTTCTGTTTCATTTTGAATATTTTTTGGGGCTGACTAAAGAGTCAGCCTTATTTAAATTCGGTTTATTTATAATTAAAAATCAACTCTCCGCCTTTTATCAGTTCATTGTGAGATATACGGTAGTCATCAATCTTTTTTCCGTTGAAATGGATACTTTTGATCGGTGCGTCTTTCTTTTTTCGTCCTTCTGTCTGAATGGTAAGTGTATTCTCATTCGCCAACCGCAACAGTACCCTATCAAAAAGCGGAGAGGTCAGATCATAGTATTCGTCTCCCACAAGCAGAGGGTAGAAGCCCATTGCACCAAACACGTACCAGGCACTCATCGTACCGTCGTCTTCATCCATTTCGGGGCTATACCCTTCCGGATCGTTTTTGAATGCTTTGCCCAGATAAGGAGTCTTAAATTCCGAGTTTCCTCCATATTTATGGATCATCGGCTCAGTCATCAGGCTTCGCACTATCTGTTGGGTCTTCTCCGGTGCTCCTAGCCGGTTGAACAGATAAGGGACATGAATATCCGGTTCGTTTCCCTGATTATAGAGGTGATGATCGAAGAAATAGGTGAGCTGCGAACGGAGAGAGTCTTGTCCCACCCACTCTATCATTTTATCGATGTATTGCGGAGCTGCCCATCTGTATTGCCAGCGGGTTCCCTGATAGAGTCCGTTATTCTTCATCACTTCAAAAGCAGGAGTGACATTCATAAATTCCTTCTTCCAGGTTTCCTCGAAGAGAGAGACCGAGCGTTGTCTATATTGTTCAGAATCTGCCTTTTCACCGATGATTTCGGCGATCTGAGCCATGGCCCATAAATCATAAGCCGATTCCATCTTCTGATCGGGCGAACGCATGGGCAGCCGTTCCATTTCCTCCTTCATACCTGCATAGCCTTTGCGGAAATCAAGGGTTGTGATTCCTTTCCGGTAGGCATCCAGCAAGAGAATCACAGCATGTTCGGTGCGCACTGTCGGGGTGGATTCGAATCCGGTGGACCAGTCTTTCTTTCCCGTTGCATACAGATGAATCAGAGAGGTTGCCATATCCCGCATTCTCGCAGGTTCGGTCAGCACCAACAGAGGAAATTTAGTGCGGAAGGTATCCCATAACGACCAGTTGCTGTAATAGCGGAAATCTTCTGAGATATATACTTTCCCATCCGTACCCAGATAAGCTCCATCGGGAGAACTCACATCAGCCGGACTCAGATAAGCACGGTAGAGTGATGTATAGAAGATTACCTTATCGTCTTTCTTTCCGCCTTTCACGTCGATGGCGGAAAGTTGTTTCTCCCATTGGTTGCCGGTCTGTGATTTCAGTTCGGCAAAGTCCATCTTTTCCCAGCGGGCACATTCCCAGCTAGCCAATTCGGAGCTGAGTGCGGAAAGTCCGATACGTACTTCCACCGCACGTACCTTCTTGCCAAAAGTAAGGCAGGCAGTCGTCTCTTTCTGTTCCTCCAGTTGGAAAGGCTGGTCGGTGTTTAAGGAGAAATAAAGTTTGTAGCGTCCATGTCCGCAGACATTCTTTGCCTGTACATAGCCTTCAATGCAGGTATCCGATACACGTTTATACTGACAGGTAGCCACGTCTTCAAACGTAGAGGCGAAGTCCACCCAAAGAGCAGCGGAAATGCTTCGGGGAAACTTATAACGTTCCACCGCCATCGCATGAGTCGCAGTCAGCTCTGTCTTGATGCCATTGGTAAAGGCTGTCGAATAATAACCGGGAGTTGCTTTCTCGCGATTCTTCTTCATATGCAACTCCTGTGAAGGAGCTACCGGACGAATGCGCAGATTTCCTCCCCCTCCGCTACATCCCACTCCGGAAAGGCGGTTGACAGAGATACCGGAGACCTTAGTCACGGCGTAATCATAACCGGCATGGCTGCGCGGATCGTTATCCGGACACACACAAACCATTCCGAAAGGAGCAGCAGCACCCGGAGCTACCTGCCCGTTATCACCGGAAGTACCGATAAACAGGTTGACATACTTTGTATTTTGCGCAACTGACGCAACAGTACATAAGGTCAGTAAAAGAAAGGTGTACCGTCTGATTGTGCTATTTTTCATAGTGTTCTCCTTTTGGATAAAAAAACTCAAGTGAACCGCAGGAGAAGCAATCTTCACCGGCGATTCACTTTGAAATAATAAAGAAATGATCTTTTAATTCTTGTTTACAGAGAACTTAAAGATACACTGGCTCATATATTTCTCGCCCGGACGAAGTACTGCCGAAGGCCATTCCGGCTTGTTCGGAGTATCCGGATATTTCTGAGTTTCGAGACATACGGAAGCACGCTGGTTGTAAGTAATACCTTTCTTTCCGGTCAGTGAACCATCGAGGAAGTTTCCTGCATATACCTGGATACCAGGCTCGTTGGTATATACATCGAGCACGATACCTGTCAGCGGTGATTCGAGAGTAGCACATTTACGGGTAACGTCGCCCTTGGTATTCAATACCCAGTTATGGTCGTAACCATTACCATTCTTCAACTGTACGAAATCGTAGTCATTGATGCGTGCACCTACCGGAGTCGGAGTACGGAAGTCCATCGGAGTTCCTTCAACCGGAGCTATTTCGCCGGTAGTCATGAAGGTGCTGTCTACCGGAGTATAGTAGTCTGCATCAATTGTCAGCAGATGTGCCTCATTGCGGGCTGCATCTCCATCAAGGTTGAAATAAGAGTGGTTGGTCATGTTCACAATAGTCGGCTTGTCGGTTTCCGCTTCGTAGCGGATGTCGATAGCGTTATCGTCCGTCAGTTTCATCAGCACCTTACAAGTGATATTGCCCGGGAAACCTTCTTCACCATCTTCTGCCACATAAGTCAATTCCAGTTCTTGCGGATTGGGCTGTACTGCATCAAACACCCGGTATTGGAATCCTTGCGGACCGCCATGCAGACAATGACCGTAATTATTCTGAGGCAACTGATACTCTGTACCGTCCAATGTGAATTTACCTTGATTGATACGGTTGGCATAACGACCGATGCTTGCTCCAAAGTCCGAAGGCTTGCTGACATAATCCTGAATAGAATCGAAGCCGAGCACTACATCACGCATCTGTCCGTCTTTGTCGGGTACCATCACAGAAACAATACGGCCACCGAAGTTCGTAATGCAAACTTCCATGTTGTTCTTGTTGCGCAAGGTATACAAATCAGTTTTCTTTCCATTTACTTCCATCTGGAAGTTACTTTGCAATAAACCGGAATCCGTTGCTTTCTCGGCTTTCGGTGTACAAGCTGCCATTAACAGGGCGGCAACTGCCCATACACATAACTTTTTCATATTATTACTTTTTTCAGGCACGGATTACACGGATAACACGGTTTAAGACTCTATACCAGATAAAAATCCGCGTAATCCGTGTAATCTGTACCTACCTTGTTTTCTACTTTATACTATTCAGCAAATCTACTTTACCTTCATTGACCAATTTAAGAATCAGTTCGCCGAAAAGCGTATTCTGCCAGGCAAACCACGCACGGGTGAAATTCTTCGGATCGTCTTTGTGGAAAGATTCGTGCATAAAGCCTGTTCCTGCATCCGTATCCATCAGCATTTTGATACAAGTTTTGATTTCCGCATCATCCTTGCTGGTGAAAGCTTTCATCATGATACTCATCGGCCATACCATATTATAACCGATATGCGGTCCGCCAATACCTTCGCCTGCCTTGCCCTTGAAGAAGTAAGGATTGTCCTCGCTCCACACGAACTTACGGGTATTCTGATAAATAGGATCATTCACATTCACATCGCCCAGATAAGGCATCGCAAGCAGACTCGGCACATTGGCATCGTCCATCAGGAAGTGATTGCCGAAACCGTCTACCTCGAATGCATAAATCTTACCGTATTTAGGGTGATTGTATACCGCATATTTCTTCAATGCTGTCTCTACTTCCTGTGCCAGGTCTTTACATTCCTTAGCCAAAGTAGTCTTCTTATTCACCTTTTCAAGGATTTCAGCAGCTTTGCGCAATGAAGATACGGCAAAGAAATTGGAAGGTACCAGATATTGAAGAGTCGTTGCATCATCCGAAGGACGGAAGCAGGACACGATCAGTCCGACAGGTTTTACCGGTGCTCCAAGTCCGTCATTATTCAAGGTATCCAACGCGCGTTCTGTCTTACGCTGGAACTTATACGGACCCACTCCGTCTTTGCGTTGTTGTTCCTTAAATGTTTTCAGTACATTAGTGATAGCCTGAATCCATTCTTCTGAGAAGATGCTGGCATCTCCGGTTGTTTTCCAATAGTGATAAGCCAGACGCAACGGGTAGCAAAGTGAATCGATTTCCCATTTACGTTCGTGCAGTTCCGGTTTCATATCAGTCAGGTCGCTCATCCAGTGATTGTCTTCAACGGCACCATCATTAAACGCATTGGCATAAGGGTCGATATTGATACATTTGAACTGACGAAGGATCACCCCTGCCAGCATCTCTTTCAGTTCCGGATCAGAGTTTGCCAGCTGAACATACGGCCATACCTGTGCGCCCGAGTCACGAAGCCACATCGCATGGATATCTCCGGTGTAAACAAATGTATCCGGTTTTCCGTCTTCGCCTTTGCGGAAATGTACCGTAGTATCAATGGTATTGGGGAAACAGTTGGTGAACATCCACGCCAGTTTCTCGTTTTTCAGAAGTTTCTGCACGCGGAGGATTTCTTTCTCTACCGCATTCGAACGGAAAAGACGCTTGGAAACTTCCGGACGGTTGTCTTTCTGAATAGCATCCGTCACACATACATACATTTCGGACATCGTATTTGCAGCCTGCATCTGGCCACCGCAAAGGAGCATGCCTGCCAGCATACCTGCACTGATATATTTTACTTGCTTCTTCATAAATTACTTTTTCTTTTTAAATTCGTTGGAGAAAGAATAAGGGAGATCAGCCTCTTTTGTACCACGCTGTTCATTCGGTTGGGCAGCCATCTTGAAAGTGATGGAAGCGCCATTCATCAGTTCCTCATGAGTCAGGTAGTTCTTCGTATGTTCTTTACCGTTCAGAGTCATGGAAGATATATAACGTTTGTCGTCTCCGTTTTCAGGAGCTGAAATGGTTATTGTCTTTCCATTCTCCAGATGCAGCTTCATCTGCTTGAAGTAAGGAGTACCGAGGATATACTCATCCGTACCCGGACATACCGGATAGAAGCCCATGGAAGAGAACACATACCAGGCAGAAGTCTGACCGTTGTCTTCATCACCACAGTAACCGTCAGGAGCAGGAGTATACAGTTTATCCATCACCTCACGAATCCAGTGCTGTGCTTTCCACGGCTGGCCGGAGTAGTTGTACATATACAACATGTGCTGGATAGGCTGGTTGCCATGTGCATAGTTACCCATATTCATAATCTGCATTTCACGGATTTCATGAATCACACCGCCATAATAGCTGTCGTCAAAGACAGGAGGCAGGATAAATACAGAATCCATCATCTGGTTGAAGCCGTCTTTTCCGCCCATCAGATCAATCAGTCCCTGAGGATCGTGGAAGACAGACCAAGTGTAATGCCAGCTGTTTCCTTCTGTGAAAGCATCGCCCCACTTCAACGGATTGAACGGAGACTGGAACTTACCATCTTCATTCTTGCCACGCATCAGTTTATGTTCGGGATCATACAGATTCTTATAGTTCATGGCACGCTTGGCGAAGATCTCTATTTCCTTTTTAGGCTTGTTCAAAGCTTTACCCAGCTGATAGATACACCAGTCATTGTAAGCGTACTCCAGCGTACGGGCTGCATTCTCATTGATACCTACGTTATAAGGAACATAGCCCAGTTTATTGTAATAGTCATATCCGAGACGTCCGGTAGAAGACACTTGCGGATGTACTGCGTTAGCTCCGTGCTTCACAGCTTCCCACAACGTTTCGATATCATATCCTTTCAGACCTTTCAGATAAGCATCGGCAACTACGGAAGCCGAATTATTACCCACCATACAGCCTCTGTGTCCCGGACTTGCCCACTCAGGCAGGAAGCCGCTTTCCTTGTAGGTATTGACCAGTCCTTCCTGCATCTTCGTGTTCATAGACGGATACATCAGGTTCAGGAAAGGGAAAAGGCAACGGAAAGTATCCCAGAAACCGGTGTCGGTAAACATATAACCGGGAAGTACTTCGCCATTATAAGGGCTGTAATGAACGATATCACCTTTCGCATCTATTTCGTAGAAGCTTCTGGGGAAAAGTACCGAACGATACAGGCAGGAGTAGAAAGTACGCAAATGGTCGATATCGTCATCTTCCACTTCGATGCGTCCCAAAACATCATTCCACACTTTACGTCCTTGGGCTGCAATCTGGTCTACATTACCGCTGCCCAGTTCTTTCAGATTCAGTTCCGCTTGTTCGGGGCTGATGAAAGAAGAAGCTACACGTACATTCACCTGTTCGCCTTTGTTGGTTTTGAAACCAATCACTGCACCGGCATGCTTGTCTTTTGCTTCCAGCTTATTTGTATCGATATTGCCATTGGCAACGGCTGCCGTATAAGTAAACGGCTTGTCGAATTGCAGAACAAAATAGTTCTTAAAGTTTTCCGGAACTCCGCCGCTATTCTTCGTTGTGTAGCCGATTATCTTATTTTCCGAAGGAATGACTTTTACAAACGAACCGTTATCAAAAGCATCTACAACGACATAAGAATCATTATCGGGAAATGTAAAACGGAAAGCGGCAGCTCTCTCTGTAGGAGCTATCTCAGTGACAACATCATGATCGGCAAGGTATACTTTATAGTAATACGGAGTAGCCGTCTCAGCCTTATGAGAGAACCAGCTGGCACGCTGATCCTGATCAAAGACCACCTTGCCGGTTATCGGCATGATGGCAAACTGACCATAGTCATTAATCCAGGGGCTGGGCTGGTGTGTCTGTTTAAATCCTCTGATTTTATCAGCATCGTACGTATAGGTCCATCCGTCTCCCATCTTACCGGTTTGAGGAACCCAGAAGTTCATCCCCCAGGGAAGGGCGATAGCGGGATAAGTGTTTCCCGTAGATAAGGCGTGCTTAGACTGAGTACCTACCAGTGGACTGACATAGTCCACCGGTCCGGTAATCGTTTTAGCATCCATATTCCACGCACTCAATAAAGTAAAAGCTAATAGAGCGAGTTTTTTCATGGTGTTCTTGTTTTATTTAGTTAGTTTATTTTCAAGCATCTTTATAAAATAGCCGCCAACTACGGAACGCGCCTGGAAACCTCTCTGAATCGGATTATCCGTAAATATCCAGTCGGACATCGGAACGCGGGTCGTTGTCTCGTTCATAAACAGATATACCGGTTCGATAAACTTCTCGAAAGTAGCTTTATCCGGTGCCATAGTAGCAGTCCACATAATCCAGTCGGTCTTGGTATAAGTCTCACGGTTATCCAACGGAAGGCCATATTTATTTTGCTTCGTAAGATAATAAGCAATTTCTGTCTCAGCAACTTTTTCCGGGAAAATCTGCAAATTCATCAGCTTGTCCCACACCAGGTTATACTTCTGGCTCCAAGTTCCCGGCTTGTCAAATGTCAGACGGTAATGGTCACCGTCATCTGCCATTTTCACCCATTCGGCAGCCATTTCCTTCGCTTTCCGAGTGTATTTCTCGGCTACTTCTTTCTTGCCTAACATATCTGCCAGATAGCCATAAGAAGCAATACCCATGATAGCCTTGATAGAAAGGTTGGCATTGTGAGCAAAGTGTCCGGCAAAGTCATCGGTACAAAGTTGGTTTTCCGGATCGAGACCGTATTCTACCAGGTAATCTGTCCAGGTAGTCAGCGTTTCCCAATGTTTCTGCGCGTAGTCGGCATTTCCTTCTACAGCAGCAATCACTCCAGCCAATACAACCATATTACCCGATTCTTCGATTGGCATATCGCCGCCGTAAGTCTGGCCGTTTGCCAACGGATAAGTACCTATATCATGAGCAGCAAACGGTTTGTCCCATTTTCCGCTTTCGCTGTAGTAGAAGATATGGTTCATGGTAGCTTTTACCAGTTCCGGGTTATAGAGCAAGAGCAGCGGAGCTCCCGGGTAGGTCAGGTCGACTGTACCGATAGAACCGTTACTGAAGTTTTCTTTAGAAAGGAATACCAGGTCGCCGTTCGGAGCCTGTACCAGCTTATGAGCAGCCAATGCCTGACGATAGGCCAGCGCACAAAGTTCGGCATACTTACGTCCGCCGGCAGCTTCTGCCTCTGCCATCAGTTTGTTATCAAAAGCAGCACAATTCTTCATTTGAGTTTTGTATTCCTGTTCTGCTTTCTGGAATTGTGACACGATTGTCTCGCTACCCGTACGATTCCAGTAAGGACGGAGGTTTTCACCAAAGTATTGGATAGAGTAGATATCGTCATAACCAATCAACAGGTGTCCATTCGATTTTTTCGTTTCACCCAGCGAGCGTACCAAAGCAAGTTTGTCATAACCGTTGGTAGCTGGAGCTTCCAGCTTGTTCTCCATAAAGCTCTTGCGAAGTTTCTTTCCATCACCGATAGCATAGGTACTGTTTTCTTTTTCAGCAGCAAGATAGAAATGTCCCCAGTCGATACGGACATCGTCACCTTTCTTCTTCAGAATATCCTGATTGCGACTTCCGGTACGCAGGAACAACAGGTCACCATCGGTAAAGCTGTCGGCTACGGATTCCTGATGAGGCAGGTCGAGCGCCCATTGAGGAGCAACTTCGAAGTAGAGTTCGACCTGATGCGCCTGTCCATCATTAGCAGTAACTTCATACGAGATATAGTTGACAGGACGTGACATCAAGTCCAGATTATCCATAAACAGAGGAGCTGTAAATTTCAGATTCAGATCTACCGGGCCACAAGTGAAGTTATAATAAGTCTGCATGGGTTGTACATCTACAGAAGTCTGCTGGGCGGTCTGCTCGAAATAACGGTTGTTGTCAAGTTCAATCAACAAACCAAAATCCAGCAATCCGTTCGCTCCGCGATTGTGGCAATAAGCGGCAATCAGATTTTCTCCCTGTTTCAAAGAAGCAACCACTTCTTCTGACAGTTTCACCTGTACATGTTTCTTACAAGCGTTTCCTGTATCTACCACCTTGATGCCATTGATGTAAATAATCACATCATCATCATGAGAATATTCCAGATATATGTTCTTACCAGTCAGGTCTTCCTGAATATCAGCCGTGCGGCGTACCCAGATAAATTCTTCTCCCCACTGTGTTTTGGCTACATGTTCATTCTCCATTGTTCCGAAGGCACCCTGACCTTCTTTCCAGGCAGCATCATTGAAGCCGATATTCTGCCATCCGTCGGCAGGTTTCTGAGTTGTATATTTTCCTGTCCAGTCACCTTGTTCGGAGGTTTTGACCAAAGGTCTCAGTTCCAGTTCTTCTGTTCCCATAAAGCGGTAAGTCTGTCCGTCGACTTTAGCCACCCCTATCAAAGGGAAATCTTTACCGCTCCAATGCTTTACCGAACCATCATATAAGTTATCCGTGAAAGACCAGGCACTGGTATACGGGTCTATGCTCACCAGTGGATAAGCCGGAGCACGCAACTCGCTCTTCACATGCTGTTCCATCTGGGTCTCACAGCTACATAATACAGAGGCTGCTCCCAGCAACAGCGTCATCAGTTGTTGTTTCATAATTTAATTACCTGTTTTATTTTATCTATTTACCATACTATTGACACATTCACACCAGCCGGATCATTCTCGAAACTCAACAGAAGAGTTTTTGAGGATTCATCCCACTCCGGCTGTTCCTCTTTCCCGTTTACCTGTACTTTCTCCGGTTTACAAGGCAAGAGTACTCTTGATACGTTAGTCGTGTTTATCGGACTTTTGGCTACAAAAGAGTAGCTCCGTTTTCCCACTTTCTCATCATAGATACGAGAGGCTCCGCAAAGCACTTTGGCCTTTACTTTGCCGGACACCTTGTTCAGATCATAAAGATACCCTTGTTCGCCCGGCTGAATCTGTTTGGATGTCAGTACAGGCAGGTCTTTATCGAACAGGTCGATATATAATCCGGATAAAGTCAGAGGCTCTTCAGAAACGCTTTCGTCCATGACGGCAGCAATGGTATACGGTCCACGTTCTACAATGAAGTTATTTTTAGTCTCAATTGCTTTACCAAGCTTTTTCCGGTAAGCGGATGCGATCGCTTCAAAATACTTCTGATCGTTTCCGGCTTTCAACACAAAATGTTTCGGGTCTTCACGCATAACGATCACTGTTCCTTTACCATAATGGTAAGTCCCTTCACCCGGATTACGGGACAGATTCATCTGCTCGAACAGGTGTTCCGAAGGGGCTTTATATTCATTCCCTTCTGTATTCCACCATTCCAATACTGTTTGATAAGGGTCGACATCTTCTCCGCAATAGATAAGTACTCCGCCTTTCTTCACCCAATCAGCCAGATAGTTGTGATATTCCGGCTCCATCGGTTTCATATTTGAATAAGACATGACAAGTATGTGAAGCCCTTTGAAGGTTTCTTTAAAAGGAGTATTTTCCATGTGTACCAATTCTACCGGAATACCGCGTTTCAACAGAGGCAAAGTTTGTCCGTAGAAGCTGGAAAACTGCGGGTCGTCATATCCGTTATGGTTCGGGAAGCGCTGGAACATCAGTGAGTTTGCCATCAGTACACCGATGCCATGCGTACCTGTGATCTTTTTATCAGAAGTACGGATATCATTCAGTGTATTCACCATTGTCTGCATCTGGGTAGAGTAAGATCGGGGAATACGCTCTTTCTGATCCGTTCCCGCTATCCGGTACAGTCCCTGATAAATACGGTCCGGCCAAGGCATTACTTCATAAGTATCTACCATGGGATACATTAACTGTGCAGCGAAGGTTGCCTGATAATTAATTTTATAGTCCAGCCAGTCTTTTGCACGGTCTTCAATGGGGTCAGTCAGGAAATACATTTTCCGGTTCAGCGGCGCAGTCATCGACTTCATACATCCATATTCCAAAAATGCATTCTCGAATACACGTTCTTTCTGTACGCCGTTATAGTAATTCGGTTCACGGGCAGTTCCGGTCCACACCTGTGCGATATAGCCATCTACGCAATCCAATGAAGCCAGGCTGGCTTCCGGACTTACAATCTGCCAGGACGTATAGTTAATCAAAGAATGAGTCGGCACATAACACTTGATATCCAGTCCTTTCGACTTTCCGTACTCTTTTGCATAGGTGAAAATCTTGTCCAGCGCATTATAATACAGATGATATTTCAGTTTGTTGGAAAGATAGGTATTCTCAGGAGATTCGTGCTGAGGTCTCCAGGGGAAATTATAATATTTCTGCCATTCGGATTGGAAAGCTTCGCTGTATCCGCCACGCATCCAGAACTCCGGTTCCTCCAGATAGATGGAGGTGATTCCGGCATCAATGACTCGTTTGATTTGTGTTTCCTGCATATAGCGGATAAAACTCTCGGTGGGTACGATATAGGGAATCAGATGGCCGTGAGCGATCTCATTTCCATTGCGGTCGCGCTGTCCTTCTTTCAGATGCCCGTCTACTCCGTCCCACTTTCCCAGAAAATAGTCCTTATAGTCGCCCCAGGCAACTCCGGTCATAAACTCCGTCAGATACCCTTTATCTCTCCATGACTGAATGCGTTGTTCAAAAGTCACTCCGGGCTTATCCAGCGTGCCATATACCATAGTGGCATCGGCGCGTACGTCTGTTTCGGGTTTCCAGGGTTCAGCGGTCTGAAACGTGGTCTTAGCTTCTTTGCTTTTTCCTTTTTGTGCATAAGTAGCATGATTGCAGGCTAAAAGCAAGCCAAGAGCAATCAGCAGATGTTTATTGTTCATGATATTCTGGTGTATTTTCATTTCCATATCTGGCCGGTTACCGCTTCCTGCCGGATTATTTATCTGCAGGGAACAAGAGCATCAATGCCGGTATGCCGGAAGCTGAATAGCTGTCTATCTCAGCACCTGCCGGCAATACTTTCTCATATTCTCCGCCACATACATCCCGTGTCTTATCTCTGTTTGCCCAGCCGGCTTCGATATTACGTTTCAGGAACGGGATATATTGCGTTTGTCCGCAGTCGTATACCAGCATAGCTATGTATTCCGCAAAAATCGCTGTATAGATACCTTGTTCAATTCCACTTTCAAAAGGCAGCAAGCCATGTTTGGCAGACATTTCATTGACCGTATAATCCGCTGCCAGAATAGCGTTATCCAGATAACGTTTTTCCCCGGTTGCCTTATAGAGCAATACGGAAGAGCCGATAAAGGTGGCTTGATTATATACATGCGCTTTCCACGCAGGAGTACTGTTGCCATGACGGCTGTCAGCTATTCGTCCTGTTTTCTTATCCAACAGATTCTCTACTCCCCATTCATAAATCTCCTTTCCTTTAGCCAAATATTGCTCTCTTGTCTGATACTTAGGTGACTCCTCAGTCGGTTCTTTTCTTTTCTTCGGAACATTATTGTAAAGTGTAAGGGCTGCTACCACTGTAGGGAAATTGATGCAAGCCATCTTTCCATCACCCGGTCTGTTCGGTTTGGGATTATGAATCGGTTGCCATTGCCAGAACATTCCTCCGTTTTCTTCGTCGTATGATCCGGTATCGCCTACCTTCTTAGAACCGTACCATACACGGCTGAAGCTCTCTTCCGACAGTTTCAGATATTCGTCTACACCAAACAGCTCGTATGCACGTGCCAGAGAAATGGTCCACCACATGATATCATCGTAGATAAACCATCCGGTGTTTTCATTATTATTATCGAAATCGAACTGACAATACTGAGCTTTATTTCCTGCGAATATCTTCTCGCAGAGTTCTTTGTAATAGGCTCTTTTCTTTTTGTCTTTTTGGGCCTTGGCCAGTTTGTAAGCGTTCATTGACATATCCCAGTAAATAGGCTGGCACCAGATAGCAGCTGCGCCGTGCCCACGGTCTACCGCATGTTCATAGGCCGAAGTCGTTTTATAGATATATTTATCAGGATCAAGTAGTGTGTTGTTAAATCCTTCGTATGCCGCCCACACATCTTCATTGGTATAGGCTCCTGTCTTCTGGTTCGTTTTTTCTGAGCTATCAGCCGCCCATACAGTAGTAGTTGATATCGCCAGCAGTAAAGTTACCGCCAAAAGAATTTTGCTTTTCATGATAGTTGATAAGTTTTAGTATTTTTCCAGTTACAAAGATTGCAGAAATAGACGGAAAAGAACAAAAATCTCTATTCAATAAAGAACAAATACAGACCAAAACAGCCTTTGAATCCATGCCATCATAAACACAGATACAAAATTCCCCTTAATCAGTTTCCTGACTAAGGGGAATCCACTATTCTTCAGCGTATACTTATTTAATCATTTTCAGAATTTCGGAGCGGCAGCTTTCAACGAAGGAGAAGTGCCTTTGACAAACGGCCAGCCACCTTTCCATTGAACCCGGTCCATCATCAATACACGTCCTTCCGGATTAGCAACACTTACCGCATGATAGAACATCCAATCGTTCCCTTTTTTATCTGTCACCAGTTCCGAATTATGACCGGGACCGACGAATTCCTTGTTTTTCTGAATCAAGATCTCATGATGATTATCTGACATGGAGAGACCTTTCTTATCCACATAGGGTCCGAACAGATTCTTCGAACGTCCCACTACGGTGGTATATGTACTCTTCAAGCCTTCACAGCAACGACCGATAGAGGCAAACAAATAATAATAACCGTCCCGTTTATGAATATAAGTACCTTCATAGGCATCACCGGCAATCTGCACAATCGGCGCGTCTTTCTTCAAAGAGAGACCATCTTCTGTCAGTTCCGTACCATAGATTCCATGAAAGCTACCCCAGAAAAGGTATTTCTTTCCATTGTCTTCGATATAAAAAGGGTCGATACAGTTCTGGATCTTGATTTCATTACTCCGGAATAATTTACCCAGATCGGTAAACGGACCTTCCGGTTTATCGGCAGTGGCAATACCTATACCACACGTCCATTCGCCTCCCCATGTAGACATAGAGTAATACATGACATATTTATCTCCAATCTTATTAATGTCCGGCGCCCAGAGTCCTCCTTTAGGTTCGAAAGCAGGACGGGTTTTATCTGTAAAGGCAGTACCTACAAAATTCCAATGAACCAAGTCTTTAGAACGGTGTATTGGCAAGTTTTTTATATTTTCAGTCGCATACAAATAGAAATATCCATCTTCTCCTTCAATAATGCTAGGGTCCGGCAAACTGTAATTAATCACCGGATTGCTGTATGTACCCCGTTTGGACTTGTTTTCAGAATCATCCCATGACAACGGACTGGCTCCTACTCCTTCAAAAGTCATTCTGATGGGCTCAATCTTGCCTTCCTTGTCAAAATACATACGATCGATGCAAGTCGCACGACTATTCGCTGCGGTTTCTCCCAATGGACGACGGTGATAAATTATATACCATTCATCCTCTCCCGCACCTTTGACTACCGAATGATGACCGGCAGCTGTCGCCACGTTGGCATCCTGTTGCAAGATTGTACCGATTCTTTTAAACGGTCCGAAAGGAGAATCCGCAATGGCATAAGCCACACGGTAGTCCGGACCTCCCCAGCCACCTTCCGACCACATAAAATAATATTTTCCCTTGCGCTTCAACATAAACGGACCTTCTACGTAGTTTTCCGGAGTCACTTCCTTATAGATGGTACCATCCTCAAAAGGCACGATACTCAACAAATCCGGAGCCATCTTCACCATATTACAATGGCCCCAGCCACCATAATACATATAATATTGGCCATCATCATCCTTGAACACAAACTGGTCGATCGGTTGGGCACCATTCACAATTTTATCAATCAGCGGTTTTCCCAGTGCATCCTTAAAAGGTCCTGCGGGATTGTCGGCTACAGCAACACCTATTCCGCCTAATTCATTATTATTCTGGATATCATTGGCACCGAAAAAGAAATAATATTTATCATTCGCATGGATAACTGCGGGAGCCCACAAGGCACGTCTGAGCCAGCTGATATTTTCTTTTGAGAGGACTCTCGGATGTTTGGTCCAGTTCACCAGATCTTTTGATGAAAAAGCATCCATGAATATCTGGTCATCATAAGGAGCAGAATAAGTAGGATAAATCCAGTATTCGTCTCCAAATACAATTCCCTCCGGATCGGCGTACCAACCTTCGAAGATAGGATTACCACTCGTTTTAGGAAGCTTACTTTTGTTTTGGGCAAATATAGATACAGAACAGCAAATTACACAGAAAAGAAAGAGATGTCTAAGTTTCATATATTATCTATTTAAAAGTTCACTTCGCAAAGATGAGAAAAAACAGGGAAAGGTTTTAGAAATTATAGCTCATTTAACAACAAAATCTGACCAATCTGCCTTAATTTGCATGAATTATCAATATTTTGTGCTTACTTTGCATTATCGTTATCAATGAAAAAGTACCATGAGAAGCAAACTGTTTTTATTATCCGTAATCCTATTGATCTGTGCATCTTGCCGGCATAAGAAGGCTGCAACAGACAAAGAAACCGTACCCACCGAAAACACCTACACGAATCCGCTGCTTGAATACGGAGCTGAACCATGGGCCATTTATCATGAAGGGAAATATTATTATACACAAGGCTCAGAAAACAAGATTATACTTTGGGAAACCAATGACATAACCGACCTCTCACATGCTACTCAGAAAGAGGTATGGATACCCAATGATCCCAGCAACTCTTATCATCTCTGGGCACCCGAAATCCATCGGATAGACAATAAATGGTACATCTATTTCGCCGCTGACGACGGCAATATGGACAATCACCAGATCTACGTTGTCGAGAATGAGGCTGCCAATCCTATGGAAGGAGCCTTCGTGATGAAAGGACGCATACAGACGGACAAAGGCAACAACTGGGCGATTCATGCCAGCACTTTTGAACACGACGGACAACGCTATATGATATGGTGCGGATGGCAAAAGCGCCGAATTGACAGCGAAACACAATGCATCTACATTGCCACCATGGAGAATCCATGGACACTATCCTCCGACAGAGTACTAATCTCCAAACCGGAATACGAATGGGAATGCCAATGGGTGAATCCGGATGGCAGTAAAACAGCTTATCCGATACATGTAAACGAGGCACCTCAATATTTTGAATCGAAGAATAAAGACAAGTTATACATCTTCTACTCCGCCAGTGGCAGTTGGACTCCTTACTACTGTGTAGGACTGCTGACAGCAGATGCAAAAGCCAACTTACTTGATTCTGCATCCTGGAAGAAATCTCCGGTTCCGGTATTACAGCAAGAACCTGAAAACGATGTATACGGCCCCGGTGGGATATCCTTCACGCCTTCACCGGACGGAAAAGAATGGTACATGCTCTATCATGCCCGCCAAATACCGAATGATGCTCCGGGCGCATCCGACTCCCGCTCTCCCCGCTTACAGAAGATAGACTGGGATCAGAACGGAATGCCTGTATTGGGAACTCCTCAAAAGAAAGAGGAGCCGATGGCCAAACCATCCGGCTCCCCTATGAATCAGAAACAAGACTAATTACAGATTGTACTCTGAGGACCGAGATAGGAACGCTTCAGCCCTCCCAAGTCAATGACGATCTTTTGAATAACGACGCCCGGGTCACCACAGCGTATCTGCAAAGTGTGCCTGCCGGGCTTCTTCACATACAGAGTAGACTTATTTACCCTGCAATTCTTCAATACGCTATCATACCAGATTTGAGAATACTCGATAGCCGAAGTAGAAGGAGTAGAAATAGATCCGTCATCTATACGGACACTATACTTCGTATCCGAGTTCGTATGTTCCGGCAATTTATAGTCCCGTTCGGCATGCAAGGGGAATGTCGGCAGGACATACGTATACACATCATAGATTCCGGCGTTGAACGTATAGAAGTCATATTCCACTCTGGGTACATCACCGGCACGATACATCTGTAAAGGTGCCGTCGGATTTCCCAACTGCAAAGAACGTCCTTCAAAGCCAAGCCCCGCCAGAATATTCATTTGGATATCATTACTTTCAAACTTCCGGTGGAAGTCGGCAGCCGGGATAGAGATATAGCCATTTTCCTCTACATACAATCCTTGCAGTTCATCGCGTGCAGGAGACTCCGGATTGAATACAGATACCAGCACACTCTCTTTCTGATTACCGGAGGTTATGTCAATCTGCCCTTTTACCTTCTCTCCCACCGGCACTTTATCCCAGTTGACAGAAATATGGATACGGTTTTCGGTAGAGGTCTTCCCGCTCTTTTGAGAGATCAGTATCCAGTCATCCGAAGGGGCCACACTCCAGTTTAGCTCTCCGGTTCCCTGATTGTATATGTCTATCCAGTAGCTCTTACGTGCATAAGTGCTGAACGCCGGCAGTGCATGAAAACTCATTCCGCCTTTATCCAGATTCTCGCTTTCTGCCTGAACAGCCAGCCTGGGAGCACCAACAGGCGTATATTCTTCTTCCATCAATGGAATCATGAAGTAAGAACTCGTACCATCATAGTTTTGCTTTAACGACATCATGTACTTCCACTTTCCATCCAGCAGAGAGTTATATCCATCGGTTATGATCTCCAGACTATCATGATAACATTTTACCTGTGCTTTAAGCCGGTCGGCAGCAGCACGTTGCTGACGGACATACTGGCGGTAAAATTGTCCTTTTATAGTCATGTGATTCATCAGTTCGGCCCCCTTCACCGGATAATAGAGCAATTGATAGAAAGCCGGCCGGCTCTCTTCATCCAACGCAGCCAATAGATTCTCCGCCTTTTTTCCAATACGGCTATACTCGGTCAGGCGTCTTTCCGCTTCATTATAGTTTGCAAAAGAGAACTCGGTATCCGTGCGCTTCTCTCCGCCTCCCCAATAATTATTCCAGTATCCCCAACCCATGTACTCCGGTTTTCTGGAGAAAGCCAGATTGATATGAGAACAAGTTATGTCCTGAAACAAGTCGTAGTACTGCTCACCGAACATCTTAGCCAGCCAACGTGCCGGATAAGTAGCGACGTTGCCGGCATTAAACTGATCGATATCATAAGCCATATCGAGAAAGAGGGAGATTTGCGTTTCAGCTCCTTTCAAGTCTCCGCAATTCGCCAGCCAAACACGGTCGGCAGTCGTATCATACGCCTTACGGAGTTCTTCGTACATCAAAGCCGGCGGAGTAGTACTGTACCACAGATAGCTATGAGGCACACCCAAATAGGATATATGATAGTAAACACCTGCACGTCCGGAACGCTTTTGTTCATGCGGACCACTCAGCCGTTTCATGTATCCGAAATTATCGTCTGCCCAGATAATCGTAACATCGTCCGGCAGTTCCAATCCGTTCGAGTAGATTTCCAGCACTTCCTTATAAGGGGTAAACGCCTGCGGGATAGTCTCTACCGGTTTGTCAATATGCCGGGCAATAATGTCTCTCTGAGCATTCAATGCACTTTCCAGCATCTTCACCTTTTCCCGCATCGGTACATCTCCGCCTCCCATAGCCGCATCGTGCAAACCTCTTAAAGCCAGTGTATATACATTCTCATAAGCACAGTTCTCTTTCACACGGTTGCTCAGGACCTCGTTGATTTTATCTTTGTTCTTGTTATAATCCCAAGGGCCCATCGTCTTGCTATCCCATTCGCTGGCGGTGTTCAGCAATAACGGTTCACAGTGGCTGGAGCCCATAACGATGGCAAAGGTATCAGCTACCAGTTTATTTTCCGGTATCTTATAGAACGCGGTAGAAACAGGATGCATAGCCGGTGCGAGATGATTCGCTTTCAGCCTCAGCAACAGTTCGCATATTTTGGCATAAGTACGCGGACCGATATTTCCTCTTTCTTTTTCGAATGTCTTGGCAGCCCAAGGTTTCAGTCCCCAGTCTTCGTCATTCAGAAAGATTCCTCTGTACTTCACCGAAGGAGTTTTGGACAGGGTGGCCGGGGCGTCAACATAAAGCGTCTTATGCTTCTTCGCCGGAACGTCGGCCCACCAGTACCAGGGCGATACTCCCATCATCTCCGAAAGAGAGAAAAGCCCATACGCTGCCCCGCGCCTGTCACTTCCCGCTATCACCAGCGCCTTGCTGACTCCGGGAAATGGGCGGGAAACGGTCTGAATCAAATAACGTTCCCATGCTCCTTCCAGAGGAGAGATATCTAATTTTCCCTTCTCTGCCAACTGGCGGATCAGTCGGTTTTTCTCAATCGTACCCACCACAATAATCTCTTTGTCGCCTTTCACCGTATCCGTCAGCCGCAACTGTTTCCCGGTCACTGATTCGACATCCGCAACAAAAAGTTCCGCTGTCTTCTGTACCACCAGATAGTCATCGGCATCATAAACCACTGCTGCTTTCGTATTGGAAGTCACCAAAGGAAAAGCAGACTTACTCTGAATCATATTCTCTTTTACAACTACCTGCGATTGCAAAGCAGAAGCTACCGACAATATCACTAATAAAAAAAGAATTCTCATTGATAAAGTTTGTTATAGTTGTTTTTCAGTTCATTTATCAGGTTCTTGGAGATGATAGTTATATGGAACCATTTAAGGTGATAACCATAAACTCCATAGACAAAAAACACATTTTTATCTTTCATCTTTCACCGCCTACAATCAGTAGCTATCATTTCTCCTTCATCGTATATAGTCACCAGGCTCTATACCGAAGCCGATGGTTTCAAGCGGGTGGAACTTTAGTTTCATGCGGTGAAACTAATGGTTTCAAGTAATGAAACTAATAGTTTCAAGGCGTGAAACCAAAAGTTTCAAGCCTTTGAAACTTTTGGAAACTACTATCAAATAAGAAATGTGACTATAGCATACAACTGTCCTCACCCCAAAAGTCGGAATTATCTTCGGCAATAGATGCCACTAACTATTCAATTAAGGATAAAAAACAACCATTTTATACATAAATGCCCACATATATCTCTATCGAAATAAAAAACGCTAAAGAAACCCGTCCAAGTCTGAAAAGCCCGACAACTGATTCATTCAAAGTTCCGCATCTCTTCACTCTTTTGCAAATCACCAATAACATCCGAAGGCTCTTCCTTACTTAAAAACATTATCCAACTAAGGATAAAAACTGACCATTATTACAGAAAAAGCTATTTTTCATAATAAATTGACGAGCATTTATCATTTATTGAACAGCAAATTTCCTTCATTTTCCTCTGATTGGCTTTTCTTTGCAATATCCCTTACGATAAGACTGATTTCTTCTATTTAATACATATAAAAAGAATTACCATGAAAAAGAATTTTCTAGCAGTGCTATTCGCATTGGCTCTTTGCAGCCCGACATTCGCTCAATGGAAGCCCGCCGGTGATAAGATAAAGACTCCGTGGGGTGAGCAGTTGAATCCTAAAAACGTATTACCGGAATATCCACGCCCCATCATGGAACGCCATGAATGGAAAAACCTGAATGGTAGCTGGAATTATGCGATTACTAAAAAAGGAGAAGCTGCTCCAGGCAATTATCAAGGAGAAATATTGGTTCCTTTCGCAGTAGAATCTTCTTTATCCGGAGTAGGTAAAAGGATTAACGAACACCAGGAATTATGGTATCAACGCACATTTGACGTACCCTCGTCCTGGAAAGGCAAACAAATATTACTGCACTTCGGAGCTGTAGACTGGAAAGCCGACGTTTGGGTAAACGACGTAAAAGTAGGAGAACATACGGGAGGTTTCACTCCATTCTACTTTGATATTACTTCCGCACTGAATAAAGGCAATAACCAATTGGTTGTGAAAGTATGGGACCCCGCCGACCGTGGCGAACAGCCGAGAGGAAAACAGGTAGAAAGACCGGAAGGAATCTGGTATACACCAGTCACAGGTATCTGGCAGACTGTATGGTTGGAACCGGTAGCTGCACAGCACATCGCCCATCTGAAAACAACTCCGGATATCGACAAGAAAACAGTCAAAGTGGAAGTAGCTACTAATGTATGCTCTCCGGACAAAGTAGAAGTGAAAGTGTTCGACGGCAAAAACCTGGTAGCCAAAGGAGCAGCGCTCAATGGTGTACCGGTAGAATTAACGATGCCGGAAGATGTCAAACTATGGTCACCCGAATCTCCTTCACTCTATGATATGGAAGTCACCCTGTATAAGGACGGCAAAGCTATAGACCAAGTGAAGAGCTATACTGCTCTCCGTAAATTCTCAACTCACAAAGACAAGAATGGTATTACGCGCCTGCAACTGAACAACAAAGACTACTTCCAATTTGGTCCGCTCGACCAGGGATGGTGGCCTGACGGTCTATACACAGCTCCGACAGATGAAGCACTGGTATATGACTTGAAAAAGATTAAAGACTTCGGCTACAATATGGTGCGCAAACATGTGAAAGTAGAACCTGCACGCTGGTATACATATTGTGACCAACTCGGACTGATCGTATGGCAAGACATGCCGAATGGTGGCCGTGGCCCCGCTGAATGGCAAATGCACAAATATTATGACGGCGCAGACGCCATCCGTTCTGCCAAATCAGAAGCCAACTATCGCAAAGAGTGGAAAGAAATTATCGACTACTTGTATTCTTATCCCAGCATCGGTGTATGGGTACCTTTCAACGAAGCATGGGGACAATTCAAAACACCCGAAATCGCTGCATGGACTAAAGAATATGACCCCAGCCGTCTGGTAAATCCTGCCAGTGGCGGTAATCACTATACTTGTGGTGATATTCTCGACCTGCACAATTATCCCGGACCGAACCTCTACCTTTATGATCCGACACGTGCTACCGTACTGGGCGAATATGGCGGTATAGGTATGGCACTGAAAGGACATCTGTGGCTGGCAGACAAGAACTGGGGCTATGTGAAGTTCAATACACCGGAAGAAGTGACTAATGAATACATCAAATATGCAGACCACTTACTGGAACTGATTGAGAAAGGATTCTCTGCTGCTGTATACACACAAATTACCGATGTGGAAGAAGAAGTGAACGGTCTGGTTACTTATGACCGGAAAGTTATCAAAGTAGACGAGCCCAAAATCAAAGCCATCAACCAGAAAATTTGTAACTCGCTAAATAAATAAACGTTTTTTATTAATGAATAAACTCTTCTCTACAATCATGTCAGTTTGCCTTGCATGCAACGTGCAGGCAACTGACCTGTTTAAAACAAGTCAGGATATCGCTTTACGCGCACCGTCGGTACCTCTGATCACCTCCGATACCTATCTCGCTATCTGGTCTCCCTACAACGAACTGAACGAGGGAAACACCGAACACTGGACAGCTGCCACACATCCTTTGCTGGGCGCTCTGCGAGTAGACGGGAAAGTATATCGTTTCATGGGTAAAGACAAGGAAAATCTGGAAGTCATTCTTCCGATGACGAATGACGAACGCTGGGAAGCTAAGTACACCCTGTCTCAGCCTGCTTCCAGCTGGATGCAAGCCCAATTCGACGATGCCGGATGGAAAAAAGGGAAAGCCGCTTTCGGCACCAAAGATATGAAGTATATCAGCACAGAGTGGAACACCGAAGATATCTGGGTACGCCGCAGCTTCGACCTGCAACAGGACTTAACGAACGATAAAATCTATCTCCGTTACTCCCACGACGATGTTTTCGAACTCTACCTCAATGGTGAAAAGCTGGTGGCAACCGACTATTCCTGGAATAACGATGTCACCGTCGAATTGTCGGCATCGGCCAAAGCCAAACTCCGCAAAGGAACCAACGTCATCGCCGCTCACTGTCACAACACAACAGGCGGAGCATATGTTGATTTCGGACTGTTTCGTGAGAATAAACAAATCAGTAATTTCAAAGAACCCGCTATTCAAAAGTCTGTCGATGTATTACCTACCCAGACTTACTATACATTCACCTGCGGACCGGTAGAACTGGACCTTGTATTTACCGCTCCCCTGCTGATGGAGGATCTCGATCTGATCTCAACTCCCATCAACTACATTTCTTATCGCGTACGTTCACTCGATAAGAAACAACACGACGTACAAGTTTATATCGAAACGACCCCGCAACTCGCCGTACACGAACCGTCACAACCAACAATTTCCGAAAAGATCAGCAAAAACGGCATGGATTATCTCAAAGCGGGTACCATCGACCAGCCTTACGTGAAACGTAAAGGAGATGGCGTGCGTATCGACTGGGGATATGCCTATCTGGCCAGCAACAATGCGCCCAACAAAGACCTGAGTATAGGTAGCTACTATGACATGAAGCAATCATTTATCAGCAGCGGCAAACTGCTTCCGAACTCTCAGAATGTGATCTCCCGCAGCGAAAGCAGTATGCCTGCCATGGCTTATACCGAAAACCTGGGCAAGGTTGACAGCCAGGGCAAATCAGGCTATGTAATGGTAGGCTATGATGACATCTATGCCATCGAATATTTCTACGAACGTCGTATGGCGTACTGGAAACACAACGGACAAGTCAGCATCTTTGACGCTTTCGAACGTGCACAGGCTTCTTATCCTTCATTGATGGAACGCTGCCGCGCTTTCGACCGGCAATTAATGGCTGACGCGGAAAAAGCCGGAGGCAGAAAATATGCCGAACTGCTCGCTTTGACCTACCGCCACTCTATTACTGCTCATAAGCTCCTTACCGACAAAGAAGGCAACCTGTTATTCTTGTCCAAAGAGAACCACAGCAATGGCTGCATCAATACGGTAGACCTCACTTACCCATCTTCTCCGCTATATCTCATTTATAATACGGAACTGATGAAAGGTATGCTCAACTCTATCTTCTACTATAGCGAAAGCGGACGCTGGAACAAACCTTATCCTGCGCATGACTTAGGAACTTATCCTATTGCCAACGGACAGCTCTATGGTGAAGATATGCCTATCGAAGAGGCCGGAAACATGATTCTGGTAACCACTGCGATTTCTATGATGGAAGGTAATGCCAACTATGCTTCCAAATACTGGGAAACATTATCTACGTGGGCAAACTACCTGATCGAAAATGGACTGGACCCGGAAAACCAGCTTTGCACAGACGACTTTGCCGGACACTTAGCACACAACGCCAACCTTTCTGCCAAAGCAATCATGGCAATTGCCGGATATGGAGAAATGGCACGCATGCTGGGCAAAGAAACAACTGCGAACAGATATATCGAAACCGCTAAGAAACTTGCGATAGAATGGGAGAAAATGGCATTCGACGGTGACCATTACAAACTGGCATTCGACAAGCCGGGAACGTGGAGTCAGAAATATAATCTGGTATGGGACAAAGTATTTAACATGAACATCTTCCCACAGAAAATATTCGACACAGAAATTCCTTTCTATCTGACCAAGCAGAATAAATATGGATTGCTACTGGACTCTCGTGCGCAATACACCAAAACCGACTGGATTGTATGGAGTGCTTGTATGTCACCGGATGACGCTACTTTCCAAAAGTTCATTGACCCGTTCTATGATTATGCGAACGAAACAACTTCCCGTGTGCCTATCAGCGACTGGCATGATACGAATACCGGAAAGATGATGAACTTTAAGGCACGTTCCGTAGTAGGTGGTTACTATATGAAACTACTGATGGAAAAAATCAAAGAACAGAAATAAAACAGATACTCTTTTCCTCGTTGAATTTAGACAAACAGCATCTTTTACTTTAAGAAAAGAGCTGTTTGTCTTTTTTTATACCGCTTACTTTTATGCTATTCATTTTCCGCGGTTATATCATCAATCTGATACTGTCCACCAATGTTAACTACTCTAACGGGAATACTGACAGCACGTTCAAACTGGCTGCCTTTAGCTGAAGTATAGCCAACCTGATACCAATTGTCATTCAAATGCTTCACCACCAATGTTTTTATATCATCTTCCCCCAAGTCTTGCGCACGAATAATCGGATCAGCATCTGTTGCCTTTACCAAACTATCCACTTTTTCAATCAGCTCCTTGGTCAGATACTTTTCCTTAACTGAGTCTCCTAGAGCAACGGCTTCTTTACCTATGGACAGGCAACTGACAGCATAGGCCTCATAAAAGTCTTTAATCATGCTGATAGCTTGTTGTTCATCGACACTACTATCCGCCACATTCACCTGTGCATCAACAGGTTCTGTCGATGTATCCATACTTTTCTTACTCTGGCTAGAACAGGAAGGAAGAAGCATTATGGACTGCAATAATAACAAATGTACAAATCTCAATTTCATAATATAAATAGTTACTGTTTTAAAACTATATAGTACTCGGTAAGCATAAGATATTTTCTTCTGATATCTGTATTCTCGGGATTATTTCATCCCATTTTAACTATCGAATTTACAATATCTATTATTTGCTATTGTGGTTTATAATCATATTTCCCAATTAATTCGACTCTTCCTTCAAAATTCCTTCAGTTTTATCCCGACCAGTATAAAAATCAATATTCGCAAAATAGCATAAATATTTCCAGAAATAAAGCGTCAGGAACATCCTTACATCACGATCCGTCTTAAAATCACTGCAGAAATGATTCGTATCTTTGGCAATTTCCTCAAATAGCATAACCGAAGAAACTCCTCCTGTTACATCTTCAGCTTTGAGATACGCTTTCAAGGCAGGGTGAATAGCCAGTTCCAATTCCCTTTGCAAATATGTAAAGCCATCCAACCGTTTCTTAAACGGCAATATTATATACTCAACTTGAGTCTTCATATATGCATATTTTAGCGAATCAGTAACAAGATTTAGAGAACCACCATGCTCCTTTAAACTCTCAGACGCCTGTTTATAGACATCAGACTGACAATATTCTGACCGAGAAACTCCAGTTGGAACAAACAGCGTGCAAGAATCATGTAGAATAGCTCCATCAACAAAATAGGAATAGAGTAAACCACCCGCATATAGTTTTTCATTAATCCGTTCCAGTTGCCCTTTGTCTACATCCAATAAATAGTTGAAGTGATATCGTTCCAGACCCTTTACTAATAAGTCAAGAGCATCTTTTCGACCATAATTCCTTTCCAACGTCGCTTGAAAGAAATTCATCATTTCCGATTCCAGTGAATCTATTTCAGCTTCCTTATTCTTCTCAACAGCTTTTGGGGAAATCTGAGCTATCGCAAAACTCGTACTTATACATAGAAGCAAAAAAAGAAGTGTTCTCATAGTTTTATTTATTATTTAAATACCACTCTACACCATTGGTATGTCACCATTATAATAAGTATCAAGTAACAGCCATAACACAACATCAGTCTGACAAATCTACGTTCCTTATAAAATTTTCTGGTCACTATAACACTGCCCCACACACATGAAATGATAACAATAGCAGCAGCAATTGTCATTGCTGTACTTATATCGATATTACCTAAAAATCCACTCATACTTCTTTATTTAATAGAATAATGAATGACACCATCAGTAAAGGTGCTGTCAACAAAAATATCTTTTACCATAGTATTATACTCTAATATTACAAAAATAAGAAAAAGATCAGAGAAAAAAGGAAATATGCAGTTCAATAAACAACAAAATTCGGTATAGATAAAAGTAAGACAATCATTTCAGTCGGAATAAGCCGAAATTCATGCTTAAAACGGAAATAAGGAAACACAAGAAATATTTATCTCATCAATGAACAGTTTTTTTCTTTTATTGAACAGTATGTTTCCTCTTTCAGAAGTCTAAATTCTTACCTTTGTACTAATACACATTAATAATGTAAATTAGCACAAAACATTAAAGTACTATCATGAAGAAATCACATCTGATTCTGTTCGGTTTATTGTTATCTTTTACAGTAAATGCGACGAATGACATTCCACGTCCGGAATATCCCCGTCCTCAGTTCGAAAGAACTGAATGGATAAATTTAAATGGCACTTGGACATACGAATTCGATCTTTCCAACTCCGGGAAAAACCGCAAGCTGTTCGAAGCTAAAAGTTTCAATAACACAATTACAGTGCCTTTCTGTCCGGAAAGCAAGTTGTCCGGAGTGAGCTACACAGACTTCATTAATCAGATGTGGTATCAACGTTCTCTGTCTATACCGGCAGAATGGCAAGGGAAAAAGATATTGCTTAACTTCGGTGCTGTGGATTATTTTGCAGAAATCTTTATCGATGGAGAATTCGTCGGCAATCATTGCGGAGGCAGTTCGTCGTTCTCGATAGATCTGACCCAGTCAGTGAAACCGGGACAGACACACAATCTGGTTGTTTTCGTTATTGATGATATTCGTTCAGGCGCACAGGCAGTGGGCAAACAGTCTCCTCAAGTATCTTCATTTGCCTGCTTCTACACCCGCGTCACCGGAATCTGGCAGACTGTATGGCTGGAAGCAGTTTCACCTTATGGATTAAAAGCTGTAGAAACACGACCGGATATAGACGGGGAACAATTGTTCATCACACCAGAGTTCTATCAATCGTCTAATGACAAGACAATGGAAATCATCTTATCTGACGGTAACAGACAAGTCGCCCAGAAAACGGTCAAATGCATCAACGGCTCCAACCTTGTTATTCCCATAAAAAAGATGAAGCTGTGGAGTCCCGAAGATCCTTTCCTGTATGACATCACTTACCGCATCAAAGATGAAAAAGGAAAAGTGATTGATGAAGTAAAATCGTATACGGGGATGCGCAAAGTGCACACATCCAACGGAATGATCTACCTGAACAATGAGCCTTACTTCCAACGTCTTGTATTGAATCAAGGTTATTATCCTGATGGAATATGGACTGCCCCTAGCGATGAAGCACTGAAAAATGACATTCTGTTGTGTAAAGCTGCCGGATTCAACGGTGCGCGCCTTCATCAAAAGGTGTTTGAAGAAAGATTCCATTACTGGGCAGACAAATTAGGATTTATCACGTGGGGAGAATCCGCTAACTGGGGCATGAACATCAGCAATGAAATAGCATCACGCAACTTCCTTAGCGAATGGACGGAGATTCTGATAAGAGATCGTAACCATCCCTCCATTATCACATGGACACCTTTCAATCAACCGTCTGTGAATATGTTTCCTTCTACCTTTGTACGACTGATTTCGGATACTTACCGCCTGACCAAAGCGATTGATCCTACCCGCCTCGTCAACGATATAGCAGGTGACATACATTTCACAACTGACATTTGGAACTTCCGGAATTACGAATCGGACCCAACACGCTTCTCTTTGCGCCTAAAGTCCGACAATAATTATCAGCATAACCAGCCTCTCTTTGTCGGAGAATTCGGAGGAGTCGTATGGGCAGAAGGCCAGGACCGGAATAATTCATGGGGATATGGCGATATGCTCACTAATGAAGAAGGCTTCTACGAACGCCTGGAAAGTTATATCAATGCCATATTGTTTGCCAACAATATCACCGGATTCTGCTATACGCAGTTCACCGATATCGAACAAGAGAAGAATGGTATTTACTATTACGACCGCCGCCCCAAACTCAACATGGAGCGTATCAAAGCTATTTTTGAAAAGATACCAAGCAGACCGCAAAAAGAGAAGAAGGAATAAAAGTCTGAATCACACAAAGAAGAATTATGAAGAAACACCATTTTACACTGTTATTGGCATTCACATTATGCAACTTAAGTGGCAAGTATACAACAACATATGCCCAAAAGCCGATGGGTAAAGTGACTTTCATTGAAGCCAGAAAGGTACATATAGATGATTCTTTCTGGTCACCGAAAATGGAATTATGGAAACGTGTTACCATTGACGACGTATTAAACAAATTTGAAGGCAAACACGTCAATGAGCCCGGCAATCACAATACATTAAGCAACTTCGACCGGGTAACCCAAGGCTGTACAGGTACCGGCGGTCACGTAGGACCGCCCTGGTTCGACGGACTTATCTACGAATCGATCCGAGGCATTGCCGACTACCTGATATTATATCCCGACAAGAATCTGGAAGCACGGGTTGATGACTACATCAATCGCATTGCAGCCGCACAGGCTACAGATCCGAATGGATATATCAACACCTACACTACTCTTGACGAACCGGAACACCGATGGGGTGAAAACGGGGGATTTCTGAGATGGCAGCATGAGGTATATAACTCCGGTATGCTGATAGAAGCCGGCGTGCACTATTATCTGGCCACCGGAAAGACGAAATTACTCTCCGTAGCAACGCGTCTGACAAACTACATGTGCGAATACATGGGAGAACAACCTAAGAAGAACATCGTCCCTTCACATTCCGGACCGGAAGAAGCAATTATTAAACTGTATTGGCTGTACAAACAGCATCCGGAGCTAAAAACGGAACTTGAAGTGCCTGTCAATGAAGACAACTATTGGAAACTGCTCACTTTCTGGATAGAAAACCGAGGACATCACTGTGGATTCCCCTTATGGAAGAGTTGGGGTAACGAGAAAGCAGAACGATGGATTAGGGAAAACCAATATGCAGAAGCGCAATACAGCCCTCACTCCCGCCCTTCCTGGGGAGACTATGCACAGGATTCCATTCCCGTATTCGATCAACAAACAATAGAAGGACATGCTGTACGTGCAACTTTACTGGCAACAGGCATTGCTACCGCCGCACTTGAGAATCATTCTTCAGCCTATGTAGAAACAGCCAGACGGCTGTGGGACAATATGGTCGGTAAGCGAATGTTTATCACCGGAGGTGTGGGGGCCATCCATGAAGACGAGAAATTCGGTCCTGATTATTATCTTCCCGCTGATGCTTATCTGGAAACTTGTGCTGCCATCGGCGCCGGTTTCTTCAGCCAACGTATGAATGAGCTGACCGGAGAGGGAAAATACATGGATGAACTGGAAAGAGTACTTTATAACAGTGCATTGACGGCTGTTTCCCTTTCAGGCAATCAGTATACGTACCAGAATCCACTCAATGCTGAAAAGCATAACCGTTGGGAATGGCACGGCTGTCCTTGCTGTCCTCCCATGTTCCTGAAATTTACCGGAGCATTC
The DNA here is from genome assembly GCF_001811315.1 of Bacteroides sp. HMSC067B03. Classification (NCBI taxonomy): domain Bacteria; kingdom Pseudomonadati; phylum Bacteroidota; class Bacteroidia; order Bacteroidales; family Bacteroidaceae; genus Bacteroides; species Bacteroides sp. HMSC067B03. Next base: position 19,806 of record NZ_KV804335.1, on the reverse strand, counting down.
CCCGGATTTATCTATTCTCACGATACCAAGGGGATTTATATCAACTTATTTGTAGGCAGTGAAACACAGATTCAGCTAGGTAAAGGAAAGGAAATTCAGCTCAAACAAGAAACCGAATATCCGTGGAACGGGACTGTACAACTGACAGTCAGTCCCCTAAAAGCAACCCGATTCCCACTTCGAATACGCATTCCGGGATGGGCACAGGGAATAGAAAATCCTTATGGTTTGTATGAATCTGATCTGAAGGATGAGATTAAACTCTACGTAAACAATCAACCTGTCAATCTCAAAATCAAAGATGGATACGCAGAGATTGACCGCAAGTGGTATCCTAAGGATAAAGTAATGCTGAAACTCCCGATAAATCCGCGTATTATTACTCCTAACCATCAGATCAAGGAACTGAATCAACAGGTTGCATTAGCATCCGGTCCTGTGATTTACTGTATTGAAAGTTGCGATAACCCGAACCTCAATCAGATGAGAATAATGCCAGAGACTCAATATGCTATTGGCAAACAACATCAGCAATTCCGCGATGTAAACATCATACAAATAAACAATAATGAATGGTCCGGAATAGCAATTCCTTACTATATGGTAGCAAACAGAGATAAAAACAGCAGTCATAAAGTATGGCTCCCTTTAAAATAGAAACACTAATATGAAAAACAAAAGATTCTTATTTATACTCTTATGCAGTATCTTGATGACAGGTGTTCATGGCGAAAATCCACCGGCCAAAGTGGTATTTGAACAATATATGAATCAAGCTCAAACCTTTGCTGAAACTTATCCACGCGAAAAAGCTTATCTGCATTTCGACAATACAAGTTATTATGTAGGTGACACTATCTGGTTCAAAGCGTATGTAACTCTTGCCGAGAAACAAGTTTTCAGTTCAATCAGCCGTCCTTTATACGTGGAGTTGGTAGATCAGGCAGGTCACATAGCCGACAAACAGATTATCAAATTGACACAAGGAGAAGGAAACGGTCAGTTTGTATTATCCAAATCAATGTTGTCAGGCTATTATGAAGTACGTGCCTACACCCGCTGGATGCTTGCCTTTAACGAGCCGCATTATTTTTCACGTACTTTCCCTATTTATCAACTGTCAAACAGCGATCAGCTGGAACGTAGCATCAGCACTTATGAATTAAGCCCTTCTATGGAAACAAGACCGGAAGAGACTAAAGAGAAACTGAGTCTGCGTTTCTTTCCGGAAGGAGGACAACTGGTAGAGGGGCTTACATCACAGGTAGCTTTTAAAGCAGAAAGTAAAAGTGAAGGTGAGATTAATTTATCAGGTACCCTGTATACCCAAGAAGGACAAGAAATCACTTCTTTCGAGACTTTACACGATGGAATGGGATGTTTTGAGTACACACCTTCTGCTAAACCTGCTATAGCCAAGGTAAACTATCATGGAAAAGATTACAAATTTTCGCTTCCTAAAGCATTGCCCAATGGATATGTTTTAAAAATAAACAACAATGCCGGAGCGATCTCGGTAGAGGTAGCCTGCAATGCTTCGACCCCTCAAGACACATTAGCAGTTTTCGTTAATCACCAAGGACGTCCATATGCTTATCAATTAATCAGTTGCCAAGTAAATAAGCCTCAGAGTTTCACCTTGCTATCCCGTAAATTACCGCCAGGAGTCTTACAAATCAGCCTCATCAACCGTGCAGGAAATACAATAAGCGAACGATTCGTATTTTCCTCTCCTCGGGCACCTTTGCAAATATCTCCCAATGGACTGAAAACAATATATGCCCCATACGCTCCAATCCGCTGCGAACTTCAAGTAAACAATGCCTTGGGAGAACCTATCCCAAGTAAGTTATCGGTGAGTATCCGCGATGCCCTCCGTTCGGACTATTCAGCATACGATAATAATCTTTTCACCGATCTTCTTTTAACATCTGATTTAAAAGGCTATATACATCAACCGGGATATTATTTCACAGAAGCTTCTCCCCGAAAGCAGAAAGAACTGGATATACTATTATTGGTGCATGGATGGCGCAAATATGATATGAGCCAACTTATCGGAACGACTCCATTTGTTGCCAATCAGGCTCCTGAATCTCAATTAGTGCTATATGGACAAGTAAAGTCAACTATTCTCAAAAATAAACTAAAGAATATAGACCTTAGTGTAATGGTCAAAAAAGATGCGAATATTATTACCGGGCAGACTGTCACAGATGAGAACGGGTATTTCAGCATCCCGATGGAAGACTTTGAAGGAGAACTGGAAGCTATCATCCAAACCCGAAGAGCTGGTAAAGAACGGAACAAAGATGCTTCCATCTTTATTGATCGCCATTTCTCACCAGCTGTCCGGGCTTATGACTACAGCGAACTACATCCCAAGTGGAGCAGCATAGATCGCTGGCAGCAACAAGCAGAAAAGTTCGACTCTCTGTATATGGATTCTGTCCGCCGGGCAGACGGTCTTTATCTATTGGACGAAGTTGAAATTAAAAGCAAGCGCCGTTCCAAAAGTACAAACATGACTACTAAGATCAACGAGCAAAGTATTGATGCTTACTATGATATACGACAATCAGTAGATAAGCTCCGTGACAATGGGAAAGTGGTTACTACGATTCCTGAATTAATGGAAAAACTAAGCCCTCTCTTCCATTGGGATCGAACAAATGACACCTATACTTACCGTCAAAAACCGATCTGCTACATTATGGAGAACAGGATTCTATCCGAAACAGAAGTCAAAATGATGTTGACTGAAGTAGATGGATTAGCCTCAATCATTATCGGTAAGGGTAGCGGAGGAATTAGTGACGAAATCATTCAGAACACAAAACTTTCTAACTCAAACGATGTGAATATATCGGAATTAGATAAATATAGCATCTTTTATCTGATTCCACTACCCAGACATAACGTTTTGAATAAGCATGAAACAGCCGCTCTTGGAACCCGTCAAACGATGATACAGGGGTATACTCCGGCATTAGAATATTATTCTCCCGCTTATCCGGACAAAGAATTATATAAAGATCAGGTTGACAAAAGACGGACGCTTTACTGGAATCCGTCTGTGCAGACAGACAATAACGGAAAAGTGGTCATCGAGTGTTATAACAATCAATATTCCACCCCATTAATTATCCAAGCCGAAACATTGAGTAATGATGGTAAAATCGGCAGTATGACATATTCTACAATGGGAGCATCCCAATAAGATACAGATACTCACAATGAGTATCGTTCCTGCTATAACTAATATCGCCCCTGATTTCTAAAGAACCAGGGGCGATATTAAATAATTTCAATTGGCAGTTACATCATAACATCTCATCTACTGCCATAGATACCTCAAGATCAATCTACTCTTCATCTGTCCTTCTTTCATTTTTTCGGATGTTTAGGCAGAACAAAGTTCGCATGCGCCCAACGTTCCCATTCCTTGCTATTTTCATCCCTACTTATTCTTCCATTCTCTTTACGCTGTTTTTATTTCTTTTTTGGCCCGGATATGGTTCTACCATACAACGTTTCGCCCATGCTTCATAAGCATTCACCATTTCGCTCATCTTTCCCGGATATTTATCTGCCAGATTATATTGTTCACTACGGTCTTCATTCAAGTTATACAACTCCCATTTGGCATTCTCACCCGGACGGACCAGTTTCCAACCGTCTTTGGACAGAAAGGCACGTTCATTGAAATGTTCGAAGCCCAAATAATCATGTCCCTCTCGATGACCTGTTTTGAAAACAGGAAGCAAACTCTTTCCTTCCATAGGGGTTATATCGTTCCCTTTGTATTTAGTCGGATAAGTAGCACCTGCCATGTCTATACAGGTGGCCATGATATCCATTACATGACCAATCTCAGATGTCATACCTCCCACATTCTTTTTAATCCCTTTCGGCCAATGCGCAATCATCGGAGTACAGATACCTCCTTCATAAGACTTGGCCTTCCAAAAACGGAACGGGGTGTTGGCAACATTTGCCCAGCGAGCTCCCAATGAAGCATAGGTAGTTTGTGGCCCGGGCAATACCTCTTTGTTATGAGGATACACCATCTTCTCCCCTTTGCGAGTCATATCCGGGCGGTCATTCTCTCCCGGAGAGTAATTCTGACAATTTTCATTGCTACAACCATTGTCAGAGAGAAAAAGAATCAGTGTATTATCCAGCTGACCGGTCTTCTCCAGCGCATCAACAACCTGACCAATTCCACGATCCATACGGTCGATCATTGCAGCATGCACAGCCATTGCACGGGCATCCCATTCCGCGTGTACATTGTCCTCCCATCTGTCCTTGAACTGACGTTCAGATAAAAAGTCATCCATTCCCGGAAATATTCCCAGTTGTTTCTGACGCTCATAACGGGCATTGCGTATAGCTTCCCAACCAACTTTATAAGTATCCTTATATTTTTCAATATCCTCAGGCAAAGCGTGTAACGGCCAATGTGGAGCAGTATAAGCCAAATACATAAAAAACGGTTTATCGTCTTTGGCATACTCCGTCACTTCTTCTGCAGCACGATCTGAAAGTGCCTGAGTAATATAGTATCCTTCCGGCACTTCTTTTACAGGCACCTCTCCTTCAACCAAGCTGAACGGGTCAAAGTAGTCTACTACTCCATAAATAGTTCCGTAATGAGAATCGAAGCCACGGTTTACCGGATAATGACATAAATCTGAATAGGTGTCATGGTAAACATGATGTGCCAGCCATTCACGCTGATCTTTACGCAATGGAGTTTCAGCAACATGCCATTTTCCGATCATACTGGTAGTGTAACCAGATTCTTTCAGCACTTCGGCTATCGTAACCGCATTACGTGAAAGTGTACCACGATACCCGGGCAGGTTATCATCAAAAGTCATTCGTCCGATTCCTGCCTGATGCTGATACAGTCCGGTCAGCAAAGAAGCACGGGTGGGACAACTACGACTGGCATTATAAAAATGGTTGAAGCGTACTCCTTGTTGTGCCAGTTTATCAAGGTTAGGTGTATGGATTTCACTGCCATAACATCCTAAATCAGAATAACCAAGGTCATCTGCAAGAATCACCAGTATATTGGGCCTTTTATCAGTTTTTTTCCCTTTTGCGTTTGCAACGGAATTGCCGGCTATCATCAGTGCTGCCGGTAAAAGAAAAGCTTTTGAATTCATGTATTTTTAATTAGCGGTCTGTTTGCAATCCTTTATCTTTATTTCTGGCATACCATTCGCATACTTTCTTGCTTAGTTTTGCTACTAACTCTGAATGTTCTCCAGCTATATTATTTTTTTCGAATTTATCCTGTTCCATGTCAAACAACTGCGGATCGCTTCCATCTCCATTCACCAACAGTTTCCATTTGCCACTGCGTATAGCCAGATGCGGACTTCTATCGTAAGGATTTCCAGGAAACATAAAATGCTTATTCCTACCGAAGTCCCACATTAAATCAGTTTTTCGTTTGGCTTCCGATTTGCCGAGCAGAACCTTCGCATAATTCTGTCCATCGCCTTTATAATTCTTTTCTGTTTTTATTCCGGCTACAGAACACAAAGTAGGATATAAATCCACAGCACATAACACTGAAGAATTGTTCACCTGCCCAGGTTTTATCTTCTTTGGATATTTAACAATAAACGGCATACGGATACCACCTTCATAAAGACTATTCTTAGTTCCTCTCAAATAAGCAGAGCGAACAGCTTTAAAACTAGGCGCAGGCCCATTGTCACTAGTGAAGATGATAATTGTATTTTCTGATAATCCCATATCATCCAGTGTCTTTATAAAACGACCGATTTGCTTATCCATCTCCCCAAGCACAGGCGAGAAAGCCTCTTTCGTTTCCCAACTTTTTCTTTCTTTTTGTTTAAACTCCGGTACCCATGGAGTATGCATATCATCTGGCCAAAGATTGAGAAAGAAAGGAGTCTCTTTATGACGCTCAATAAAATCAATACTCTTATCTACAAAATATTCCGTACGTTTCCAGCGTTTTACACTGTCATTATCACACCAAATCCATTTAGAGGCCGTTATTGCAGGGGCCGGATCGGGACTTTCATAGGTGGAAAGATATTCATCGAAACCATAATTTTTGATAGAAGGCGCATTATGTACATCACGCCCGCCTCCCATATGCCATTTACCGATGTGCCCGGTAGCATAGCCCGCATTCTGAAAGGCACGCGCCATCGAAGGAAGTTTGTCATCCAGATAATTACGTTGTTCACATCTTTTGTTACTTGCTTTATCATTGAGGAAAGTATTAATTCCTACCTCAAGTGGGAAAAGCCCTGTTGTCAACCCGCAACGGGACGGCGAACTAACCGGAGCAGAAGAATAATATTGATTGAACAGTATTCCGTCCTGTGCCAGTTTATCAATATTGGGTGTCGCAACAAACTTGCCTCCATAACAACCAATATCACCTATGCCCATATCATCAATATAAATAATAACTACATTAGGAGGAGTTTCTGCCTGCACACTCACAAGAGGAAGTAAAGCGCTAAGCCAAGGTAAATGTTTTTCTATATTCATTATTGTTCTGATTTAATTAACTTCGTCCTTTTGATGCCTCATACAAAAATAAGAAAGTTATTAAAGAATAAATGAAAAACTCTGACCAATAAAGAACAATATCTGATAAAAAACACCTAAATATTCAAGAGATCTCTAATATCATAGAAATTCCTCACTAGGTCTATTAAATTAAATGTTTCTCAATTATGTGTACAAAATAGAAGGATGCACGAATATTCGTACATCCTTCCTCAAATAATTCATAGAATAGATTACCATTCTATAGCTTGATCTTCATCCGGGATCTGAGTATTAATATTACGTTCAAGTGTCAAAACCCCCGTCACATAATAAGGAATTTCTTCATTGGCAGAAGTATAATCTACAAACTCATAATCAACACTAAATGTAACATAACGATGTAGCAAATATGGACGAGTAACATCCGGAACTTCTGCAATCGTATAAGATGTTTCCTTTAATTGGTTCAATTTAATTTTATCATTATCTGATGTAATTTTCACCAACTTTTCTCCATCCGGTTCAAAGTGGAACTTTATTTTGTATTTATCGCGATCAATCAAGTCTTCATCCATTGCACCGGCATAAAAGAACACCGTATTCTCATCAACCACATATGCAGTACGTGTAGTAGTAGGAATAGCCTCACTTTTATCAATACTCCCATCCCTGTTTTTAATATACACCTGCATAGCAGTTGTACTGTACGTACCGGAATAATCGTTGAAAGGTAATACACGTAATAATGCTTTCGCATAATTTTTACGTGGATGTCCTTCATAGTTGTACGAAGGATCGTCTGCAATACTTAACGGCAATACCCACTTCTTAAACAAATCAATATTATCCAGATTAAAAGTGATATCTAACAGAGTAGAAAATGTACCTGCCGGAATATCCACTGTAGAAGGAAATGCATAGCGATTACTTTCCAGTGCTACATAATAAAGATCTTCACGTCCAAAGCGAGCCGCATTTAAAATATCCAATGTATCTGTATCTACTGCAATATGAACTGTACGATCCTTCCCATTTGGAAGAGAGCCACTTACAATCATAGGTAATCTATAAGTAGCTTCACCACCTTGCTTGTATCTTACATAAATATCAGTTACTCCTTTATCACCAACAGGTGCTTTAAATGAGATATACTGTTCATATTGTTCTTCGTCCCACTCACTATTACATGAGATAACTAACACACTCATGGTTAGTATCATTAAATAAGTATATATTTTCTTCATGTCTTATCAATTCTTCTAGTTAATCATTATAAGTCCATCCCGGATTCTGAGTCAACATCTTATTACGCTTCAACTCAGAATGGCTAATAGGCCAAAAATACATTTTCCGTGAGAAGTTAGTCGGTAATGACGGAATAGCAACTGGAACATGAAATACATCTCTCCACTTTTCTGTCATCAAAGTATTGCAACCATATATGGGTAATGATTCTTCTACTTCAGCATCTTTCCATCTGCGAATGTCATAGTAACGATGTCCTTCACCCATCAACTCAATCTGGCGTTCACGTTTCAATTTTTCGCGGAAAAGATCCTGATCTTCATATTCTGATCTAGTATAATCAGGTATTCCAGCACGAATACGAATAGGCTGAATACCCTTCTTCATCTCATCAATATTACGTTGAATAGTATATTGAGTTTCCTCATCCCAAGAAGCAATATTATAGTTTCCTGTTAATTCATTCAATGCTTCCGCATAAATTAACAAAATCTCAGCATAACGAATTGCAGGTTCTGCTTTTTTACGAATATATTCCTCCTTTTCGTCTCTATTGGTATCATCGGGATGTACAAACTTCATAACCCCAATGCCTGTCCGTAACCAGAACATCGTATTTGTATATCCATTTCCACCACCTCTATAGTAGAAAATTTGCTTATCTTTATTTGCATCGTTCGGCTCATTCAATAAATACCATGTTGAACCATTATAAGCAACTGACGCATAAAAACGAGGCTCACGTCCTACATACTGCATACTAACACCCACTCTGTTATTGCCTAATTCCGGATACTGATCTTTATTTTCATCTGTCACAAACCCTTCAGCACGGGGATTAGGATCAATACGTTTGGCATATGCCGGATAGTCTATATATTCAGAATCTTTTCCCGGACAATTCTTACCATCCTTCATGTAGTAAGCATCACATTGCTTTTGTGTTAGCCCATGGGTATTCCAGCCATTAGCCGCACGTGGCAATTGATGTCGTACCATCACATTAATACCCTCCGTACTTTGATTTTGTCCGCGTGTAAAAATCAGTTCCGGATTATCAGAAGCATTCACATTACCATTAAATAATGAACGATAAGATTCATATGGATCGATATCTTTATATCCATCAGGCCAGCTCTTATTCACGAAGTTACCATCATCATAAGGAGGAAGTGTGGGAAGATATCCGGTACCAACTTGTTCGCTGGCAGATTTATGATATAATTCATAGCGTGTTCCACCTTCAAGTTTCATAACATCAAGGGCAGCCGCAGCAGCTTTCGCCCATTTTTCCTCATTGTATTCCTGTGCTATCAAGTTCCGTCCATTACGATCAACTAAATCGGTAAACTTCTCTGTATCTCCTGGACGAGGATTATTGATCGGACTTGCAGCATAAAGCAGTACCTTTGCACGAGCAGCTAAAGCAGCACCACGTGTCGGACGAGCGACATTATTAGCTCCACGTTTTGAGGGAAGATCCCGAGCTGCAATTTTCATTTCTGAGGCTATATAATCAGCGCATTCATCATACGTATTGCGTGGTATGGCAAGTTCTTCATATTCTTTTGTATAATCCAATCCTTCTTCTGGTAGCAAAGGTATTGGACCATATTTTCGAAGTAGTAACCAATAATAATATGCTCTAACAAAACGTGCCTGTGCTTTCAAATCAGCTCGTTCCTCCTCAGTAAACTTCATATTTTGGTCTATATTCAATATAAAAATAGAAGCTTGGCGTATCCCCTCATAACATGATCCCCAAGGACCTTGTTCCCAGTTCTCATCATATTCACCGTTTTTCCATTTCTTATACTTATCATCACGGTCACCAAAGTACATGTCATCAGCAAAGCAATACATAGTATGTCCTTTACTGGAAACATCCGCATTACTACCAGTCAAATGTTCAAATGCATTTGCCAGCCACTCTTCTGTATAATCTCTACTAGAGAATACATCTTTCAAACTCATACGATCCTTAAAATAGCGGTCAGCATCAAGTTGGTCTGCACAAGAGGAAAGTCCTAATCCGATTCCTAAAATCGCAGATAGTAAAATATATTTTTTCTTCATCAGTATAATCTAAATTATAAGTTAACAGATAATCCTAAAGTAAATGATTTTGCCAACGGATATTCCGTTCCTGTAGAACTTCCAAGTTCCGGATCCCACAACTTAAAGCTGGAGAAGGTTAAGAGATTACTTCCACGAAGGAACAAACGGATATTGTTGAAACGAATTTTATTAACTAATGGTTTGGGTATAGAATATCCTAACTCTAAGGTTTTCAAGCGTAAATACGAACCATTCCGTAACCAGTACGTAGACTGACGATAGTTGTTATTATTCCCACCATAACTTAAACGAGGATATGAAGCATTGGGATTTTCTGTAGACATTGTTCCCGATATTTCATGTTCAATCCAACGATTAGAGCCAGCAACATCAGCTAAAATATTTCCCCATTCACCAGAACTAAATGCATATACAGTCGGCCCATCTATAAAAAAGGATGTCTTACCAGCTCCCTGAAAATGTACATTTACATCCAATCCTTTCCAGCTTGCAGAAATACCGAAACCATAAATCATATTAGGCCTGGTTGTTGCACCAATAGCTACCTTATCACCATCATTAACAACACCATCACCATTCACATCTTTATATTTGATATCTCCTGGCTGAACTGTACCAAAATCTTGTCTCGGGCTATTACGAATATCATCATAGTCTTTGAATAATCCTAAAGCAATTAAACCTTTTGCCTGATTTACACGATAATCTCTTTCCATTTGATAAGGATAAACATTGTTTTCTTCATCCTTTTCCAAAATGGTATTCTTACTATACGTAATATTACCACGTACCGTTATGTCTACCTTATTAATCTTCTCCCGATAAGCAAAATTACCATCAAATCCCTCCGATAATACCTTACCAACATTTGCCCGTGGATTGCTTCCAAGTCCTACTATACTAGGAAGATATTTACGTTCCATCCAAATACCTTCTCGCTGCTCGTGGAAATAATCGACAGTAGCAGTGAATTTGTCATTAAACAAGGCTAAATCTACACCTAAATCGTGTTTTGTTGCGATTTCCCATGTAGCATAATTGGAAGCCAAATCTGTATAGCGTTTTCCTGAATATGAATTACTATAATTATAATCAGCCCAAGTATAACCAGTACCATCTCCAATAGTATACAAATAAGGGAAACGATATTCATCATTACCAATCTTTAAAACATCGTTACCTACTTTACCGAATGAGTAACGGATTTTAAACATATTCATCCATTTAAAATTCTTTTTGATAATAGGTTCCTCAGCCACATTCCATGCAACAGATACTGCTGGGAAAAAGCCAAAGCGATGGCCATCCGCAAAGTTCTCAGAGCCATTATACCCGAAATTAAAATCTGCAAAATAACGATAATTCCAATTGTAACTTACGCGTCCTGCCAATCCTAAATGACGACGGGCTATGCCTTTCTTCAGATCTTCACCTGTACCTACAGTAAACACTTTAGAATCTTGATTAAATTTCAAAATTCCACCGACATGATGTTCTTTAAAGCCCCGGTTGTAGTGTAATTCCGCTTCGAATATTTCGTTACGATTTCCTTCTGCAGAACTCGTCTGTTTCATTTTCTGCTCTTCAGTGACACGATCGAAAACTATTTGTCCATTTTCATCACGAAAACGTTGCGCCTTATATTGTTCCGGCCATTTAATACGGTCAATATTATTTTTATTCCAAGTATCAAATCCAAAGCGACCTATAAACTTCAATCCCTGGGTTATAAAATCCAACTTTTGTTCTAATGTAATATTAGTTTGTATTGTATTCTCCCAATGTTCTTTGTAACCAGTTTGTGTAGCAAGAACCCAAGGATTTGTTCTTTCACCAGTACCATAAGCAGGTACATAGCCATTAGAATACATCACAGGAACACTAATCGGATTTTGATACATCAAAGATTTCCAAACATCACCGGACAAGCCAGGTTCATTATACTTTTTCAATGAACCAGAAACACCAACCTTTAGTAAGGTCGTTTTCGTAATATCGATATCTGTATTTAAACGATAATTCCAAGTATTAGCATTCGCATTAGTATTATAATCTTTTCTTAATGTTTCATCTGTTTTATACATACCATCTTCTTTGAGATAGCTTAATGAAACAAAATAGCGCGCTGTAGAACCGCCACCATTCATATTCAGATTAGCACGATAAGTCATCGCTCCATCCTTCAACAAAAGATCTTTCCAGTCAACATTCGGATATAAATCAGGATCTAATCCCATGCGTAAAATATTTAATTCATCTTGTTGATAAATAGGTTCCTGATTACGAGTTATTCTCGACTCATTCATCATCGAAGCATATGTATATCCATCCACAAACTCTGGTGTAATTGTACGTGTATTATAAGAGGTCTCTACTTTTGCATCAATGTTAATTTTGCCAGGCTTACCATGTTTAGTGGTAATCAAAACAACACCATTTGCGCCACGACTACCATAAATAGCAGTTGCAGAAGCGTCTTTCAATACAGAGAAGTCTTCAATATCTTCTATATTTACATCATCCAGATCACGCTCAAAACCATCCACCAATACAAGTGCCGATGTACTGGCACCAAATGTGGAGATGCCACGAATCCAGAATTCAGAAGTGTTTCTACCTGGTTGTCCAGATGTCTGCATGGCAAGTACACCAGCTACATTACCAGCTAAAGCATTGACAACGCTTCCATTTGCAGTATGCATCAAGTCAGATACATTAACCGTTGTAATAGCACCTGTTACTGTCAATTTTTTCTGTACTCCTGTACCTGTAATTACGACCTCATCCAGCGAACTGGCTGCCGATTCTTTCATCGTTACATTTACTACACGCTGTTCTTTTATTAACACTTCTACCTTATCAAAACCTACATAAGAGAATATAAGTCGCTGATATGGTTCTATAGCTATTTTATATTTTCCATTTATATCAGTTATAGCTCCCAAACCTGGAACATCTTTTACCGCTACATTTACACCGACCAAAGGCTCTTTCTGCGCATCAGTCACAACTCCTGTCACTACTATGTTTTCTGCCCATGTACTTATTGAACAACTTAGCAGCAATATACATGTTATTAAAAAATATCTCATATTTACATGTGTTTATTCATAAATATATCATTCCACTACAGTGTTCTTCTCTGGATTCTCTTCATCATCCCAATTTTCAAGACCTATTCTACGAATACTATGATTTTCAATATCACCGACATAGAATACATTGTTTATAGAGTCATAAGCTATTGCGGCAGGCTGATCAAAGCGAGCCTCTTCACGCAAATCGCCATTCACATTTCCATATGGTTTGTCATTTAACCCGGCACTTCCACGACCTGCAAAAGTCGTTACCAATCCTTCTGGAGTTAATATACGAATACAATGATTATGGCGGTCACAGAAATAAAAATCATAGTGATCTGATTTTCCTTCATCTACATATTGTTGATTCTTGACAAAAACACCTTGATAAGGACTATTCAGACGGGCACTTGTTCCAACCTTGTCTTCCCAGCCTGATTGCCCAACTTGCCCACACAGTAAATAGGGTGTACCAAAACTCTTTGTTTCTTCATTATAATTAGTCCGCATGATATAATGCTGATTAATCACTACAATATAAGCATAATTGCCTGTAGGATGAATAACCATATTAAACTCCCAATTATTATCTTGGATGGACCCCATATAATCACGATGTGCTATACTATTATCTTTTCCAACTCCCCATTGTCTATAATCGTACCGATAAATATCTCCTTTGGTATAACTATTATAATACAACTCTTTATTTCTAGGATGGATAGCAGAACCATTACATTGTTTACCGGCAGCCAATACTTGGAAACTTGAAAAATTGTCTGCACGTGTTGCATAAACATTACTAACGATATTGATATCCGGATCACCTCCACTTCCTCCATCATTAGCAATAATCATCGTATCTCCATCAACTGTCCATGTAATAGTACGCATACGTCCTAAATCTCCTCCAGTCTTCAATCCAGTACTAATTTTTTCATTTTTTAGATCAAAAATGCGCAATGGTTTACCGTTATCCTGAGCCAAGTACAGGGTGTTTGGATAATCTTTAGGGTCAAATGAAAACCAAGTTGGTTCTGCCACACCATAATATTTTGTAAATGATTCGGCAAATGAGCCATCCATTGGTTCATAATGTCCATCCTCTCTTTCCTTTCCATATAAAGTAGAAACCAGAATTTTACGAACATAGGTAAATTTATCTTTAGCTTCTACTGTTTGAGCATCCGAACCTTTTCCAATTGTCAGAATTAAGTTTCCCTCTTTAACTTTACCAGGAATCATACAATAAATACTATTTCCTTTTGCATTAATTACAGGAGCCTTTTTACCTCCAATTGTCACGTCTATAATAGAAGTATCAGTACCAAAATTACTCCCATTAATTATCACGCGTGTCTTAGCTCCTCCCTCTTTGGGAGTAAAATCTGTTATTTCTATTGGTGTACCAGGATCATAAGGTGCGGTTTCACCATCATTGTCATCCTTACAACTCATGAAGCAAAGAGTTAACAAGACTAATAAGAACCAATGGGTATTCCAATGCCCTCTCTTCATTATTCTACATTTCATAATAAAACTAGATTTAATTTATTGATTGTTCAACATTTTATCTGTCAGTACCTTCATCCAATGTCCTCCAATAACCGAACGAGCCTTGAACCCTGTCATCTGAGCTGTTTTTGTATCATACCAATCACTAACAGGTACCCGTGAAACCGTTTCATTGATATATTTATAAAGAGGATCTACAAACTTCTCAAAA
>NZ_KV804335.1:0-5024 GCF_001811315.1 Bacteroides sp. HMSC067B03 | reverse complement strand
TCCGAGAATCCAATGGTAATCCATAAGGATTCTGCTTAGTCAAGTAATAATTGATTTCTTTGCCAATTACATTATTAGGAAAGAGGTTCAGATTCCACATCTTATCCCAGATCATGTTGTACTTTTGGCTCCAAGTGTTTTTGCGATCGAAAGCAAGGCGATAATGATCTCCTTCATTTGCCATTTCCTCCCATTTGACTGCCATTTTCTGGGCTATAGTAGCATACTTATCTGCTATATCATTAAATCCTAACATTTTAGCCATCTCGCTGTAACCAGCTATTCCCATAATTGCTTTCACTGACAAGTTCGCATTATGAGCCCAATGCCCGGCAAAGTCGTCCGTGCACAACTGGTTCTCCGGGTCCAGTACTGTCCAAACCGCCTTTTATTATTGTAATCAACTAATATACAATAATATATCGTCTTTTGTGTTGTCTTTGTGTTGTCTGTTTAGGTACAAAACAGTATATGTAAATCGATAATTGTGTCGTAATATAAAAGGTGGATGATAATAGATTTAAAATCTTAAAAAAATCTATTAAATAAAATATAATTATATTTACAATATATAAAAGAAACATATTATAAAAGAAACAATTCTATTTTGCATAAATCATTATTGCATAGTAAATTAAAACATATAATACAAACAAAAAAAGATATATATACCAAATACGAATAAGATAAAACATAATGAGGAATTCATGATGCCATATGGTGTAACTATGAAACATAACAGGAAGCAATGAGGTTTCAAATGGTTAAGGAGAATATGGATAATGTAAACATATATAATCTAAAAATATGATAGTGTATCATGCCTGGCTGACTTGACTTCATTTTTGCATAAGATTTGCTGCACTATTATGTATAATATATAAGAAAGAATTAAATAATGTAGCTTTGAATTAATTTTGGACTGCATGAGAGACATATCTGACACCCGGGTGTCGGTATACATAAAATCCGGGTGTCAAACAAACCTTAGATACTATTGATTTTTTCTGCTTTACTATAGTGAATAGGGCGGTGATGTAGCCTGTATTTATTCAGACTCCGAAAGGCATTTCTTACAGCTACCCCAAATTTGCAAGTTTAGCTCGCAATTCTTTGAGTCTTTTAGCAGCCTGTTGATTATCGACCTTAATATATCGCATAAAAGCAGCGGGACTTTTATGACCAGATATACGCATTAATTCTCCTGCAGGGAAACCAGATAAATACATATTTGTACAAAATGAGCGGCGGCACGTATGCGAAGATATCATTTCCCACTTTTCATATACTTTCTTTTCTCTTTCATTACCCTTCTTACGAACTATTTCGATTTTCTGCCTTAATTTAGCTCGACGTCCCAGTTCTTTGATCTTCTCATTGAACATATATCTCGGGATTTTAGGAAGGTCATAATTATACTTCTTAAGAATTTCAGGTACATAATCAATCATAGGAATAACAACAGCCTTATGTACTTTCCGCTGTTTAAGATTTATATTCTCATTGTCCAAATCAATATGCTCAGGACTTAATGTAGAAAGATCACTATATCGCAACCCGGTGAAACACCCGGTAATAAACACATCTCGGATTTCCTCCAATTGCTTGTCACCGGATAAATCAAGCTCATATATTGCAGCCAACTCTTTTTCATTCAAATAAATAGCATCAGTCTCTTCTTCTACTACTTTGAAATTTCTTAGGTCAATTGGCGGAATAACTCCTTTAACAATCTGATAATTCACAAAACCTTTCAATAATCGTATTATCTTTCCGGCGGAGTTAGTAAGTAGCCCTATTGTCCCATTTGGCTTTACAACCTTATGGAATAGATAATCCATAAACTCATTATAGAATGTCAGGTTTAGATTACGGAATGTTACCGGTTGTGATGAATACTTCTTGAAACCATTCAGATGTTTGCGGAGTGTTCTGTAGTCTTTGATTTGATCAGCGGAAACAGATGGTGTCTTTTCTAATATATATCGCTCTAATGCCTCAAACATATCTACCCGGTTAGGGCGCAGTCCATATTCTCTGTTTTTCTCCAATTCGAGCAGGACAAATTCTACAGTCGGATCTATGCCATTTTCTTTAGCATAAGTCAGAATGTCACCAAGCTTAGATGTGATCTTAATCAAACAGGTATCGATTTCATCATAGTTGGGGCATGCACGTTTAATCCACTTCTTTTTAGAATCCCAATGTTCGGGTCTAATATTGTATCCGGTAGATATAAGCGTACGTCTTGTTCGATCGTAATTATATCGAACATAAAGTACAGTAGTACCCTCTTGGGTAACGTACTTTGGTTTTATATATGGAGTATATTTTGCTATAGTAATAACCTGTATTGCATTCGTGATGCAAATTTACGAAAGGTATCTGAAATGACCAATACCTCTTTTGTTAAAGTTCCAAGCTTTCAGTTATTGGGGCATTTCCTCAAATAGTTTAGGAAAAATACTATTCAGAAAAGAAAAAAAACTGTTCAAACGGCCTTCTTTTAGCTTGTATACCTGTTAAAAGAAGGTTTGAAACATGAAAAAGACTAGATTTTATCCTTTCTTGAACATCTATTTTCCTATTTTATGTTATTAAATCCATTAATTTGCGGTGTTACAAATAAGATGCTATGAAAAACAAGTTAAGTAAACGAGTTCGGATTCACTAAGAAAACACGACTCTGCAACAACTTCTTTACTTAGCATTTTATACAAAATTTAAGAGTACTCATTTTAGATATTAGTTAATAGTTTTAAGGTACACAGAGATAACAGGAATATTAAGGTATAAAGATTGCAGTTTTCAAAGGTATTACTTAAGGTAAAAAGTAGCATAAAAGAGAATGTAGGTTTTGTTTTTCTTGAAGGTAAATAAGATTGATGAATGGATAACCTTAAATTTGTAGATAAAATAAAAGAAGTATTTATGAAGAAACTACTAGCCATGATGGCTCTTTCAGTTGGTTTAATGGTTAATGCTCAGACAGTTGACCTATTAAAGCCTTCTAAAGAAATAGCATTACGAGCCCCTTCGGTGCCCATTGTTGTTTCAGATCCATATTTTTCGATCTGGTCTCCTTATGATAACCTAATGGAAGGCAGTACAGAACACTGGACAAATGCCAAGAAACCTTTATTAGGCGCTTTGCGTGTAGATGGAAAAGTCTATCGTTTTTTAGGAAAAGATAAAATCAACTTGATTCCTATTGCCCCTATGACTAATGTAGAGCGTTGGGAAGCTGCTTATACTAACAATCAACCGGCAAATGGATGGCAAGAGCTGCAATTTGATGATAGCAATTGGAAGAAAGGCAAAGCTGCTTTCGGTAGCCGTGACATGCAACGCGTTCATACAGAATGGAAAGGTGATAATACCGACATTTATATTCGCCGCACATTTGATTTCAATGATAAGGATATAGCAGAAGATATTTACCTGATTTATTCTCATGACGATGTATTTGAACTATATCTGAATGGAGAAAAACTGGTTTCAACCGGTCTTGTGTGGAGAGATAATGTATCTCTGAAACTATCAGATGCGGCAAAGAAGAAACTCCGTAATGGCAAAAATGTAATTGCAGCACATTGCCATAATACGACAGGAGGCTCATATGTCGATTTTGGCTTGTTCCGTGAAAAGGAGAATGCTGTAAAATTTGCAAATGAAGCTGTGCAAAAGTCTGTTGATGTATTAGCAACTTCTAGCTATTATACATTTGCTTGTGGACCAGTAGAACTGGATATCGTATTTACTGCTCCTCAATTAATTGATGACCTGGATTTACTATCAACTCCAATTAACTATGTTTCTTATCGTGTTCGTTCGCTAGATAAAAAAGAACACGATGTGCAATTCTATATAGAAACAACTCCAGAATTGACCATCAATGAGAGTAATCAGCCGACTATCGCGCGTACATTGTCTAAAAATGGTATTAGTTATGTAGAAGCAGGCTCTATTGACCAGCCAATATGTGACCGTAAAGGTGATTTGATTTGTGCTGACTGGGGATATGTATACCTTGCAGGTGTAAATGGAGCTGGAAAATCAGTAAGTCTAGGTGATTATTATGGAATGAAAGAGTCATTTGTTAAAAATGGAACATTAGCTTCTTCAAAGACAAAATGGGAAACTCGCAAGGAGGAAAATACTCCAGCCATGGCATATACACATAACTTAGGCATGGTTTCTCAAAATGGAAAAGAAGGCTTTATGATGATTGGCTATGATGACATTTATTCCATAGAATATATGTATGAAAAGCGTATGGGATATTGGAAGCATGATGGTAAGGTTACAATCTTCGACGCTTTCGAGAAATTGAGAGACAACTATTTGTCCATAATGGAACGTTGTCGTGCCCTTGACGAATTAATTTATAACGATGCGGAAAAGGCCGGTGGTAAGAAATATGCGGAGATTTGTTCTGTATCTTATCGTCAAGTGATGTCTGCTCACAAGCTGTTTACAGATAAAGAGGGCAATTTGCTATGGTTTTCTAAAGAAAATAATAGTAATGGCTGCGTAAATACGGTTGATTTGACTTATCCTTCTGCTCCTCTTTTCTTGGTTTATAACCCTGAATTAGTAAAAGCGATGATGACGAGTATCTTCGAATATAGTGCTAGTGGACGTTGGAATAAACCTTTTGCTGCACATGATCTTGGAACTTATCCGATTGCGAATGGACAAGTTTACGGTGGTGATATGCCGATTGAAGAAAGTGGCAATATGGTAATCCTTGCTGCAGCTCTTGCAAAAGTCGAAGGAAATGCTGATTATGCCAAAAAATATTGGGATATTTTGACGATTTGGACCAACTATCTTGTAGAGTATGGACAGGACCCGAGTAACCAGTTGTGTACTGATGATTTTGCCGGGCATTGGGCTCATAATGCGAACTTATCAGTGAAAGCAATCATGGGAATAGCTGGTTACAGCGAGATCGCCAGGATGTTAGGATTTAATGATGTAGCAGATGAGTATGCTACTATAGCCAAGAAAATGGCGGTTAA
>NZ_KV804334.1:0-442 GCF_001811315.1 Bacteroides sp. HMSC067B03 | reverse complement strand
TAATGTTTGGTGGATAATCAACCTTTCAAGGGAGATTTATCCGCTTGTTATGGTAGTTTATTCATATTGTTCACACTCTCGCTCTATGTCAGCAATTATCTCTTGAACAGTACGAATTATACCTTTCCCCTTTGACAATGGGAATACAGCCAACATCACATTGTCTTTTTCTAACTTCGGTAATAACTTCTCAATGAAGTCATCAAGAGGAATAGAATTGGGTTGATAGTTATCCCATTTACACAATTCTGCAAATTCCTTTTCGCTCCATACAGGAAATAAAACTTGCTCATTATTTCCCATTAAAGCCCAACCTTCTTTATCCTTTAACCCCCAAACTTCTTCAAAGTCTGAAACTTTACGAATAAAGTAGCCATATCTTTCTGCTGCTGAAAGATTTACTATATTTTTAATCCTGCTATTGTTCATTTTTCTACCATAA
>NZ_KV804333.1:0-1710 GCF_001811315.1 Bacteroides sp. HMSC067B03 | reverse complement strand
ACACCAGTAATATGACCGCATCTGCCAATAATGCTCCGCGTACCGTCGCCCGAATGTCTGCCATGTCCGGAATATCGTCTTTCGATTCCTTCCATTTACCAGCCAGCCATGCGGATACAGTTCCCAAAACCATGCCGCCCAATACGCTAGGGAAGCTCACCCCAAACAGGAAAACAGATGCTACCACGCACACGGCTAAAATGAGCATCCCAATCAGTCCGTGAATGATTTTGTCTACTCCGAACTTTTTAATCAGATCGTTACTTGCTTTCATTTTCAATCATTTTAATCGTTAGTAATTTCAATATTTATTTTATCCACCAGCTCCGAATAGTCAATGCCCGCGCGTTTCAGGTGGATTTTCATTTGTTTCTCAATGGCTCTTTTATCAGCCTGTGAACGGATATACCGGATCAGGTTCGCACCCAGCACCGGGTCTTCTTTCAACTCACCTTGATTCAGTTCCAGCACGGTTGCCGCATTTTGAATCAGAGTGTCACCGATTACGAACCCGGTCAACCCGTCTTTTCCCTTATGGGGGACAATTCTGATATCACCATCCTTGTCGAGTAATAGTCCTTTCATTGCTTCACCCTTTCGTTTTCAATGTCCCTGACCTGTGTCTCTTTTAGTGATTCCGAAATGTAGGAAGACAATGCCGTTTTCAAAGCCGATCCCCCGTCGTTCGGTACAGGTGTCCATCCTGACAATTTCTGCTTCAATGAATTGATGTCCTTTTCAATCAGGTTCAGCCGTTCCGTCAGTTCCCCGACTTTTACCAGTCCGCCCAATGTCCCGCCATTCAGCACAATTTCGTCCACCTCATCAGCAGAAATCAGGAAGGCGTCAGTCTCCTGTCCCTCGATGATTCCGACCAGACAAGTTGTTCCCGGTTTCGGATAGATGCATAATGCACCCATTCCCAACTGGACATCATAATATTCAAGCTGGTCAATGACCCCGGTCACATCCATTGCCTTGTTTTCTTTATCAACCTTGTCTACCGTTACCCAGCGCAATTGCGCCTGTCTAGCCCCTTCGCGCCATTTTTCAAGCGCATCACGTAACTGTTCATCCGTAGTCATTCCGCACGTCCTCCCAACTCTAATTTTTGCCTGTATGTAGCATCGTCACTGAAATCCTTTGTCACCTTCTCAACGTAATAGTATCCGTTCATTTCCGGAGTTATTTCACTCTTCAGGTCAATCGTTATACCGTGACGGACGACAGGTATCCCGAACAGTTCGACGCCCCCGCGGTACTTCTGCTTTTTAAGGCTTTCATAAAAATCTCTGGCGAACTTCTTCAGGTCTTCGACCTTGACGGACTTTCCTTTTTCATTGTAAGTCAGGTTATAGACCTCACTTCCTTCCGTTCCGGCTTTTGCTTCCAGTTTCTTGCCGCCAGCACCGATGCTGACAACCTTGACCTGAAATTCACCGTTGGTTTCGTTCAGGTTCTGACTGACGGCATTTTTTTCCAGTACGATTTTCACCTTTTCGGTGTCGACCTTTTCGGAATACACATTTCCGCAATACAGGACTTTACCGATGAAATAGCAGTGGAGGTTGGTTTTCTTCCGGATGTCGTTCAGGATTTCCGCGACCGTTCTGGAAGAATACCGTACCGCACCAAGTTCAGCATCATAGTTCGTTTTCACCTCATAGCCTTTGGCAACGTCTGCAAGCAGTTTCTTCAGTGTGACATTCT
>NZ_KV804332.1:0-2912 GCF_001811315.1 Bacteroides sp. HMSC067B03 | reverse complement strand
TGTATGAATAGTCCGTTGTGCTATGTTGATGAGAATGGTGAGTTTTGGTGGGTTGTGGCTGCGGCTGTTATTGGTGGAGTAATCAATGTAGCTACTCATTGGGATAGTATTGATAATGTTTGGCAGGGGCTTGGGTATTTTGCTGTTGGTGGTGCAGCGGGTGCTATTGGTGCAGTTACGGGAGGTGCATTCGCTGGTGGCGGATTTATCGGAGGAGCTATTGGGGGGGGGCGTTGGTGGTGGGACATCAGGTTTCGTCCTTGGTTCCGGAAATACATTAATGGGCGGAGGAAATATTGGTGATGCTTGGTCTAATGGATTTAAGGGGGCATTGAATGGTGCTGTAGCGGGGTCCGTCACAGGTGGATTGATTGGCGGTGGTATGTCGTTTGTTAAAGGTCAGAATGTATGGTCTGGACAAGATATTGCTCAAGGAAGAAATGCATTCTCGTTGAAGAATACACCGATAAATGTGATTGAGCATCCTGAAGCTTTGTCTCTTTCTCCTAGTAATGTACTCCAATCATTACCGGATGATCCTTTACTTAATAACATGAATGGCACTTCTATGAGTTCTTATAATAAAGGGCAACTCGGTGTAAAAGAAGCTATGAAAGAGTTTGTAGAAGATGGTGGAACTGTATATCAGACAGAAGTTAGCGTGGATTTACCTCATACTCTTTCTAATGGTAAAACTATTATGGTGCGTAATAGGTTTGATTTTGCTGGTGAGCTAGATGGTAAGTTACATTTGTTTGAAGTTAAAAATGGTGCTAGTGCAGGGTTTACTCCTAATCAGAAAATTAATCTTCCTAAAATGATTTTTAATCATCCACAATTCACGCCTGTTGGACGAAATGCTTTGCAAGTTCCTCATTTTCAGAATAACATAGGAATACCATATACAGGTAACTATGTAATAATAGTAAAACACTATTTCTAATATCCTATACTCGGTCAGATACTTTTTTGTGAAATGTAAAGGCTTATTTGTTTATTGTTATTTGCAAAGAACTTCTGGCTGAGTGTAAATAATAAATGGAAGTATATAAGTTTTGTATATAATCTTCCATGATATTGAAAAAAATAATTATATTTGTAATATTTTATTAGATAATTGATATGAAAGAACAAATGACAAAAATTAAATCTATATTAAATGAGCGTTTAGTTAAATATGGATTTAAAAAAAGGGGGTATGACTATTTTGTGAGAATGGCTGATGAGGATATTATTCAAAATATAGGATTTGGCATTGCTACGTATGGAGAGAAGCATGTCCGATATTTGAATCCTTCTATTGGTGTTATATATAAGGATGTCAACAAATTGGAATTACATCTAAGGAATTTGGAAAAAACAAAATATCCAGAATATGTTGGTCTTATGGTTGGATCTGCTCTTGGCTATTTGATGCCGGAAAATTCTTATAGGGAATGGCGCTTTTCTGATAATGAAGACGTGACAAAAGAGGCGAACAGTATGGCTGATGCCATTATTAACTACGGTTTTCCTTATCTTGATTTACTGTCAGATAGAACAGAATTGATTTATGGTTTGGAAATAGGTAAATATAGTCAAGGAGATGGCTACTTATTACCAATATTTCATTATCTGAATGGTAATAACAAGCGCGCTTTGGAATGCATAGATGAATTCATTAAAAAACTTTCTGCTTCTTCTTACCTTGAAGATTATGAGATAGATATATTAAAAAAATTATCGGAAGAGAATGGAGAGGCTCACATAGTTAATAATAATGGACTAAAGTCTTATCTTGAGTTTGCTGATAATTTTAGACAAATGATAGGGCTTCATGAAAGTGGAATTTCAATGAGCGAATAATAATGAGTGTTTTTACTCTGGTATTCGTTGGCTATTGGGGGCTTTTAGTATTATCTTGGCATGAAGAAACTTTGTTTTCATGCTGAATGATATTGTATATTTTGTTTGTTTTTCTGTCGTTTCTAAAGGTAGTGGCTTGACAACAGAATAGTTATTTGGCTAGAACGATTGCACGACTAAAGTCGCCCCTTGGATAGATCTCATCTTGAATGTTGAAAAAATGTCACTGGAGGAATGCGGCGCAGTTATTCGTTCAATTGTAACAAGAAGTCTGGTCGAGAGCTTTGGTTATGATGCCTTAAACCGCCTTTCCACTTTTGGGGATAAAGTGGTGAAATATGACAATTGTGGTAATATTCGTCAGAAAGGTGATGCGGGAGAATTGGTGTATACAAATCCTAACCGTCCTTATGCAGTGACGGGACTGGCTCCTTTATCGGAAGATCGTATTAATTACGGTATTGATATTACATATACCGCTGCCGAGCGTCCTTCTGTCATCGCACGTGGCACGCAAAAAGCTGTTTTGACTTATAATGCCAATCATGACCGCATACGGATGCAATATTCTGACAATTCCCGGAATCTGCTGACCCGTTACTATCTTGGTGGCAACTATGAACTGGATGTTGACAGTACAGGTATGCATGAACGTCTTTATCTTGGTGGGGGGTATTATGACGCTTCTGCTGTGTTGATGAAGAAAGGTGACATATCATCGGTTTACTTTATTCATCGTGACTATTTAGGTAGTGTTTTGCAAATCGCAGATGCACAGGGTAACATTGTGGAAGAAAACAATTTCGATGCCTGGGGATGTAGACGTAATCCTTCAACGCTAAAGGCTTACGCTATTGGTGCAGCTCCGAAATTACTGCTGGGCAGAGGCTATACGGGGCACGAGCATTTGGAAATGTTCGGAGTGATTAATATGAATGCCCGGTTGTATGATCCGGTGTTAGGGCGTTTCTTGACTCCTGATCCTTATGTGCAAATGCTGGATTTCACTCAGGCTTTCAATCGGTACAGTTATTGTATGAATAGTCCGTTGTGCTATGTTGATGAGA
>NZ_KV804331.1:0-353 GCF_001811315.1 Bacteroides sp. HMSC067B03 | reverse complement strand
CCGATACACGCAGCAAGAGTCCTACATCCGAATACCGTACCCAAACTTACGGTATTGTAGACCGTATCGAAGATTTTGGTGTTGGTGCAATTTTATCAGGTAAATCCGTATAACGAATTATTTTATGGGAAATTTTACAGGAGTAATCATCAACAAAGCAAATGGCGGGCTGGTACGGGATACCGATACCAGTGACCGCGTCATTCTGTTCGTAGTCGGTGGTTCGGAGATCGGAAAACTTGAATATTACAAGCCGGAATCCCTGAACGATATCACCGATTTGGAAGCGTTGGGATGGGACGCTGACATCGACCTTGAGAACAAGGAACTGGTGCATTACCATACCAGCGAAG
>NZ_KV804330.1:0-18695 GCF_001811315.1 Bacteroides sp. HMSC067B03 | reverse complement strand
TTCTCCGATGGCTGATATCCTCTCATCTTCAGTTTCAGAATGGTATTGAAGTCATCATTTCGCATAGCCTTCATGAAAGCCTGCTCTTGTTCGTTGGCAATGTCCGGCATATGGATCGTATGCAGTTGCTTGCCGAACAAGAGCAGGTTTTCTCCGATAAAATCGGCGTGTTCCGGCTTGACCCCGCAATCCTTGGCAGTCTCATGCCAATGCGATACGGTTTCCTGTATCTCTTCGATAATCTGTTTGTGTTTCCGGATACCCATGTTCTCACCTACCTTTTGCAGATCTTCCATCGTGAAATTGTCTTGTTTGCCGTTGAGTGACAGCTGGTGGCGGTTCGTCCATTTGCCGCCCGGTGTGTATGAGTAGCAGAGGTCGTATGCTGGGGCCAGTTTCCACTTCCCTTGTCTATCCATCAGGAAAGATAAGTTCTTGCTATGGTCGTCATGGTTCCGGCTCATGACGTTGAACACCATTCTTCGGTATAGTTCCTCCTGCTCTGGATAAGGGAGGTTCATCTGCCGCATGATACGGAATATCTCTTCGTATGAATGGCGTTGGTCACGGTCATAGTGGGCAAGCCCGGCCAATGTCTGTACATGGATCTTCTCTCCGTCTTCCATACGGTCAAAACGTCGTGTCATAAAGTGATATGACTCTTTTTCCTGAAGTAACCGGCATTCCATCATATCGATACCGCAGGCTTTTGCCATCCGGTGATAGGCATATTCGATATTTCCTATTCCTTGTGGATTGTCCGTTATCTGCGTGTGTTCGCTGTATTTGCCGCCATCAAATTTCAACAGCCAATACCCGAATCCTTCAGGAGCTTTTACCTGTCCGGAGCGTACCTCTCCGGTAATATCGTTGTAGGCGATGATGGCCTTGGGCTTGGCACCTCCGGCAGATGTTCCCACTTTCAGTATATCCAGAATGTTTCTTCCTTCCTGGCGCAGTTGGACCTGAAAAGCCATTCTGTCCGTGAATACGGATTTGGCAAGCTCAGTCAGTTCCTCGATATGGAGCACTGATGATTCGTTCATGCCGT
Source organism: Bacteroides sp. HMSC067B03 (assembly GCF_001811315.1). Classification (NCBI taxonomy): domain Bacteria; kingdom Pseudomonadati; phylum Bacteroidota; class Bacteroidia; order Bacteroidales; family Bacteroidaceae; genus Bacteroides; species Bacteroides sp. HMSC067B03. Next base: position 17,644 of record NZ_KV804330.1, on the reverse strand, counting down.
TGATTGGCGAGGACGGCTCAAACTCCAGTGCGCCCATGCCACGTTTGCCTACATAGCAAAGCCTGTCTAAAGGGGTAATCTCTTCTCCGGACAATCCCTTGCTGGCAAACCATTCATTGATGATCTGGTTTCCGAAAGTGTCCGGCAGTGAATCGGCAAACAGGCCGGGCAACCCCTTGAAACAGTCGGTACGGTTTTCAAGGAACCGGTAGGGGGTGTTCCTGTACTGGCTGATGGGCATGATGATGGGAGAAATGTCAAGACCGGAGCGGATGAACTTCCGTTCATAGTCGAACAAGGCGGCATTGCTTTCCTTTTCCCAATAGAGAGAGCCTACGCTTTCTCCCCATAGCTTTACATCTACTATCAAATCATTCATGGTTATCTTGTTTTAAATGGCGTACACGGTAGCGTTTCTTTCCTTGCAGTTTTTTGAGCTCTATCGGGCTGACCCGGATTTCCGGTACCAGTTGCTCCAGGTTCTCCAGCAGGCCGAGCGAGCGGAGTACGCTGATGAACAACAGCAGCGATACCGATTTGCCCTTCTCGATGTTCGCAACGGTCAAGGGGCTTACACCGGAAGCCGTTGCCAGTTCTTCCTGCGTGATATGCTGCCTGATACGTGTCTCTTTGATGCGCTGGCCGATTCTCATCAGCACAGCTGGATTGCTCATTTCATTCCACATGGTTGTTCCTTTTTTGCAAATATACAAATAATCCATGTAAATATATAGATTAACTTGAATATATGATGTTAATCTATATGAATACAATGATTATAGTTGCTTTATCGGCTGTTTTTTTCTTTGAACTAGGATGAAAACTGACTAAAATCACAATGTGTTGTGAATATGAAAGAGCTAGGAAAGATGATTAAAGAGTGCAGGAAGAGTTTGAAGGTCAATCAGCTGGAACTTCTCCGAACTGGCGGGCGTGGGCATCAATACGCTGGTGGCCATCGAGCGTGGAGAAGGCAATCCTAAATTGGCTACTGCTTTCCATTGGAGTTGATTAAAGTGCGGAAAAATGTATAAGATTGCTTCTATTATCTGTTTATTTTAGTATATTTGTGCTTTAAATAAGTGCGGATAAATGTATTATACGCTGTTTTTACATGTATAAAAATGCTGTTTGTAGATGAAAAGATTTGTTTTGCAACAACTTATAGAATGGAAAAACCGTGAGGATAGAAAACCTCTGATTTTAAATGGTGCCCGACAAGTTGGGAAAACATGGCTGCTCCATGAGTTTGCCAAACTTGAATACAAAAAAGAGGCTTATGTGGTATGCCGTAAGAATAACCTTGCACGCCAGCTTTTTTCTCAGGATTTCAATGTTGACAGAATTTTACGGGGGCTGCGTGCGATGACTTCCGTTGACATTACTCCGGGTGATACGCTTATTATCCTTGATGAGATACAAGATATCCCGGAAGCACTGGAATCTTTGAAGTATTTTAAAGAGGAGGTTCCGGAGTATCATATAGCTGTGGCAGGTTCACTTTTGGGGATATCCCTTCATCAGGATGTGTCTTATCCCGTAGGGAAGGTAAATGTCATCAATATATTTCCTATGAACTTTGAAGAGTTTCTTGTCGCCAAGGGAGAAGAAGAAGCTTGTAAATTGCTTATGAGTGGGGATTTTGAAACGATAAGCCTCCTGCATGACAAATATACGGATCTCCTTCGGCAATATTATTATGTAGGTGGTATGCCGGAAGTTGTACTCAAATATGTAGAAACGGATTCCTTGCTGGAAGTCAGAAGAATACAGTCGGAGATTTTGCAAGGCTATGATCTTGACTTCTCAAAACATGCGCCCAAAGAACAGGTTCCGCGTGTCCGAATGGTATGGAACAGCATTCCTTCCCAATTATTTAAAGAAAACAAGAAATTCATTTACGGAGCTTTGCGAAAAGGTGCCAGAGCCAATGATTTTGAGATGGCCATTCAATGGCTTGTAAATGCCGGGTTGTTGTATAAAGTGCCTCGATGTACCAAACCGGAGCTTCCGCTTGATATTTATGAAGACCTGTCGGCTTTCAAACTCTATATGGTTGATTTGGGGCTTATGGGTGCTATGGTCAAGACAGATCCGGCCCAAGTCTTGATTAAAAACGACATATTTAAGGAATACAAGGGAGGAATGACTGAACAGTATGTATTGCAGCAGATGAAAAGTAAGGGCGTGTCACCGATTTATTACCATAACACAGACAATTCGCGTCTTGAGTTGGATTTTGTTATTCAACGTAATGCCCAAATGGTGCCGATAGAAGTGAAGGCCGAAGGGAATGTCCGGGCCAATTCGTTGACAGCATTACTGGGAAAAAGACCGGAATTGCATGCGGAGAGATTTTCTATGTTGCCTTATAAAGTACAGGGTAATCTTACAAATTTTCCGCTATATGCAATATAGGTGTATCCTTTTCCCATGCCGGTCATACCGTTAGAACTGATTGATAAGTATGATGCGTATGTTGGCCGGTATGTCTATCTTTGTGGCAATGAAAACAGAGAGAGGATTGATTTACGCCTTGTTTTCCGGGACGGAAAGGAGATTGGCACGGATGATCTGAATCTGTATTATAATTGATGTGACGGCTTGGATGTCCCCCGGATGAATGTTCGGGGGATTCTTTTTCTTTTGGGCGTTCCTGTGGGACGGTCGGGCTTTACGTTTCAAGTCCTCGCCTAAAGGCTGTGGGCTTTACTCTGCAATCCCTAACGCATGGCTGAAAACTCTTCTTGCCGGTGTTCTTCTTCTTCATACAGCCTCATGCGTTCTTGTAATGCTTCTTTTAAATTGTCGCTTTTTTTCAGTCCGAGTTTGGCACGTATGTTCGCTCGTTGGCTGGTTATGTTTCCGCTACTCCGATGTAATAATTCGCATATTTGGCTGACGGTCTTGTCTTGCAGTATTAAACGGCAGATGTTTAATTCGGACGGGGATAAATTGGGATATATTCTCCTGATTGTATCAAGTTTACTTTTTTCCTTTTTCTGGTATGCGGCAAGGGCTGTAAAAAGATTTTCTTTGGATTGTTCCCCTATTATGTTTAACAGGGAGCTTGTCTTTTCTTCCGGGTTATTCTCGCTTAACAACTCGGCGAACGCGAATAGTTCTTCCTTTTTCATTTGGAGACGTTTCAAAAGCATTTCCTCTTCCTCTTTTAGCAAGTTGCTACTTTTTAGCAAGCTGCTGATATTACTGTGTAAGGATCTTCCTAATAAGGGGATCATGGTGTATATGATGATGATCAAAGGCAGATAACTGTATAGGAACGGTTCGTCGGTGATAAGTGTGCAGATTGTATAGGAAGCTATGGTAAGGGAGGACAATAGGATGGAGATATTACTCATATAGGCACAGATGGAAAGCATGGTAAATAAGAGAGAGATAGTAATGTTACTCATTATCAATGCTCTTTGATAACTATATTCATATCCGCTACATATTGAGCAATAAATTATTTCGATAAAAATCTCGATATGTATGGCTATCAGTATAATGGAAAAGGTCGTGGTCAGATTTACTCTCTTTTTAAAATAAGCGAGAGTGCACATAATGATAAACAGGAATAATACGCTGTTAATATAATAAAACTGTTCATTGGGAAATGGAACTGAATATATGTATATGGGTGCGCATAAGACCAGCATGAGCAGGGATAGATGAAAGACTCGTTTTTGTTGATACGTTATTATCATTTCTCTTTCTTTTTTGTCGTAAGTTTGAGTTTTTATTGAACTTAGAAAAGAGGCGGCTTTTGTGCTGATTTTCATGTGTTTTATTGTTTTAAGTGTTATTAAGTATAATGTTTCCTGCAAAAATAACTGTTTTTTTTTTTTTTGTATGTTTAAGTACTTTTCTTTATGATGTTAAGTGTTTTTAATTGTTGTGTAAGCGTGATTGGCTGCTGTGGTAAGTGTTGTAGCTGTTGTGTGGTTGTCTTTTTAAGTATTTATAAGTTTAAAATACTTGTTTTTTGCTTTGGAGGTTGGTTTATAAGTGCATATCTTTAGCGGTTGAAATTCAGGGGGTGTAAAAGCCTGGGTTTGGATTGTCATATTAACAAATGATTAAATGACGAAAAGATGTTTTTTTTATATTAAATGTGTATTGTTCGTGCTCGTGTTGAGTATAAGCGGAGAAATATCCGCTCAGGAGAAGCGTGATTCGGTAAGGATCTATTTTCATCAAGGAAAGGTAAATATAGATACATGTTTACTTGACAATGGGAACGAGATGGAGCGGTTTGCTAAAATCTGTTCCGCATTGAACGACTCCGTCCGTCTTATCAGGAAAATTCAAATAATAGGAGGAGCTTCCCCGGAAGGAGGGGGGCTGTTGAATGGAAGGCTGTCTGAAAAACGAGCAGAGGTTTTGTGGCGGTATATATCACCTTATATAAAGATTCCGGTATTGGAGAAGGATTTTCATTTTTCGGGAAGCGACTGGAACGGACTTATAACGATGGTGAGAGCGGATGTGAATGTTCCGGAGAGGGAGGATGTCCTTCGTTTGTTGGAGAAGATCGTCCGTTTGGAAAACCAGGACAGCCCTTATTTGGGGGGAGAACTGAAAAGACTGAAAGGGGGGAGGCCATACTCATATTTGTATAAATTCCATTTTCCGAAACTTCGTTCGTCGATGGTGAAAATATGCTATGATAGTGATCCGATAAATCCCGTCAGAGATACGGTATATATACATACACGTGATACGTTGTGCATCCGTGATACCGTTACCGTCATAGCTCCGGTAAAGAAACGGCCGTTTTGCATGGCGGTGAAAACAAACTTGCTTTATGACGCTGTTTTGATACCTGACATCGGGGTTGAGTTCTGTTTGGGGAAGAACTGGTCTGTGGCCGGGAATTGGATGTATGCCTGGTGGAAAAGTGATCGGAAGCATAATTATTGGCGTATCTATGGGGGAGATGTGGAGTTGCGCCGCTGGTTCGGTCGGAGAGCGGTGGAAAAACCGTTTTCCGGGCATCATGTCGGATTGTACGGGCAGATCGTCACCTATGATTTCGAATTGGGTGGGAAAGGTTACTTGGGGGATAAATGGAGTTACGGGGGAGGCGTGGCTTACGGCTACTCGTTACCTGTGGGACATCGGTTCAATGTGGATTTCACGTTGGGAATCGGCTACCTTGGAGGATCGTACAAGGAGTACATCCCTTTGGACGGTCACTATGTATGGCAGACCACTAAAAACCGCCGCTGGTTCGGCCCGACCAAGGCGGGTATCTCTTTGGTGTGGTTGATCGGGCGGGGGAATTATAGCCGGAAGAAAGGAGGCAGGCAGTGATACGGATACGCTTTAGTCTGGTGTTCATATTTTTATGGATAGGACTGACGGCTTGTGAGCATAAGGATTTATGTTACGATCATCCGCACTTTGCCACGGTGCGGGTAATATTCGACTGGACCAAGATTTCCAATCATGACAAGCCTGAAGGCATGAGGGTCGTATTTTATCCGACCGACGATGAAAGCAACACGTGGATATTTGATTTCCCCGGAGGAGAGGATGGGGAAGTGGAGCTTCCCGAGAATGATTACCGGGTAATTTGCTTCAACTACGATACCGACGGGATGGTTTGGAAAGAAAACGGCAGTTACACGCTTTTTACTGCCGATACGCGTGATGTGCAGTCGCCGGATAACCGGACAATGGCTGTCACCCCACCTTGGCTGTGTGGCGACCATATAGACGAAGTTATCCTCAAGGACATTCCGGGAGGAAGCGCGGAGATAGTACGGCTGACTCCCGTAAACATGGTATGTCACTACACGTATGAGGTGAACGGTCTTCGGGGACTGGATAGGGTGGCGGATTTGCGGGCCGCTCTTTCCGGCATGTCCGGCTCGCTTAACATGTCCGCCGACAGTTTGCCCGCCGGTCTTTCGGAGAGCCTGCTCTTTGATGGAATGGTTTCACGGAATCAGATTATAGGCGGATTCTATACGTTTGGACATTCCGCACTTGAAGGAGAGCCCAATGTTTTCCGGTTGTATCTCAAGAACCGTTCAGGCAGCATGTCTGTATTGGAACAGGACGTGAGCGGCCAAGTGCATGATGTCCCGGTAGTGGGGCATGTCGGTGATGTGCATCTGGTGTTGAATTTTGATTATGAGGTTCCATCCGAGCCGGGAAGTGACGGTGCGGGATTTGATGTGGACGTTGATGATTGGGATGATGTGAATATGGATATAGTGTTGTAATATGAGTTTATTAATTATATGTATCAATTTGATTTATTTTTATTTATGAAAAAAAGTACAGTAATGCTTTGGGCAATCTTTGGAGCTCTACTCATGGGTTGCTCAGACGAGGAGATTGCGAATGTGGAAACCTCCTCACGGAATGCGATTGGTTTTAACGTGTTAAGTAATGCGGCGGAAACGAGGGCTACCCCTACTACCAACACCAACTTGAAGAACACCGATTTCGACGTGTTCGCTTTTACGGCGGATGGTACTGCCTTCATGGGAAAGGTAGACACGGATTTTGGACATGACGGAGTGAATATCGTGTACAATAATGGTAAGTGGGATTATAAAAATGCGAGCGACCTTCGTTATTGGCCTACCGAGGCTTTGGACTTTTACGCATTCAATCCCGGAACGGTTGATGAAGCCATGCAGTGGAGTTATATGTGGGAAGCCACCAAGGATACTCAAAAGATAACTTATTCCTGCTCCGATGAGTATGGATCTGGTATCAATGCTCATGAAAACTACGACGTGATGTATGCCATAGCCAAAGGCCAGACAAAAGACAAGAACAACGGAGTAGTGAAATTTAACTTCAAGCATATTCTGTCACAGGTCGTATTCAAAGCAAAGACCGAATACGATAACATGCAGGTGAATATAAAGGACATCAAGATTTTTAATGTAAAAATGGGCGGCGTCTACACATTGCCTGCGACAGCCGATGGAACGGGAAGTTGGGCTGTGGGTGATTGGCCTGAAAGCTCTACAGGAGGAGGTTTTATTACCGTAGTGCAAGGCAAATTCATCGAGGTCAATAGTAATACCACAGCTACCGATATTTCCGAAAAAACTCCTATGCTGAATATACCACAGAAGCTGACAGCATGGAAAGTTTCCGAAGAAGCCACCAATACCAAGATAAAAGCCGACGGTGCGCATCAATGTTACCTGTCGATCACCTGCAAAATCCAGCAGTCCGGAGGTTATCTGTTGGGTTCAGCAGATAGTTACGGAACAATTTATGTTCCGTTCGGAGATACATGGGTAGCGGGCAAGCGTCATATCTACACGTTGATTTTCGGTGGTGGTTATACTGATCAGGGAGAGGCTGTGTTGAATCCGATCCAGTTTGATGCAGAGACAACAGGCTGGGTTGATGCAAATAGCAACGTAAACGTTAAACCTTAAACAAAAAGTTTATCAATATCGTACCCGTTGGCAGGTTAAACATACGCAAGATTAATCCCGCCAACGGGTTCTTTATAGGGAATCGCATTTTCAATATACTTTTTGATGTGTAGGGGTGCTTTTTGCGTACCTTTTTCCTGGAGAATTTCTTTTGTGGAGTGTTTGCCCTGTATATTCCCGATACGCTGTTATAGCAGGGAACTGTTTTTATCCAAGTAGTCAGATATAGCCTCTTGCAATACCGATTTTAGCGAATCGCCTTTGCGGATCGCGATCAGCTTTAAGTTCTGGTGATAGGTTTCGTCCATGACAAAATTACAATGCACGGTTTTCGCTTTCTTCGGCTTTTGAGCCTCTTTTTGCCCGGCCGTGGATTGGATCAGGCTGTCTAATCCCCCGGTCAGCCCGGCCGACATACTGTTTTTTAAATCGTTCTTCTTTGCCATATGGTTACTTTATTTCTGTTAGCAGTTCGTTACATACCTTTTCGTAGTCCTCTGCCCCGGCAGATTTGGGGGCATAGTGAAAAATATCCTGCCCTTGTGTCGGGGCTTCGGCCAGCGTAATGGCGTTGCGTATATGGGTGCTGAACACTTTGCCCTGGAATGTTTCCTGTACCAGTTCCGAAACGCTCTTGTTCAGGTTCTTTCTTCCGTCGTACTGGGTTATCAGAACCCCGGCTATCGAAAGATCCGAGTTCAAACGTTGCTGCACCTTGTGGACGACCTGCATAAGTTTGGCCATTCCACGCATTGCCAGGAATTGAGCCTGAACCGGGATAATCAACCGATCCGAGGCCGTCAGTGCGTTAAGCGTGAGCAGCGACAGCGAGGGGGGACAGTCGATCAGGATATAATCGAATTTCTCCTTTTGGCCCTTGATAAGGTGGGCTAAGATAAGCTCCCGTCCGGCCTCGTTGATTAACTCCGTTTCAACGGCCGAGAGATCCAGGCAGGAGGGAACGACGCTAAGGCCGTCCTTATGCTCGTAGATCGGCAGGTCGTATTCGCCTTTCATCGCACCGTAGATCGTTTGGGGAAGCTCCGCAGAGAAGCCCAGCGATTCGGTCAGGTTGGCCTGCCCGTCAAGGTCGATCAAAAGAACCTTGTACCCTTTTTGACGTAACGCACCGCCCAGGTTGATCGTGGTTGTGGTCTTTCCTACTCCCCCCTTGTGATTCAATACGGAGATTACTTTTGCTTTGCTCATAAATTCAGTTTTTTAAATGGTTGTCATGTCCGCAACATATAGTCAAAATACTAATATACTAAAAGACTAAAAGTAGTATTTTCGTTTTTTGCGTGTTTTTTGTACCGATCGGGGAAGCGTACCGAAATAAATCCTGTTTCCGTCTTTCGGTACGTTTTGTTTCTGTACCGGAATTAATCAAAGATTAGAATAACCATAAATGTTTTTATACGTTAATCATACGTATGTATATATGTATATATTTGTTTTGAGTATCTTTGTGTGCTATGAATAAAAAATAAAAGACATGAGCACTTATTCGTATAAAAATCCGAAGTTTATAAATTCCCCTAAAGGGGTGGTTGAAGTTGTAGAAGTGATTTATGACGGCAAAGATGATCCGGCCTATTCACTGGCTATTATTAAATGGGAAAATACCTATAAATTAGGTATTCGTTGGAACATCGCTTATAGTGAATGGGACGATTACCGCAAACAGAACGGGCAAGATGAATGTATAGGTAATCCACAGTCGAGAGGTATTCCCACCTGGTTTGTTTTGCCCGATGATATGATGTTTAGTGAGAAGTTCAGCGGTGCGATGCAGAGGCTTGATGAATTAAGAAAAGGTAAATAAGTAATGGAACAGGGAGAAATCATATTATACCAGCCGGATGAAGCGGTCAGGTTGGAAGTGAGGCTGGAAGATGAAACCGTTTGGCTGACACAGGCGCAAATTGTGGATCTTTTTCAATCCAGCAAAGCAAATATAAGCGAGCATATAAAAAACATATATGATCAGAAAGAATTAGAGGAAAGTTCAACTGTTCGGGATTTCCGAACAGTTCGACAGGAAGGCAAACGGCAAGTGATGCGCAATCTGACTTATTACAATTTGGATGCGATCATATCCATTGGGTTTCGTGTCAATAGTAAAAGAGGTATTTTATTTAGGCAATGGGCGAATAAGGTTTTAAAGGACTATCTTTTAAAAGGGTATTCCATTAATAAACGTTTGTCAGAACTTGAAAGGACTGTCGCTCAACATACCGAGAAGATAGATTTTTTTGTGCGTACTGCCTTGCCCCCGGTCGAAGGCATTTTTTATAACGGCCAGATTTTCGATGCGTACAAGTTCGCTACCGATCTGGTAAAGTCGGCCAGGCGTTCGATCGTGCTTATCGACAACTATGTGGACGAAACGGTCTTGCTCATGTTGAGTAAACGCAGCGTCGGTGTCTCGGCCACCATTTACACCCAGCGTATCACGCAGCAACTCCAACTTGATCTTGACAGGCATAACAGCCAGTACCCACCTATCGACATCAGGACGTACCGGGACAGTCACGACCGTTTCCTGATCGTTGATGAAACGGACGTGTACCATATCGGAGCCTCGTTAAAGGATCTGGGGAAAAAGATGTTCGCTTTCTCAAAGCTGGATATTCCGGCGGCTGTGATTACTGACCTGTTATAATATCCTTTGTCTTATGAATGGGCTGTCGCAAAAGAAAAACCCGTTCTTGATGAACGGGTATATCCTTGACTTGGTTACGTGTTTTGATAACAGAGGCTTTACCAAGCATTACAATGCAAAGATAGTAATTATAGGTTAATTAGCGAATTTCTTTTTTGGATAGATCCGGAAATAATGCCTCCTTGAAAGAGGTGGATAAGGTGATTAAAACAATAGATAAGGAAGAACAAAAGCAAAAGGGATGAATGTGGTTATTTATTCACGTGTAAGCTCGCAGTCGGCCAGGCAATCGACCGAACGGCAGGTTGTCGATCTGGAGAGGTTCGCAGCCGGACGGGGGTACGAGGTGACGGCGGTCTTTGAGGAAAAGATAAGCGGACGAAAGGCCAATATCGAACGCCCGGTTTTAAGCCGTTGCCTGGAATACTGCACAGATCCGCAGAACCGGGTGGATATGTTGTTGCTGACCGAGATCTCACGCCTGGGGCGTTCAACCCTGGAGATCCTAAAGTCACTCGATACGCTGCACACGCATAAAATATGCGTGTATATTCAAAACCTGAACCTGGAAACGTTACGGCCGGACAAGACGGTAAACCCCTTGTCCTCTCTGATCACTACCCTGTTGGGGGAACTGGCCGCGATCGAACGCCAGGGGATCATCGACCGCCTTAATAGCGGACGGGAGTTGTACATCCAGAAAGGGGGCAGGCTGGGACGGAAGCCGGGAAGCCGGAAAACGGCCGAACAGAGGAAAGAGGAATACCGGGAGGCGATCGCCTTGTTAAAGAAAGGCTACTCGATCCGGAACGTGGCGAAGCTCACGGGAAAGGCCGTTTCGACGATACAACAAGTAAAAAAAGACTTCATTAGTAGCTGATTATCGGAACAAATATTGTATTTTTGCAACAAATACGAGTAAATGCACATAATTAAAAACGAGTATTTACACGTGTCTAAAAACGAGTATTTGCACGAAAATAATCAGAATCTAAATAAAAACGGTTATGGCAACAATGGCGGAGAAAATGGCGGCTTCACTGGAGGAATTAAGAAAGCTCCAGGAGAAAGACCGCTGTGTCGTCCTGCAAGGGACGGCCGAGATAGGGAGGACGCATTTAACCCGGCTGTTGGATAACGGCTGGTTGCAGGAAGCCTAATCCGAAGCCGTCTTTTGCGGCGGCATTTGAAAGACGTTCAAATGCACCGAATACTCGTTGTTGCTCATCTTCGGTCATGCCCGTACCGGTATCTTCAACGATAAGTTTCAGCAAACCGTTATCATAATCCGCTGCCAATGATACACTACCGTTATCCGTGAACTTGATGGCGTTTGACAACAAGTTGTTGCCGATTTGCAGGATACGTTCCTTGTCGGTCAAAACCACCGCATCGGTGTGGCTCTCCACTATCAAAGTCAGCCCCTTGTTCATGGCAATGGGCATGAACTCCGTTTCAAGAATATGCGTGATTGCGGAAATCCTGCAAGGGGAAAGGTTGGGTTGCTCCTTGCCGTTGTCCAGACGGAAGAAATCCAGCAGCGTGTTGAGCATCTCCCGCATACGCTCGGAAGATTGCCGGATATTATCCACATACATGGTGCTTTTATCCGCGCTACAACTTTTCTGCATCAGTCCGGCATAGCCTCATTTTGTCAATCGTATTTTTTCGTGGTAGAAGTAGTTTACGATGACAGGTTTGCCTTTTTCCGAGCGTCCGTATGGCAGATCGTTTATACGATACGGGAAGCCCTGCTCCTTGGCGTAATTTGAAATGTCCTGCTCCAATGCCTGCCAGTATTCAAGCCTTTTTTTATTGTAAATTTCCTCGTAAAGCGGTATGAGGTCAGGATACTTCTCACGGATATACGTCATTATCCCGCCTTTGAACTGCCCGCGTAAATTCAGGTTTTCAAGCCAGATTAAATCAGCATAATCTTTTACCTCCTCTATTATTGCCTTTACGTCTGTTATTCTGGGGAATATGGGCGAGACGAAGCATACGGTGCGGATACCTGCCTCGTATGTCTGACGCATCGCTTTCAGACGGCGTTCAATGCTTACGGCGTTGTCCATATCTGCGCAGAACTGCTCGTCGAGCGTATTGACAGACCATGACACAGTCACTTTGGGAAAACTCTTCAACAGGTCGAGATCGCGAAGGACAAGATCGGACTTTGTGCATATCATAATCTCGGCATCGCTTCCTCGCAGCTCTTCGAGCAGCCTTCGGGTACGGTGGAATTCTTCTTCATACGGATTGTAACCGTCCGTCACAGACCCTATTACAACACGTTCACCGTCGTATTTATGAGGATTCGTTATCGGCTTCCAGTTTTTTACATCTAAAAACGTACCCCACGGCTCGGTGTGCCCGGTGAACCGTTTCATGAACGATGCGTAGCAATACCTGCAGGCGTGGGGACACCCTACATAAGGGTTGACCGAATATCCTCCCACCGGCAGAGAGGATTTGGTCATTACACTCTTTACATCTATTTCCTTTATTGTATCCATATTCATTGTATTCGTCTGGTAAATTGTTCCGGCAATTCCTGAATCATTCTTTCGTCGCCCATAATCGGCAGCAAATCCTCTTTCATGAACACCGGTATGCCATGAGCCTTTGCCTGTTCTGCAATGCTAAGCACCCATTCGGGGCGCGAATATGACTTTCCTTTTCGGTTTCCGGTCTCTGTGCCTATGACAATCCAGTCAATTCCCTCGAAATCAATCTCGCCGATATCATCGAAGAGAGGTTCAAACGTGACATGGTAGTGTCGTGCTTTGATATTCTTTTTCAAATCATCAATCCTCCTTTTCTCGGAACTGCGCGTAACGGTCACGCCCATCCATACGTTCTCGTCGTCAGAGGAGAAACTGATTTTGTCAGGGCGCTTCGTCAGAAAGATATAGGCGTGCTGGGGATTGCTGCTGATCCGCTCGAAAATTTCTGCGTTCCATTCAGGCTTCCAATCGGAGAAATCGCTCATTCCTGTCATGAGCCACACATGAGGACGGGACGTATCGATGATGCGCAGTTTTCGTTCCATGTATTCAGGCACGGAAAAGTCGTCGGTAATGTGGAAACGGCGGCAGTTGTTACGGGCATAGCAGTAAGGGCATCCTATAGTGCACCCTACCACTATGTTCATGTTTTTTATCAGGGATTTAATGCAGACACTCATAACACAACTGTTTCTCCGTCCTCCGGGATAATCAGCCGGCTCATGTCGGCTTCGTGATGCGTTGCCTCATTGCGCAGAATTGCACGGGTGGTCTGGCAATGGTCGATGGCATCCATGTGTACGGCTATCAGCTTGATATGCGAAGGCAATTCGTCAAGTATCTGCATCACTTCGTTCTCGTCGGGGATGATAGGACCGTCCGTTTTGGAAAATTCGGGAAAGATTGCACCTCCGGAGTTTACCACGATATAGTCAGGATTGAACCGTTCCACGGTGTCTCGGATACATGCTTCCCATCGGCAGTCACCCATTATATAAACGGTCGGGAAGCCCTCGGCTTTTAGCACATAACCTGATACAGGTCCCATCATCTGCCCGATCTGCCCGAAACCATGATGTCCGGTCGTGCGGTAAATGGATATGCCGTCTATTGTTTTTATTTCTTCGATGGGTATCACATTTGTAAATCCGTCGTTTCTGATGGCGTCCGCGTCCTGGGGCTGAACGTAGAAAGGAATTTCTTTGGGCAAATGTGTGGGGACACTCGGCTCGTAATGGTCGATGTGATTGTGGGTCAGGAGCACCATGTCCACGCCTCCGATAATATCCTGAATAGGAATGGTGAGGTGTACCCTCGGTGTTTTATTCACACCGAGGGCCGATATCAAAGTGCCTTTGTCGGCTAAAACGGGGTCAATTAGCATGGTGTGTCCCGCATACCTGATTTTCAAGGTGGCATTGCGCACCAATTGTACTGTAGATGTCTTTTTCATGACTATATGTCTTGTTATTGATTACGGGTGCAAAGTTCGGAAGAATCCGGCGAAACATCTATGCCTGAAAAAACGGTAATTATGCCATTTTGATAAATGAAATTATTATCTTTGCAAAAACGACAAGGATATGGACGAGATAATCAACCCTGATCGACTGGTCAGCGTACCGTTCAACAAGACACGCTGCGGCGTGGATTTTTACATCAATACTGCCATAAACAAGGACATCGGACTTGTGCTGACAGAAAACAAGCGGTTTAAGACAGACTTCTTCAGCTTCTACTTTTTCCGTAAGGCAAACGGATATTTGCTACTGAACTTCCGCAAGATTGAACTGCGCGACGGCATGGTTCTCCTGCTTTCACCCCATCAGCAACAAGAGTGGCATGTAGATGAGACGGCGTTGGATTACACGTTCCTTATATTCCGCGAAGATTTCATGCGTACTTTTATCGCCGACAAGTTCTTCGTTTTTCGCCTTTTGTATTGTTACCAGACAGATACGCCGCCTTACATCAATGCCACACATGACGAAATGAAGGAATATATGCGGCTGCTCGGAAAGATTAAGTATGAGCTGATGAATCCAGTGTCCGATACGTACAATATCATTGTTTCCTTACTATATTATCTTTTGCTGATTATCAATCGTACATACGCTGCCGCCTATTGCTTGCCCGCTGAAATTGCTAAAAACAATTTCGCTTTTCGGTTCAAGGACTTGTTGGAACAGAATATCCGCACCCACCAGCGGGTGCAGGAATATGCAGACATGCTTCATGTCAGTCGCATCACACTCAATAACTCAGTAAAAGCCCAATTCGGAGTATCAGCTACCCATTTGATAAAACAACGTCTGCTTGAGGAACTGAAGAACGAATTGCTATTCTCCAACCGCACTGTCAGTGAAATGGCGGATGATTTCAATTTCTCTGATCCGAGCCATCTCATGCGCTTCTTCAAACAGCAAACAGGCAAAACATTTACTCAGTACATGACGGATTACAATAAAGGCATATACGAATAACTTCTTAATATAGTCGATAGCGGCTATCGAAATATGGTTGTTGATGTTCAGGCGTTTTTGTACTGCATGAACCATTTTACGATTTCTGGATCTTCGTGCGAGCCGAGTAAGAAAGGCTTGTCGGTATCCAGCGTCTTTATCCGTGCCATGTCGTCGGCCGACAGGGTGAAGTCTAATATGTCGAGATTCTGCTTCATGCGTTCCGGTTTCACAGACTTAGGAATAATTATGCACACTGATATTTATCGCGCCCGGACAGGTGTTCGGTGCGGAAGATGACGGCATGCAGTTCCAACCAGATGGCTACCTGCTTATGTTCCATCCCGACCTGCTGCGGAATACACCTCTCGGGCGGATAATGCGTGAATATTCGTTCTTTTCCTACGAGACAAACGAGGCATTGCACCTTAGTGTGGAAGAACGGCAAATCATCATGGATTGCTTCCACAAGATTCAATATGAATTGAACCATCCGATACACCGTCACAGCAAGAACCTCATCACAGACAGCATCAAGACGTTCCTTGATTACTGCACACGTTTCTATGACCGTCAGTTCATCACACGCGACAACCAAAACCGAGACATCCTCGCAAGATTTGAGCGGTTGCTTGACGAATACTTCCATGATGGGGCTGCTAAACGGATAGGCTTGCCCACTGTACAGTATTGTGCAGACAAGCTCTGCCTCTCGCCCAACTATTTCAGTGATTTATTGAAAAAAGAAACAGGTTCAACCGCCCTGCATTTCATTCATGACAAGTCTATTGAAATAGCCAAGACGGAACTTGCATCTACAGACGACACCGTTAATGAAATCGCCTATAATCTCGGTTTTCAGTACCCGCAACATTTTACCCGACTGTTCAAGAAAGAGGTAGGTTACACTCCGAATGAATATAGAGCGCAAGTGTCGTGAGAATTGGATTAGTACAGAATATTAGAACCCAACACCTCTCTTGCGCTTAACTTTCTTCCTTCTGCGAAGTATATCCACCATTTCCTGATTGGCTTCCGCATCAGCAGTGTTATAAGATGAGCCACTGCTTTTTAGCAATCCCCAAGAGCCGTTGAACAACTCGCTTTGTGCCGTGCCGGACGGTGCGCTTGGTGTAGCCGTTTCATATATTCCGGCTGTTATTCCCATACGTTCCCTGCATCTGTTGTGCTGCAAAGCCGCGTCAATCTTGGAATAACTGAAACGCCTGTCCACTTTGGAGCCGTTGAAATGGTAGCCATTCATGGAGAATACAACACCCTGCACCTCGCTGGTCTGCCCCTTATGCTTGAAATGTACTTCCACTCCCTGCCGTTTCAGGTTGGCGATAAGCACGTTCCAGTTGCCGCATCTGCCGACTTCCATTTTGATGATGTCGTAAAGCGCATATTTCGTCCTGTCTGGCTCTTTCAGGCGGTTGCGTTTGACATTGTCCTTTCCGCCAGCCATATGCAAGCCGTATTTCAAGGTCAATTCCTTGCAGATGCGGGTACTGCGCAGACGCTCGTGCCTGTCCGATATGGTATTGCCGTTGTTGTCTATGCGGTTGAAAGCAATATGCACGTGCGGATGCTCCTTGTCGAAATGCTGGGCGATGAAGAACTGCGTATTCTTGATTCCCATCCGTTCCATATATTCAAGCGCGATGCCTGCCATGATACGGTTCGTCAGCCGTAACTCATCCTCTTTGGAAAAACTCAACGCGATATGTCCGACAGGTTTTGTCACCTTATCGTTCATCCGTGACTGGGCATTGAAACTCATGGCGATAGTTTCCAGATTTTCCATAAACAAGCCTTCGCTTGCTACTATCTGCGTATCCTTCTTCTTGTCGATGATGTAATCCACCGCACCCTTGAAGTCGCTTCCTTTTACGATTTTCGCCATCATATCCCTATCTTGGTTATAAGTTCATGAATCCTTGCCACTGCCACCTTGCAGTCCCACCGTTCATCGTGGAAGCCTCCGGCGTTTGCCTTACGCGCAAGCTGGTTGAGATTGTTAGCCATGCCGCAGAGTTGGCGGATGTATCCGGCATGTTCCTCCGACAGCCGTTCTTTCACATGACCGTTACGGAAACATTCCCTCATGTACTCGCTTGGTGATACGCCCGCCTCATGCGATCGTGTCAGCAGGCGGAAGTAGTCGGCTGCCGTCATTTTCACTGCGATACGGTATTTCAGTTTCTCGGTTGCTGTTAATTCTTTGTATTTTCTTACCTGCCTCAAATCCGCAACTAAGCCCTTCAACGTCCTTCTTGCGTGTACACGTCCTCTCATTACTGAATTATCAGATAAATTGAGGCAGAAACACCCACTTCTGCCTACAACATCCCCTTACCCCACAATGCGACTTGAGACAATACGCAGTATCATACCCATAAGTTGTAGGCGTTATCCAAAATCAGTCTGAAAAATATCTGCGTAAGCATTGTTACAGGTATAGATATTCAGCACATACCGCCTTGATGTCCTGATCCACTTGGCTGGTACAGAGATAAACCTGAAGACAAACGCTTTTATGCGACTTGTTGCATTGAGTCCGAACCTCTTTACGTCAAGTCTTTGGATAAT
>NZ_KV804329.1:0-68286 GCF_001811315.1 Bacteroides sp. HMSC067B03 | reverse complement strand
TGTGCCTTAGTTTTGACACAGCCCCTTTTTAATCTTTTCGCGGCAAGTAGATTACTTACGCAAACCAAGTTCTTTAACAATACCACGATATCTTGCGATATCTTTAGCTTTCAGGTAGTTAAGCAAACGACGACGTTTTGCTACCAACATTGTTAAAGCTCTCTCTGTACTATAATCTTTTCTGTTGAGCTTCATGTGCTCAGTCAGATGAGAAATACGGTAGGAAAACAAAGCTATCTGCGCCTCAGTTGAGCCAGTATCAGAGTTAGACTTCCCGTACTTTCCAAAGATTTCTTGCTTTTCAGCTGCGTCTAAATACATAATTTTTAGAATTTTTATATAGTAAATTATTCTTTTGAGCGTGCAAAGATAGACATTATCTTTATATCTCACAACGTTTTACAAGAAAAAAAATGTAGTTATAGCATATATTTCTAATCCTATTTTCGTACCTTTGCCGCCAAATAATAGGTATTATATGCAAAATATTCGAAACATTGCAATCATTGCCCATGTTGACCATGGGAAAACAACGCTGGTTGACAAGATGTTGTTGGCAGGAAATCTATTCCGCAACAATCAAAATAGTGGTGAACTTATCCTGGATAACAACGACCTGGAACGTGAACGTGGTATAACGATCCTTTCTAAAAATGTATCCATCAACTACAACGGTACTAAAATTAACATCATTGATACTCCGGGACACAGCGACTTCGGTGGTGAAGTAGAACGTGTATTGAATATGGCAGATGGCTGTATTCTGCTAGTCGATGCTTTCGAAGGCCCGATGCCCCAAACACGTTTCGTTCTTCAGAAAGCACTGGAAATCGGTTTGAAACCAATTGTGGTAGTTAATAAGGTAGATAAGCCCAACTGCCGTCCGGAAGAAGTTTACGAAATGGTATTTGATCTGATGTTCAGCCTCAACGCAACGGAAGACCAGCTGGACTTCCCCGTTATTTACGGTTCTGCCAAGAATAACTGGATGAGTACAGACTGGCAAAAGCCTACAGAAACCATTACCCCGTTACTGGACTGTATTATCGAAAACATCCCGGCTCCCAAACAACTGGAAGGAACTCCGCAGATGTTAATCACTTCACTGGATTATTCTTCTTATACCGGTCGTATCGCTGTAGGTCGTGTACACCGCGGTACCCTGAAAGAAGGAATGAACATTACGCTTGTAAAACGCAATGGCGACATGTTCAAATCTAAAATTAAAGAACTTCATGTATTTGAAGGTTTGGGACGCGTAAAAACCAATGAAGTTTCATCAGGAGATATTTGCGCATTGGTAGGTATCGAAGGATTTGAGATCGGAGATACTGTCTGCGATTTCGAAAATCCGGAAGCATTGCCGCCAATCGCCATCGACGAGCCGACGATGAGTATGTTATTTGCCATCAATGACTCTCCGTTCTTCGGAAAAGACGGTAAGTTCGTTACCTCACGCCACATCCACGATCGTCTGATGAAAGAGCTTGATAAGAATCTGGCACTTCGCGTAAGAAAGAGTGAAGAAGACGGCAAATGGATCGTTTCCGGTCGTGGCGTACTTCATCTTTCTGTATTGATCGAGACCATGCGCCGCGAAGGATACGAATTGCAGGTAGGCCAGCCACAGGTTATCTTTAAAGAAATAGACGGCGTTAAGTGCGAACCGATTGAAGAATTGACAATCAACGTGCCGGAAGAATATTCAAGCAAGATTATTGATATGGTGACCCGCCGTAAAGGTGAAATGGTGAAGATGGAAAATACGGGCGAACGTATCAACCTTGAGTTTGATATGCCTTCGCGTGGTATCATCGGTCTTCGTACCAACGTACTGACTGCTTCTGCCGGTGAAGCTATCATGGCACACCGTTTCAAAGAATACCAGCCGCACAAAGGAGAAATCGAACGCCGTACCAACGGTTCTATGATTGCCATGGAAAGCGGAACCGCTTTTGCTTATGCTATCGATAAATTACAGGACCGCGGTAAGTTCTTCATCTTCCCGCAAGACGAAGTATACGCAGGCCAGGTAGTAGGAGAGCACTCTCATGACAACGACCTGGTTATCAACGTTACAAAATCCAAGAAGCTCACCAACATGCGCGCTTCCGGATCTGATGATAAAGTTCGTCTGATTCCGCCCGTTCAGTTCTCACTTGAGGAAGCACTGGAGTACATCAAAGAAGATGAATATGTAGAAGTGACTCCGAAAGCAATGCGTATGCGCAAAGTTATTCTGGATGAAATCGAACGTAAACGTGCGAACAAATCGTAAGCAATCGCTTTAAATAAGTTAAAAGCCCGCCAGATGAGATCTAGCGGGCTTTTTCTATCTCAAGTTCATGCATATTCAACAGCTTCTTTACAATCCAATACCCAACCCTGGCTTCCGATATTCCTTTCAGCAACCGATGAGGGCATACAAAATTATCCTCCTTGATTTCGGCCTCCATATAGTAGAAGCAACAGGAGCAATCATGTTCAAATGCTTTTGCATACTCGAGAATATGCGTCGATATCAGAAAATGACAATGTGGAAAGTCTCTCAATAATTCATTGACTGCAACGGAAGCCTCAAACGCATCTTTCGCATTTGTTCCCCGAAACATTTCATCCAGCACCACCAAGCACTTCTTCCCGCTTCCCACTTTTATCAGTATTTCTTTAATCCGAAGTACCTCTGCCATAAAGTGGCTCCGCCCGTCTCTCAGAGAGTCCGGTAAATTTATAGAAGTATAGATACCTTCATAAACCGGACAAGTCATCGACTCGGCAAAAACGGGTAATCCGCAATGAGCCAGCCAAACAGCCAGAGTCAATGCCTTTAGCGTAGTAGACTTTCCCGCCATATTGGAACCGGTAAAAAGCGAGATATTCCCCTGAAACATGTCCCAATTATTTCGCTGCGCATTCTTCACAAACGGATGCACGACTCCCTCTACAGAAAACTCCATTGCTTGTACCATCTTAGGAGTACAATTAAGCTTCTTTTCTTTTGCAACCCGATGGGCCGTTCTGCAAACATCCAGTAAATAAATAATGGATAACAACTCTTTGACAGACAAAAGACGGGTGGAACGAAACAGATAATCATATTTATCAATAGCATAAATCGATAAGCGGGCTTTTTCATCAGAAGTTTGCTCCAGCACTTCTTCCAGTTCACTTCCATGCAAAATACTCCGCACAGTACAGGCAGCCTCCTTCAACAATTTAGGCATATCACTCCTCGCCCCTGTCACCCATTCTTCCAAACGATGCAACATGAGAATAACGAGTTTCACTCCTCTGCAAATAACATAACGATTAGGATCGTATCTCACCAGACGGTCAATAAGTCCGGCACATGTAAATAGAATATTATTTCTCCTTATCTGATCGCGGTAACCTAGATAATATTCGATAAAATCCAGTTCCTCCTCATTTAGGGGAAGATCCGGCAGAAACTCCCAGTCGATTGCTTTCTGACGTTTACAGATCGTCTCCCAGTCACTCAACGGATACATAATCCACTCCAGCATCAGAGATTTCCCCTGTTTCGTTTCTGTTTTCAGAAACAAGGAACAAAGAGGTTGCTCGTCATACACGCTTTCCGTTATGCTTAAATCCGCACAGGTTTGCTTATCGGTATCCAGATACACCATAATTCTGTTTCTTAGTCCAACTTTCACAAAAATAGACAAAGTAATGACAGACAAGCAATAACGTTTCTTATAATAAGTTTTTTTAATACAAGATTACTCCTGCCACACCTGCCAGGCAGATCAGCAGAATAGGATGCAAATCCCATTTCCATGTAATAAAGAAAGCTGCCGCAAAGATTCCTATACTTTTATAATCAATAAAGTTCTCTCTGTTCATCATCAATAAGGCAGCTGAAGCAATCAATGCCACCGACATAGGAAGTAAGCCGGACATCGCTGCTTTAATATATTTATTATCCTTACACTTCGCGAAAAAATAAGAGATCAGTAAAACCAATATGAAGGAAGGCAAACAAACTGCCACAGTAGCAAGCACCGCTCCCCATACACTTTGTGTCACTGCATAGCCTACATAAGTAGCACTGTTAATGCCAATAGGTCCCGGAGTCATTTGAGAAATCGCCACTACATCCGTAAATTGCTGGGGAGTCAGCCAGTGGTGGAGATCTACAATTTCATGCTGGATAAGTGAAAGCATAGCATAACCACCTCCGAAACCAAACGTACCTATTTTCAGATACACCCAAAGTAACTGCCAATATATCATGCCTTTATATCTTTAATCTTATCTTTCAACCATAGCGTATATACCAACCCTCCGGCAATTCCCGCCAGTACTACATAAACAGGAGAAAGCCCGAATTGCCAGATCAAGACAGTAGCAATCACAGGGGCTACCAGTTGTACATACTTCAATTTCAAAGCTCTGACCGCAGATATACAGGGAAACAGAATCAACGCTACTACTGCCGGACGTATCCCATTAAAAATACGAATCATTACCTCATTATCCTGAAAACGGGCAAAGAACATGGCAATCAGCATCATTATAGCAAAAGAAGGCAGAATAGTCGCCAATGCACATACCAGACTTCCGCTTACTTTATGAAGTTTATAACCCACGAAAATGGAAATATTTACTGCAAAAACACCGGGGAGTGATTGAGTCAAGGCAAACATTTCCATAAATTCTTCCTTGCTCATCCAGTTTTTCTTTACTATTTCACGTTCTATCAAAGGAATCATGGCATAGCCTCCGCCAATAGTAAACATACCAATTTTTGCGAACGTATAAAAGAGTTTTAAATAAGTAATAATCATTTCTTTGTCAGCGTTTTATCGGATATAATTCAGATTAACAAAGATACGGAATTACCTTCATATTAACAAAAAAAGACGGCTCCTTTCGGAACCGCCCAGTTTTGCATTACATATCTATGTTCGATTAGAGCTTCGGACCAGCAGCAACTAAAGCCTTACCAGCTTCGTTACCTGTAAACTTAGCGAAGTTCTTGATGAAACGTCCAGCCAAATCTTTTGCTTTTTCTTCCCATTGGCAAGCACATTCGTAAGTGTCGCGTGGGTCAAGGATCTTCGGATCAACACCCGGAAGTTCTGTAGGAACAACAAAGTCGAAGAAAGGAATAACCTTAGTAGGAGCTTTGTCGATAGAACCGTCAAGGATAGCATCGATGATACCACGAGTATCTTTGATAGAAATACGTTTGCCAGAACCATTCCAACCTGTATTAACCAAGTATGCCTTAGCACCAGTCATTTCCATCTTCTTCACCAATTCTTCAGCATATTTAGTCGGGTGCAATGACAAGAAAGCAGCACCAAAGCAAGCAGAGAATGTCGGAGTCGGTTCAGTGATACCACGTTCTGTACCAGCCAATTTAGCTGTAAATCCAGACAGGAAGTAGTATTGAGCTTGTTCCGGATTTAGGATAGATACCGGAGGCAATACACCAAATGCATCAGCTGACAAGAAGATAACTTGTTTAGCGTGCGGACCTTTAGAAATAGGCTTAACGATATTTTCGATGTGATAGATAGGATAAGAAACACGAGTATTTTCAGTTACACTCTTATCCGTGAAGTCGATTTTACCATCAGCAGCCACAGTTACGTTTTCAAGTAAAGCATCACGTTTGATAGCGTTGTAGATATCCGGTTCACTTTCTTTATCCAGGTTGATAACTTTAGCATAGCAACCACCTTCGTAGTTGAATACGCCTTCGTTATCCCATCCGTGTTCGTCGTCACCGATCAACTTACGTTTCGGGTCAGTAGACAAAGTAGTCTTACCTGTACCAGATAAACCGAAGAAGATAGCTGAACTAGTTCCTTCCATATCTGTATTAGCAGAACAGTGCATAGAAGCGATACCACGAAGCGGGTTCATATAGTTCATGATAGAGAACATGCCTTTCTTCATTTCACCACCATACCAAGTATTCAGGATAACTTGTTCTTTAGTCTTCAAATTGAAAACAGTAGCAGTTTCAGAGTTCAAACCAAGCTCTTTGTAGTTATCAACTTTTGCTTTAGAAGCGTTGAAACATACAAAATCAGGTTCTCCATAGCTAGCAAGTTCTTCTGCAGTCGGACGGATAAACATGTTAGTTACGAAGTGAGCCTGCCAAGCTACTTCCATGATGAAACGTACTTTCATACGAGTTGCTTCGTTAGCACCGCAGAAAGTATCAACAACAAACAAACGTTTGCCAGACAATTGTTTAACAGCTTTAGCCTTCAAGTCAGTCCAAGCTTCTTCTGTACAAGGTTTGTTGTCGTTTTTATATTCGTCAGAAGTCCACCATACTGAATCAGCAGAAGCTTCATTCTTAACGAAGAATTTATCTTTAGGAGAGCGACCGGTATAGATACCTGTCATTACATTAACAGCGCCTAATTCTGTTACTTGACCTTTTTCAAAGCCTTCCAGACCCGGTTTTGTTTCTTCAGCGAACAAAACATCATAAGACGGATTGTGCAGGATTTCAGTTACACCTGTAATACCGTACTTGCTCAAATCTAAATTTGCCATTTTCTTTTGAATTAATTAAAATTGGTATTTTGTTTTATTATCTCTTTCCAGCTTAAAGAAAGGAGCTTTGGATGCCCCTTGTAAATCCGGGTACAAAAGTAATACTTTCTTTGAAAAGGAAGAAGGGATTAGAGAAATTTTTCCCTAATTGAATCTCTTTTATAAATTCCTAACAATATCTGCAAACTGAATATTGCAATTTGAAAGATTATCGTTTACTTTGCAAGCCAGTATGTTGTCAATACGATGAAAATGAGATTAAATTATGATTAAACTATAATATGAAAGTAATTGATTTTAGCCAAACAAATTCGATTCTAAACCAGTACATATCCGAAATCAGAAATGTAGAAGTTCAGAACGACCGCCTGCGTTTCCGCCGTAATATTGAACGGATCGGAGAAATCATGGCCTACGAAATGAGCAAAGAGTTCCGATACTCTGTAAAAAACATCCAGACACCACTAGGTATTGCTCCCGTCAGCACACCGGACAACCAGCTTGTCATCAGCACCATTCTCCGCGCCGGTCTTCCTTTTCACCAGGGTTTTCTAAGTTATTTCGACGGGGCGGAAAACGCATTCGTCTCTGCCTATCGTAAATATAAGGACACACTGAAGTTTGATATACACATAGAATATATCGCTTCTCCCCGTATTGATGACAAAACGCTGATTATCACTGACCCAATGCTGGCTACAGGCGGCAGCATGGAGCTAAGCTACCAGGCAATGCTCACCAAAGGTCATCCAGCCGAAATTCACGTAGCGTCCATCATTGCCAGCCAACACGCAATCGAACATATTATGAATGTATTTCCCGAGAACAAAACAACCATCTGGTGCGCGGCCATCGATCCTGAAATCAACGAACATTCCTACATTGTGCCGGGACTGGGCGACGCAGGCGATCTGGCTTACGGAGAAAAAGAATAACAGTCAATACAGGAGAAAACTTTTCCCATTAAAGGTTCCTCCTATATTGTTGAGGCGACATCCCCATTTGCTTCTTAAAGAATGTGCCGAAATAAGAAGCATTGGGGAAGTTTAATTCATTAGATATCTCCAGAATGTCTTTCTGTGTATTTTTGAGTAATGAGATCGACTTACGAATAATAGCTTTAAAGACAAGCTCCTGTACTGTATATCCGCAAATATTCTTGGCAAGCGCAGACAGGTACTTGGGAGACAGACAAAGCTTATCTGCATAGAATCCGACTCCACGTTCCTTCATATAATATTGCTCTATGAGTTGAATCAGCCGGACAAAGATTTCATTTTTTCTTCCCCCGGTTTCTTGCCCTACACTGATCAGTTTACGATTGTGAATAGAACAGATCCGATATGTAAGGGCCAGCAAAAGGAGTTTTCTTTCATAAAGGTTGAACACACTCTCCTCCATTTCCAGAGCACTGTCCAGCAAAGACATGTATTTTACGATTTCATTTTCTTCCCCAGTAGTCCACACATAGCAAGGTTCCGGAATAAGTTGTGAATACATATACATGGAAACAACCGAATTACCGATAATATCCCGTATAGGCTGGATCTGATAGGCAAGAATAAATACCTCCATATCTTCGGATTCCTGAAGCACCTGGAAATGCGAATCTTCCGGGATAAAGAGAGTTTCGCCGGCGTTTGCCCGAAATAAGCGTTGATTCAACGCAAACTGAAAATTTCCCTGCCGACAGATAATCAGCCCAAGCCCCCTCATGAGAAAGAGTTTCTTTAAAGAAGACGGAAAGGCGTTCAGCACTCCCCTCGAACTACAGATATTGTTCCCACTCAATAAATCCCGGTCCAGTTGTAACAAACGTTCCTGAAAGGTATTCATAATAACAAAACACTTATAATCTGATTACTATTTGAAAAACAATACTAAGTTAGCAATTTTCGTTTGGGGTAAGGCACAACGAGCACAAAAATCATACAAATAACACCAGCATAAATAGTCCATCCCGCCATTTCTTTCACAGCAGAGAGTGTTGCCTGTACTTGTATCCGCCCTTTGACGGACATAGCAGCCATATTATGTGCTTCCGTTTCACTCTTTCCCTGATATTGCATTCCCTGCACAGTATTGCTATAGGAGGAGGAAGCTTCCGGATTGACCAGATCTACATTTTGCGCATAACGGGTTATATAATGTTGCTGCCGCTCCTGCAATACATTCGAATAGATTGCCCCTCCAATGCCCGGGCCCAGCACCATGCGCACGGTAAGCATAATGCAGATCCAGGTAGAAAGATATTTGAAAGGCATCCGCTGATTGGCATAAGCCGCTGTCAACGCATATAGAATCATCATCCCGATGGTACGGATAATCACAGGATATTTCATTCGCTCGTAAAGTCCGGCTGTCTGCACCTCAAAATACATAAATCCTGCCGATAACACCAAAAAGAAAAAGCCAAGAGCAAAAAGATATTTCAGATGTACCCCTTTAGACCCCAACACAATAGAAATCAAGGCACCTATAAAATAACCAACCATGCACCAGTTTGCCAATGATGCATTCTGCAAATTATCCAAGTGCATCCCAACCCCTGCATACACATTGACAAACATCGCACTGGAATTAATAATCATCAGTAGTAAATAAAGCAAAGCTCCCATACGAATCGTACGTAGCCGCAGCGCTCCCAATATAAAATAAGAGGATCGCCGGGTAGCATCCATATAAAGAAAAATACCGGCAAAAAGAATACTGACTGCCGTTGCCCAACAAATAGACTGATCATCATACCAGTCCAGCACCTTGCCATAAACCAACACATAAGTGATGCACGTCAATGATATACAAAAGGCAGTTACATTGCCGAACTTACGGAAATTGATCGGAAAGCGTCCGGTAAAGCCATGATTAGGCATCGTAATAAACAGGATCAAAATGGAAAGCAGCAGAATGCCCATCATAAAATAGTATACATATTTCCATTCGTATTCGAAAGCCAGCCAAGCCGTCAGCGCTGTGCCCATTTGCCCCAAAATCATAAAAAACAGATAAACTACCGGCTGGCTGACACATTTCTCTATATCCAGCTTATCCCATCCCGCCGCATCTTTCGGCTCCATGCCGGGAGTGATATTACGCGTTGCCTCCATACCAAAAGCATATTTAATCAATGTAAACAGATTGACCATCATCAGCACCATACGCAGGAACCCTGTCAGCAGACTACAAAGCGCCAGCAAAAAGATACTGTCAGTTTTGGCACACACATAACTGAAAACATACATAAGTGCAAAGCCACCTATGCACATCAGCTTCTCCCGGCGTATGCAAACCAGTTCATACAAAAAAGGAGCAAACGCTGCCATACCGATAGAGGTCACAAAATTAGCAAACTGAATATGCTCGGAAATAATGCCTAAGCCGCTCATCATCTCGGTACTGTTTACAGAATAAACTCCGCCTACTGAAAGAATGGGCAGGAAAAAGAACAATAGGATGATAATACCTACCGGTTTGGGCACCCAATTGTAAAAAGGATAATTTCTAGGACATGAAGGCATGATCATCAGAGTTTAGCTTTTACTACTACCATCATACCTGCCGCCAACTTATCATTATCTTCTTTCGACAAATCCGTGAAATCAATACGGACAGGAATACGCTGCTGTATCTTTACGAAGTTTCCTGCTGAATTATCCGTTGGCACCAGTGAATATTTGGAACCAGTCGCTCCGGAAATAGCAGTCACTTTGCCTGTAAACTCTTTCTTACTGATAGCATCTACCGTGATGGCAACTTCCTGCCCGATACGCAGATTCTCAATCTGCGTTTCTTTATAATTAGCAATAATCCATTTTTGGGTATCCGGAAGGATATACGTAATGCATTGTCCTGCTGTAATAAACTGTCCCTCCTCTAACGAACGCCGGCCCAACTTGCCATCACAAGGAGCCAATACAACTGTATATGAAAGATTGAGCCGTGCCATCTCAAGCGCAGCCGTCGCACGCTGAATAGCAGCTTCCGTATTCTCACGACGATGAGAAACTTCATTCACTCCTGAAAGAGCTGCTTCCCGTTGACGCTTTGTCGCTTCCAGCTTCTTGAAGGTAGCTTCATATTCGGTCGCAATCTGTTCCAACTGGATAGGTGTGGCCGCATTTCGTTTGACCAGATTTTCATAGCGTTGCCGGTCCTTCTCCAATTTTGCCAGCCGGATTTCTATTTCGGCAATAGAAGCATCATATACAGATGCAGTTGTTTGCGTAGTCTGCAAGGTCGCATTTATCACAGTAGCGCCTGCCTGCGCATCTTTCAATGCAGCTTCAGCTTCCATCACCCGGATTTTATATTCGCGGTCATCCAGCACCAGCAATGTATCCCCTTTGTGCACCTGCTGATGTTCTGTGAAATAAATCTTATTAATATAGCCTGATGCACGCAGATTGACAGGCGACACATATTGCTCTATCTGTGCATCATTACTGGTCTCTGTCTGCTTATAGCCCAGAAAGAGAAAAACAACTTCAATCACTCCCCAAACGATAATAGCGACTCCAAATAAACTTACTATTATCTGCCAACGACGTAATTTTCTCATCTTCTTAGCTTTCTCCTGATGTGTACCGGAGACTGTATTTTTTTCCATTGTTTCCATATGAATGATTCAATTAGTTATCTATTATTTGAACAGGGACGCTATCTGTCCGGTCAACTTCAACAACATCAGGTTAGTCACCCGATAGTTATAATGTGCGCTAATGTAATTATTCTGTGCTTCACTCATCCGCATTCCATCTTGCAGCACCTCAGTCATCGATGTGATTCCTTCCCTGTAACGGTCAGTAGTAACTGCATACACTTCTTCGGCAAGCAGATAATTGTCTTTCTGCTTTTTAAAGTTGCGTTGGTTGTTCATCAAATCATTGACTGCATTCAGATATTGCGTATGCAGGTTCTTCCGTATGTCCAACTGCGAAAGTTTCATCATTTCAATATCAATCATCGCTTTCCGGATCTTGTATTTCTTATCCAGACCGTCGAAGATAGGAATACGCAAAGTCAACCCCACTCCATAAGAACGGAACCAATGATTAGACGGACCGGAATGGAACCAATGATAAGCCTCATCCGTATAAGCAGCAAACCTCCAGTTCCCCGTCAGATTGAGAGAAGGAATATAACCATTACTTATCAACCGTTTCTGCCTCTCTGCCAGCTGTACCTGCGATTGAAGCAACTGAAGTTCATACAGATTTTCCGATAATCCGGTCAACGCTACCGTAGCAATACTATCCGTATTGACCGGTAATAATCCAATCTCCTTCTCTGCCGGATAATCCATGATATATTTCAGCATATTCAGCTGTTGTGTCATCATCGCCTGCGCATTGTCATACTGCACTTTCAGGTTTTCAAGATTGATATTCACCCGCTTCAGGTCAACTTCCATTGCCATTCCATTATCGAAAAAGGCCTGAGTGATATCTCTCAATTCCTCCAATCGGGTAATATTGGCTTTTATCAATGCGATCTGCTCCGCGGTAACTTGCCCCAGATAATACATTTTACTAATCTGCAAGATTAAATCTTCTCTTGCCTTTTCGTACGAAAGCCGGCTCATCTCATCCACAATTTCTGCAATAGAAATCGAAGTGTAAAGAGTCTGATTATAAAGTGGCATCTGTAATTCCAGTCCGACATTGGCACCATATTGCAGTGTCCGGGTGATATTATATGGCACTCCATAAGAAGAACCGTCAGTCACGGAGACAGGCGGATCGATGTTATCATTGAAATTAGCAAAACCATTGATCTGCGGCAACAATTTCACCCGATTCTCTGAAACACCATACTTACTTTTTTGCATTGCTTTTCGTTTGCCCTGCAACGAGAGATTATTTTCAATCCCTATACGAAGGCAGTTCTCCAGAGTCAGAACATTCTGTGCACTCCCACCGATAACAGGCAGGCAAAAAAAGGAAAAAATGAACAATAGTCTTTTCATAATAATCGTTCTATAATCAGGCACAAATTTAATGGCTTAGGATAAAATGAGACTATCCATAAATCAACTGTTTATGTTCACATTTTCCTTTTTTCAACCTTCGTTTCTTTCTTGAAACAGGATGGTGTCACTATCCGGCACTCATAGTGACACCATCCGACAAGGATGCTTACACTATCATCATAGGATAGTGACACCATGTTTTATAGATAAAACTCCGTTCTTTGTCGATTTCATTTTCATCTATTTCAACTACTACTTAACTTTGGAATATGAAACCAATTAACAGCAAAAAGAATGAAAAGAAACATGAGACTAATAGGGCTTGCTGCCTGCCTGATAAGTTGCAGCAGTCTGGCTGTGGCACAAGACCATCCGGAACCACAGGAAAGACAGCAGTATGAGCAACGCCTTCCACACGAAGTTCCGAATCCTGAAAAGATAGCAACTCAAATGACTGACAGGATGCAAGAGTCACTTCAACTGACAGAAAAGCAATACAAGAAAATCTATAAGCTGAATCTGAAAGAGCAGAAAGAACATTTCAAAGCTATGCAAAACTCCGGCGAACAACGTCCGCCAATGGGAGGTCCGGGCATGAGAGGCGGTCGCCCGCCAATGGGCGGTAGCGAACCGCCGATAATGGGCGAAGGAAACTTTCCCGACGATATGGGGGAACGTCCTATGATGAACAAAGAACAGAATGTTGAAGATATACAAAAGAAAGCCGCAGAAGCTAAAAAGAAAAAGATAAAAAAAATTCTGACTCCGGAACAATATGCAAAGTGGCAAACCGAACAGGCTACTGCCCGCCAAAAGGCCCCTCAGATGAGGATGCATAAAGGCAATCATACGAATAAAATTTGAAAATTCTAACTATTTAAACATATAACAGCGTTTGTTTTTCATAATTTTTTAGTGAATGCATAAGCGGCTCTCTTCGGGATGAAGGGAGCCGCTTTAAATATATAGTATAAATATACAAGTCTTTGAGATCAGACAGTAGAATTAAGACTTTTCAATCTCATCTTTCTTTTGGGGAACTAACTTCTTCTTGCTAAACCAAATCAACACCATCACTCCGATCAGCAATAACGCCAACGATGCATAAGCTATACTTTCCGTCACATGCAAGCTCTGCGGATCAAACCACATCTCAATAGTATGCTTACCCGCAGGTACATTCATTACACGCAAAATATAGTCAGCGCGAGCAATATCTGCCGGCTGTCCGTCAATCTTTGCCTGCCAGCCCGGATAATATATCTCAGAAAAAACAACTACCCCATCTTTGGCAGAAGAAGTCTCATATACCAAGCGATTCGGTTCGTAGCTGGTCAGACGAATAGTAGATAAGGAGTCTTTATAACCTTCCGTTACGCCCTTCAACTGATCCTTAAATTTCGCATCGACCACAACTGTTTCCGTCGGAAGAATATCATTCAGCGCATCAATCTCTTCATTCGCATTATTGACATACTGCACCTTATCCACAAACCAAGCATTGCCGTACGCATAAGGATTCTCGACAGGAATTGTCTGTCCTTGCTCACCGGCAGGGAAGATAAAGTACTTCGTGTTCAGCATATTCAGCACCCGGAATTTAGAAGCATCCACACTATCCATCGCACCACCAGCGGCAGCAACCTCCTGATAGGCATCCTTCATTTCCGGAGTTATATGGTGATCAATCATTTCCTGATAACGACGCAACTTGGCTGCATGATAACCACCAACACTCTTATGCCAGTATGAAGTATTATTTTCATTGAAAGTATTATTGGGGAATCCTACGAAATTCAATACCCGATAATTCAAAGCCGTATCCTGAAGGATCATCTCATCTGTCTGAGTTTTAACAAATGCCCCTGTCTGTCTGGACTTCGGTACAAATTGTTCATCATTCAAATAGCGTTTATTGACAGTCCACATATCCACCAGACAAAGAATTGCAATACCGGCCACAGCCAGAGAAGCCTTCAACTTTTTCTGCTGATAGAGGAATAGCAAGAAACATCCTACGACTATAATAAAGAAACTACGCCATGCATCTGTTGTCAACATCGCCTTGCGCATTTCTGCCAAATTAGCAACGATCGGAGATAGATACTCAGCAGGCAGCCCTTGCTGTAGAGCCGACATTTCCTGTGCCGGAATATAGCTGGAGAAGAAAACTCCCGGAGCAACTGCCAAAATCAGCGAAACACCGGCCGTCAGCGCCAGAGTAATAATTACACCTGTCCGATTCTCTTTCCCCTTCAAGATTTCCGGTTTAGTCAAGACCTCTTTTAAAGCAAAGATCGCTAACAGTGGAATCGTAAATTCAGCAATAACCAAAATGGAAGATACGGCACGGAACTTATTATACATGGGTATATAGTCGATAA
The DNA here is from genome assembly GCF_001811315.1 of Bacteroides sp. HMSC067B03. Lineage (NCBI taxonomy): Bacteria > Pseudomonadati > Bacteroidota > Bacteroidia > Bacteroidales > Bacteroidaceae > Bacteroides > Bacteroides sp. HMSC067B03. Next base: position 53,394 of record NZ_KV804329.1, on the reverse strand, counting down.
AAAAGTCCGTTAAACCCATAAAGTTCTTTCCCCACGAAAGCAGGATAGAAAAGATTGTAGCTCCCAGCAAGGCCCATTTCAGCGGTCCTTTCACAATAAAACATCCCAGTATGAACAAAAACAGAACAAAAGCTCCCACATATACCGGACCGGAAGTCATAGGCTGATCGCCAAAATACTGTGTTAACTGCGAATAAATGCTGCTATACATCGGATTCGCTTTTGCCATCGCTGTCTCATTCTTTGCCAAAGGAACCGACGCTCCTCCCTTTACGTTCGGCACCAGCAAAGTAAGCGTTTCACCAATTCCATAACTCCAGTTCGTAATATAGTTACGGTCCAGCCCACTACTAGTCTGATTGGCGGCAGGGCCTTCCTGTTTCAGTTCACTCTTCCCCCGCATTGTCTCCTTACTATACTCATAAGTATGATATAGATTAGAAAGATTGGCACATACTCCTATTGCCGCAGCTAATATCAGAACAGCACTCGCTTTGAAAAAATGTGGAAGTTCCTTTTTCTTATAAGCATCCTCAAAGTAAGCTCCTACAAAAAACAGGATGACGAACATGAAGTAATAGCTCATCTGAATATGGTTCGACTGAATCTGAAGCGCGATGAACAGAGCCGTTATAATTCCTCCCAACAGATATTTTTTCCGATAAGCCAGCACAATACCGGCAATCGTAGGCGGAATATAAGCCAATGTGACAAATTTCCATATATGCCCTGCCGATATCAGGATAAAGAAATAAGAAGAGAAGGCCCAGATGATTCCTCCTAAAGCAGACAGCCAGACAGATAGCCCAAATGCCCGCAAAAGGATATAGAACCCAAGCATCATAATGAAAGTCAACACTACATAGGGCGGAAGATACAAATGATAGATGTTTTCTATCCACTTCAGCGGTTTGGTAGAATCATAACTCGGAGACATCTGGTAGGTAGGCATACCTCCAAAAAGAGAATTTGTCCAGCGGGTACGTTCCCCTGTACGTTCAAGATATTCCTGAGCTTCTTGACCGGCTCCCACTCCAGCCACCGTATCGTGCTGAAACAAAATACGACCTTCAATATCAGCCGGAAAAAAATAAGCAAAAGAAAGAATGATAAAAGCTAAAATAGCAATTAAGTCGGGAAGGAACTTCTTCATAAAATTGACAATTGACAATTGACAATTGACAATTGAAGGTCAACAATAGCAGCCCGGCAGGTCACACCTCCTATATAGCTGCCCATTGTCATTTGTCAACTGTCAATTGTCAATTAAATTAGTATCTATAATGTTCAGCCTTATAAGGTCCGTCTACCGATACACCGATATAAGCGGCCTGTTCAGGAGTCAGTTTCGTCAGTTTCACACCGATCTTTTCGAGATGCAGGCGGGCTACTTCTTCATCCAGATGTTTCGGCAAGCGATATACATTTACTTCGTATTTCTTGTTGAACAACTCGATCTGAGCCAACGTCTGATTGGTAAATGAATTACTCATCACAAACGACGGATGTCCTGTTGCGCATCCCAGATTCACCAGACGACCGTCAGCCAGCAAAAGTATACTGTGACCATCCGGGAAATAATAGCGGTCTACCTGCGGCTTGATGTTTACACATTTGATACCCGGGTAATGTTTCAGAGCATCTACCTGAATTTCATTATCGAAGTGTCCGATGTTACATACAATTGCCTGATCTTTCATTTTCTCCATGTGGTCGATACGAATGATATCAATATTACCCGTAGTAGTCACAAAGATATTACCTTCGGCACAGGCATCTTCCATTGTCACAACTTCGAAACCTTCCATTGCAGCCTGTAGTGCACAGATCGGATCTACTTCCGTCACAAGTACGCGTGCTCCGTAAGAACGCATTGAATGTGAACATCCCTTACCCACATCACCATAGCCACATACGACAACTACCTTACCGGCAATCATCACATCGGTTGCTCTCTTGATACCGTCAGCCAATGATTCGCGACATCCGTACAGGTTATCAAACTTAGACTTTGTCACTGAATCGTTCACATTAAATGCCGGGAACAGCAGTTTGCCTTCTTCCTGCATCTGATACAAACGGTGTACACCGGTCGTCGTCTCCTCCGACACACCACGCATTTCTTCAGCTACACGATGCCAGCGGGTCTTATCTTCAGCCAGCACTTTTTTCAGAATGGCATTCAATTCTATTTCATCTTCTGCATGTACTTCCTTATCCAGCACGGCAGCATTCTTCTCAGCATCATAACCGACATGAATCATCATAGTAGCATCACCACCATCGTCTACAATTACATTCGGACCTTTTCCACCAGGGAAGTTCAGGGCTTGCAACGTACACCACCAATAGTCGGCGAGATTCTCACCTTTCCAGGCAAATACCGCAACCCCGGAAGCAGCAATCGCAGCAGCTGCATGATCCTGAGTTGAATATATATTACATGAGCACCAGCGCACTTCCGCGCCCAGCGCAACCAATGTTTCAATCAGTACGGCGGTCTGGATGGTCATGTGCAATGATCCCATGATACGGGCACCTTTTAACGGTTTGGATTCTCCATACTTTTCGCGAAGAGCCATCAGGCCGGGCATTTCTTTTTCTGCCAAATCGATTTCCTTGCGTCCGAAGTCAGCAAGCGTAATATCTGCCACTTTATAAGGCAGCGCAGAGAATAATTCTGTAGACATATTGTAAATCATTTAAAATATAATTGGTGCAAAGATAGAACATTCTGATTAGTAGGACAAAAGCTATCCTTCTTTTTTATATTATAATAACTTGGGAGTTCGGTCGTTTCTTGAATTTTTATTCTATATTTGCAACATAAAAATGCATTTTTCACAACCATAAAACTGTTATTATTTATCTCCTATGGAGGATTACAACAACAAGACAAAAGCGGAGCTGTTAGAAATTATACAAAATCTCGAGAAAAAAGTAGAGCAACTCTCCTCCGAATCAGCCTCTGGCAGAAAAGAACGTTTTCGAGACAGATATTCCAAACGTATATTAGACAATCTGCCTGATATGCTTACTGTTCTCGACCGCAATGCCAACATTGTGGAACTGGTATCCTCTCCATCCACCAATCACGTAGAAGGCACTACAGCAGACAGTATCACCCGATCCAATATAAAAGATATTCTTCCGGAAGATGCGTATAATAACATACGCAGAAATATGGAAAAAGTATTCAGCACCGGAAAGAGTGCTATCGCCCGGCATGACTTAATGCAGGATGGCGTATCACATCACTACGAACACTGGCTTTCTCTGCTCGACAAAGAATACCTGTTATGCATGTGCCGTGATGTTTCGCAACTCTGGGAAACAGAGCAAACCAATGCCGAACAACAAAATGAGATTATGCGGCTCAACTCACTAATGCAAGCCATCGTGAATAATGTTCCCGTATATCTGTTCGTCAAAGATTCCGGAAATGATTTCAGATACTTATACTGGAATAAAACTTTTGCCGACTACTCCGGAATCCCCATCGAGAAAGCTATCGGCAGAAATGATTTTGAGATTTTTAAACGGACGGAAGATATGGAGAAATTCCGCCTTGACGATATGAAGGTACTTAAAGAAGGGAAACTGGATTATTTTGAAGAATACATGGCCGCTACCGGAGAAATCCGTACAATAACCACCATGAAACGCCTTGTACCTTCCAATAACGAACATCCCTATATTATCGGTATCTCGTGGGATATCACAGAAATTAAGAAAACGGAGAAAGCACTGGACGCAGCCCGTATCAAGGCCGAAGAAGCAGACCGGTTAAAATCGGCTTTCCTGGCAAACATGAGTCACGAAATTCGTACACCACTGAATGCGATTGTAGGATTCTCTAAATTGATATCCAGCACAAACAACGAAAATGAAAAGATGCAGTATGCTGAAATCATTGAAAGAAATTCAGATATGCTGCTGAATCTTTTTAACGATATTCTCGATTTATCCAGCCTGGAAGCCGGCTCTCTTAAATTCAATATTCAGCCCATCAAAATACTGGACATCTGTCTGCAATTAGAACAACAATATGTCCATAAAGCCCAAACAGGCGTACAACTGATTCTGGATGGAGGAGATGCCAACACATTCATATCCGCTGACTGGAACCGAACGATACAAATCATAAGCAACCTGCTTAGCAATGCCGTTAAATTTACCCCGAAAGGAGAAATCCATTTCGGTTTTCTCAATAAAGAGAGTTTTGTAGAATTTTATGTGAAAGATACCGGCATCGGCATTCCGGCAGAAAGAGCTGCTACCATTTTCCAGCGTTTTGGCAAAGTGGACGACTTCGCCCAAGGTACCGGACTGGGACTCACACTCTGTAAGATATTGGTAGAAAGGATGGGTGGACACATCCGGGTATATTCAAAAGAAAACGAAGGCACAACCTTCTATTTCACACTTCCGTTAGCCAACCAGTAAATACGTATATATGTTGCAGAAAGCGGTGAGTATTGTAAAGATACTCACCGCTTTCTGTATTTATCAAAAAATGATCGTTACTTCTTTTCTTCTTTCGCCACCGACACACTTAGCATTTCTTTATATTTCGCAGGATCATTCAGTATCTTTATCGCTTCCTGCAAATCATCATCGTCTTTCAGCTGCTCAATAATACCACCTCTCTGATAATAATAACGCTTGATTATTTCATTAGCAATCATTCTCTTGATATCCTTAGAGAAATAGTCCAAATCACGGTCGAGGTTATGGTTCAACTTCTTTTCCAGAGCTTTAAACTCTTCAGCAGCATCTGTCATGTAGCCTTCAAACTCAGCAGCCTCTTTCAATGTTTTCAAAATCTTCTCACTTTGCTGATCATATTTGAAGTCTGCTTTTTTCACTAATGCCTTGAAATCATTATAATCAGCATCCGTCACTACAAATTTTTCAGGAGCAGCAACAGTAGGGTGCTTCAAACAGTATTGAGTCGCATAATCAAAAATCAGATTATCACGTACCAGATAGAACAGGATATTCGGTAGTTTCTCCTGCTTGACAGTAATATCAGGCATCACACCACCTCCATCACGCACTTCACGACCGGCAGCCGTATAAAACACCTTGGTCAGGCTATCGGGAATGGTTCCCACACTTCCATCTTCATTCCGGTGTTTATAGTCGATCGCCTGCACACAGCGTCCGCTTGGGATATAATATTTGGAAGTAGTTACTTTCATCATTCCTCCATATGGCAGAGAACGAGGAACCTGAACAAGCCCTTTTCCAAATGTACGATTACCAATGATAACAGCACGATCCAAGTCTTGCAAAGACCCCGACAGGATTTCAGAAGCAGAGGCCGTACCACTGTTTACCAATACAGCGATCGGAATATCCAGATCCAACGGTTCACGCAGGGTCTTATAGGTATTACTTGCCTGTTTGGTCTTTCCTTTGGTCGTTACAATTACTTTTCCACGGGGCAGAAAATAATTAGCTATTTCAACTGCTTCATCCAACAGACCACCACCATTATTACGAAGGTCGATAACCAAAGAAGTAGCTCCTTGTTTCTTCAGATCCAGCAATGCCTTCTTAAAATCTTTGGAAGGATTACCGGAGAATGTGCTCAGACTGATATATCCCACCTTGTTATCCATCACAGCAGCATATGGAATGGCAGGTGTCTGAATAGACTCACGCACAATGGTGAACTCCATCGGTGTCTGACCACCTTTCTCATTAGGACGCTCTATTTTCAGTTTAAAACTTGTACCCGCTTGTCCGCGCAACATCTGGCTAACCTCTGAGTTATTCTTTCCGACAAGATCTTTTCCGTCTATTTCCATCAAGATATCTCCCGCTTTCAGTCCAACTTTGGCTGCCGGAGTCCCTTCGAACGGTTCGGCAATCATAGAGCGTTTCAACTTCGTATTATAAGTAATGAGGGAGCCAATACCTCCAAAGCTTCCTTTCACCATCTGTTCCAATTCGCTCTGATCTTCCTCCGGGTAATATTCTGTATAAGGGTCCAGCGAGAAAAGCATATTGTCAATCCCTTCACGAATAGTTTTATTCGGATCAATGGTATCCACGTAGAACATATCCAGTTCTTTCACAATCGCATTAAATGTATCCAGATTCTTGGCTATCTGGAAATTGCGGTCGTCTCCACTCTTAAAACTAAAGAAAGCTACCGTAGCTATTACAGCCACTCCCACAAGAGCTATCCGCCTATTCAGCAATTTTTTCATATATCTTTCATTAAATTGAGACGTAAAAGTAACTCAAACCTTGGTTATTCCGCCAGAACCTTGTTAATATTTAACTTAATTTCATCCCAGCGTTCCGGAGAGATTGTTGTTCCAATCACCTGAATAACATTTCCCGAGAGAATAGAACCTATTTTTGCACATTTCTCAAGCGAGTATCCACACGTCAGACCATACAAAAATCCGGAAGCAAAATAATCGCCTGCACCGGTCGTATCCCTTACTTTCTCAACCGGAATAGCCGACACTTTTATTTCTTCGGTGCCTTTACGAATATAAGATCCATTTGCTCCTACTTTCACAATAGCAATGCTACATTTCTTGGCAATCGCTCTCAATGCTTCTTCCGGTTCTTCACCAGTAAACGCTTTCGCTTCTTCCTCGTTTGCAAAAACGATATCGACATACTTATTTATTAATAAGGAAAAGAATTCCAGATCATTCGCCACAATATTGTAACTTGCCATGTCGAGACAAATTTGCAGTCCCGCTTCCTTGGCCAGCTCAATGGCATGAAGAATCATTTCGTGATCTTGAACCAAATAGCCCTCTATAAATAGATATGCATAACCTTTGAACATTTCCAATGTCAGATCTTCAGCTTTCAAAGAAGCAGCTGCTCCCAAGTAAGTGCCAAAAGTACGCTCTCCATCTGAAGAAATAAAAGTGGATGCCACTCCCGAAGGAAGATGTTCGGAGGTCAATAATTTGTCTTCAATATTATTTTTCTGCAGATTTTTCCGAAAAAAATCGCCATAATGATCATTTCCCACTTTTCCGATAAAGCCGGTTCCGGCACCCAGACAAGCGAGTCCAAGTATGGCATTTCCTGCCGATCCACCTGTTGCAAGATGCGTTTTCATCTGTGAAAATTTTGCGTTAATCTGCTGTAACTTAGCATCATCGATGAGTTGCATGCTTCCCTTAGGCAGTCCCATCTCGTCCAAGAGCATATCATCTTCCAGGGTTGCAAGTACGTCTACTAGGGCGTTGCCCAATCCTATTATTTTGTCCATTCTCGATATTTTTTTTTGCAAAGATATTGCATATTTCAAAAAAACCTACTACTTTTGCATCGCAATTGAGAAAAACATTCTTCCTTAGCTCAGTCGGTTAGAGCATCTGACTGTTAATCAGAGGGTCCTTGGTTCAAGTCCAAGAGGAAGAGCAAAGTTGAAAATCTTAGTTGCAAACATTCTTCCTTAGCTCAGTCGGTTAGAGCATCTGACTGTTAATCAGAGGGTCCTTGGTTCAAGTCCAAGAGGAAGAGCAAAAAAGAGGTGTATCGAAAGATATGTCTCTTTTTTGCTCTATCTAATTAAAGCAAGATGCTAATCTAGTAAACCTTTTCACTGTTTTAAAAGAAGCAAATAGAAGAAAAATTCATAATGTGATATTTAAAAAGGATGCTCTTATTTGCAAGAACATCCTTTTTATTTCAAATACAATATCCACCTATCTTATTCAATCACGGCAGCAAAGCCCCCATTCCTCACCATTTTAACAGTCAGCACATCTCCATTTTTCACTTGTGAAGACTTACAGCGGTAGTCCATTGCCTGACGCCCTGCATTGATACCATCTTCAAAAGATGTCATTTGATAAGCACGGTCCTTCTTCAGAAAGTCCAATTTCACGGCGAATTCCCGCTCTGTTTGCCCGTTGTTGGTCATACCACCGATAAACCATTTATCTCCTTTCCGTTTAGCAATAATGGCATATTCACCGGCCTTCGCTTCCAAAGCCACCGTTTCATCCCAAGTGACAGGAACACTCGTAATGAAACGAGTACAATCTTCGTTCCGATAATAAAGAGTCGGATTATCTGCCAACATCTGCAAACCGCTTTCAAAAATGACAAAAAGCGCCAACTGGTAAGCACGGGTTCCGATACTTGCGGAATTGGGGCGTTCAGCCCTATATACATTAGGCTGCATGCTTATCATCGCCCCGGGAGTATAATCCATCGGTCCGACAGCATTGCGCATAAATGGCAAATAAATGCTATTATCCGGATAACATCCGCCCATCTGCTCCATACCTCTGACACCTTCATAAGAAAGTATGTTCGGATACTTATATTCCAAACCTGCCGGTTTGAAAGAACCATGAAAATCGACAAACAAATGATGTTTGGCAGCTTCTTTCGCCACACGTTCGTAGTAATTGACCATCCATTGGTCACTTCTGTCCATAAAATCAATCTTAACTCCTTTTATTCCCCACTCATTGAACGTTTTGAATAAATCGAAGTTATTTTCAACCGTCAGCCATGTCAGCCAAAGAACAATGCCGACATTCTTTTCTTTACCATAACGGATCAGTTCATGCAGGTCCACTTTCGGATTTGGAGTATAAGGATCACGTGTACTTTTAGCCCAGCCCTCGTCCATTATAATATAAGGTATACCAAATTTAGAGGCAAAGTCAATATAGTATTTGTAGGTTTCCAGATTATATCCGGATACAAAATTCACATCCGGCCCGTAAGGAGAAGCATCATTCCACCATTCCCAGCTTACTTGTCCCGGCTTGATCCATGATACATCCTGAAGTTGATTCTTACCGGCCAGTTTATAAGTCATCGTGTTCTCCAAAAGTTGGCGATCATCTTTTGTCAACACGAAATAACGCCAAGGATAATTTCTTGCCCCTGATGTTTTAGCGATATAATCCGCCTCTTGAGTTATCTTCAGGCTACGGTCACCGTCTTCACCAAAAGCAAGTGGAGCTTTAGGAAAAGTAGAGACTATTCCATTATCACCGGTTCCTTTCAAGAACATACAAGGATAGTCAGTCAAGTCAGATTCGCTGATTAATATTTTATATTGCTTACGTGTATCTATTAAAACCGGTAAAACAGACATTTTATCCGAAGGTTTCCATTCATTACTGGAGACATGTGTATAAGGTTCTTCGTATGAGGTCTTAAAACCACCCGGTTGCTGCAAATGGAGTAAATAGTCATCCGGGAAGTTAACTGCAAACTCTTCACCCAAAACTTCCACTTCACCTTTCCGAGAAGTCACAAACCGATAAGCAACCCCATCATCATACGCACGAAACTCAACCGAATAATTTTTAAATGTCAATGTCAGTTGATTATACTGATTAGTAACCGTCGAAAATTTAAGAGGCATAACGGGAGTCAGCTGCTCATCCACACTTACATATTTCCGACGACGTAATCTGGGATTCTGTCCCAGCACTTCGTCCTTCAATGCCAATTGAAGAGAATTATCTTTCAATAATACATCCCCATCATAGGCAATGCTATAATAGATTTTATCTGTAATATTCAGTGTCACTTTAATTTCTCCATTAGGAGAGGATAATTCTGATTCCGTCTGGGCATGTAACAATATCCCCCAGCACAAGATCATTAATAATGATAGATGTCTTTTCATGGTCTCAATTTTGTTTTATGTCGTTAATAATACTTTCTTCAAATTTTGACTGACTATAATATTAGTTTATTCGGCAATTGCCAAAGTTAATATGCTAATATGTATTCCCTCAATCTCTGCCAGACAGGCAGCACAAGCTGCAGTGGTGGCTCCTGTAGTCAACACATCGTCCACAAGCAGAATATGTTTTCCGGCTAATGCACCAACATGGTGCAATTCAAAAATACCATCCACGTTTTCCCAGCGTTCAAAGACTGACTTGTGAGTCTGTGTTTCCGTGTTTTTTCTGCGTACGATCATTTCTGTGTCTACAGGGATTCCCGTTACAGCGGTAATTCCCCGTGCAATCCATTCACTTTGGTTGTAGCCACGAATCTGCTGCTTTTTCTTATGCAGGGGGACAGGAATAATCACATCAATTCCCTGAAAGAACCCGGATGCAAGCAGTTCGGACGCCATGTATCGTCCCATAATGGCACCGATTCCTTTTCGTCCTCCGTATTTAAGCTGATGGAGAATCTGGCGAAAGTCACTCCCTTTACGATAAAAGAAAAAAGAAGTAGCATGCCCTAAAGGAATTCTTCCCCAGAAAAGGCGTTCTACCGGATTATCTTCTCGAAGATGGTAATTTGTACGCGGTAAATTCAAATTGCACAGGGTACAAATACACTCCTCCCCTTTCACCAACGATCTGCCACAAACGACGCAACAACGTGGGAATAGAAGAAACAAGAAAGAATAAAGCCAATCTTTAATGAGTAATGTGTGTTTCATAATATCAGTTATTTATAAGAGAACAAGGAAGTCCTACATATTCAATGGAGGAACTTCTGACAAGAGTTTCTCGAACAAAGGATGTAAATGTCCGTTAGTCGCTATGATATGGTGTCCTTCTATAAAATGATCGTCACCATAGAAATCGGTTACCCGCCCACCGGCTTCCAGCACAATCAACGCAGCTGCCGAATAATCCCATTTTCCGAGAAAAGCTTCTGCCCAGGCATCAAAACGTCCGGCAGCTACATAGCAGATAGCAGCCGCAGCCGAACCATTCATACGGATTCCTCCAACGACTCCATACAATCGGTCGATCAAATGGAGAGCAGTTTGTTTATATTGCTGATAGTTGTAAGGAAGCTCAGTTATAACAAAAGCATCTTGCGCCTGACTTACATCCGAAACATGAATTTCCTCGCCATTCATAAAGGCCTTTCCGCCTTTCCATGCATAGAAACATTCATCCCGGCAAACTTCATAAACGACTCCTATTAACAATTCTGTCTGACTGCGCAAAGCAATACATACACAATAAGGAGCCTCATCGTGAATATAATTCGTCGTCCCATCCAATGGATCAATTACCCAACAATAGGATTCGTTCTGATAGGTGGCAGAACCTTCTTCCGTAATAAACCCAGCCTCGGGCAACAAGGCAGAGAGAGCTTTGACCAGTCGTACCTCAGATTCCTTATCAACATAAGATACATAATCGTGCGCGTGCTTCTCTATCACACGTTCACGATGGAATTTTTTACGCTCTTCTTTCAGAAAATGCCCGGCTTCAGTAGCTATGCGGCATACTTCAACTGTAAGTTGCTTTAAATCCAACATTTCATCTTTAATATTAAAAAGTACATCGAAGGTATAGCTTTTCTTATAAAAAACCATCTAAAATGAATATTATTTTCAAATAAACTATCAACATATTCTTAATATTATTCTCTCAAATACAATTTTGGTGATTTTTCACACCACTAGAATTAACGGTATGCACACAATTTCATATATTGAATAACAAAAAGACAATTTATTATCCAATTCGATAACAGATAATCTTTTAATAAAGGTATAAATAGGAAACATATTCAGAATACACTGTAATATTATACAAAACAAGCAAGTATTTATTCACATCAACGAATACTTATACAAAAAAGATCGTATAATCTGAGAAAAACAACCTCATATTTAGAAATAAACAACCGGATGTTTACACTAAATCATACGTTCCTTTTAAACCAACGAAGTGTTGCTTTTAAACCAACAGACCGTTCCTTTAAAAGGAACAATCCAACAAGCCAAAACACTTGCTAAAAACATCAAGAAAACAGAAATAATTAGCTAAATGGAGTTCAATGTTCGACATTTCAAAAAGAACAAAACGTATAGTATATTTCATATATCACAACATAAACAACCATAATCCACATTTTCACTCATCAAAGAAACGCCCAATCACACCATAATACATCTCTCTGATTTATGAAAATGAGAATTCCCTGTAATTTTCAGAACAAGTCCGGCTTCTTCCCACAAATACAAGCAGCAAAGAGCCACAGAAAATACAAAGTGTCAGAATGCTAAATTTGCTTTTTAAAGAAAAATTCCCGAATATTGCAGCCTAATACTAATGCAAAGAGTTCCTATGAAAAGAGTAGATTCCGTTATATCCCTGATATACTCGTTATCTAAATCAGAAAAGAAGCACTTCTCCCTACAAGTAATCAAAGACAAGGAGGAGAAAGACTATCTGGTGATTTATGATATTATCATAAAGAGTAAACAACCGAATGGAAACATTGTAAAAGAGGAATTTTACAGACGTAACCCCAATGGTTCTTTTGAAGTGTCCATTCAATACTTATATGAAAAACTGACGGATACGTTACTCACCCTGCGAAAAAAGAAAGATATATATTACGATCTGCTGAATGATTTGTGCAAAGCCCGAATGCTTTATGAACGTTCTCTGTTTGAAGAATGTTTCGAAATGCTATCCAATACGATAAAACAAGCACAATTCTATGAAAACAACGAAATTCTGACGATAGCCTTGAAACTGGAACTGGAATATCTGCTCCGTCTGAACTTTCCCAACATGACAGAACAGGAGCTTTTTCATAAACACTTCATCCAAAATGAAACTTTGAAAAAGATTCGGAAAATCACAGAGCAATCTTCATTACACAACTTATTGAAATATCGTTTATCTCATATTGGCTCCATCAGGACAGTAAAGCAAAAACAGGATATGAATGACCTTATGGTCAACGAACTTTATATAGCCGCTTCTTCAGACTCCGAAGGTAATTTTGAATTAACACGAAACCATAAACTTTTTCAGGCTAATTACCTGATGGGAGCAGGTGATTACAGAGCTGCCCTAAATTCATACAAAGAACTGGACTCATTATTTGAGCAGAATCAACAGTTCTGGTCAAATCCTCCTATATACTATTTATCTGTACTCGAAGGAGTACTCGGCAGCCTGCGGTCTGTGAGCAACTATAACGAAATCCCCTACTTCCTCGATAAATTAAGAAAACTTATATCAGACAGCACTTCGCTCGAATTTAAAGTAAATGCAACTTGCCTTCTCTTCCAATACGAACTATTTCCCTATCTGGATAAAGGAGATTTTTCAAAATGTACCCAACTTATGGTAGACTACCAGGAAATACTTTATGATAAAGAAGCCTGGTTAAGCCCTATTCGAAAAAGTGAGTTATTCCTTTACACCACACTCGTACACGTTGGTAACCAGGAATATAAAACTGCTAAAAAGTATATCAGCAACGCTATCATAGACCATAACATAAAGTATCTGCCTTTAATGAGAACTATTCGTCTGGTCCGCCTCATCGTCTTTTATGAAGTGCAAGAGCATGAGCTGATCCAGTATGAATCCCGCTCCATCACCCGAAGTCTATCTTCCCCCAAAGAGCAGACTTTTAAAACAGAACGTATCATTTTATGGTTTCTGAATAAAAGAAATATTCCCATCCTGAAAAAAGACAGAGAAGCATTTTGGGAAAAGTTGTCTCCTGAGATTCATGAATTATATAATAATAAATATGAAAGTCAGCTTTTACGCCTCTTTGACTTTACGGCGTGGATGGAATCCAAAATCCGGAAAGAGAAACTGTCTGAAGTCCTCAGAGCACGTAGTAGCGCAAAAGAATGTTAAAGACTAAGGTGCCTGATTCGTATTTCAGACGATAAAAACACTCTTTTCAAATCTCCATTTTCTCTTTGTAATTATATAAATTCATTTCACATTACCCCTATATTCTCTCCTCCATACAGGAAAATTCAATATAAGATATCATTTTTGAGATTATATAAACCAATTATTAATGTAGAAAACTATGCATGATTATTGCTTTCATTTGCATAGTCTTAATTTTTAATACTATGGAAACTATATCAATTCATAGACCCAAAATTGTAGTCATCGGTAGTTGCAATACCGATATGGTCGTGAAAGCCAACAGACTACCTGTTCCCGGAGAAACCATACTAGGCGGAACTTTCTACATGAATCCCGGTGGCAAAGGAGCTAATCAGGCGATTGCAGCCGCCCGACTGGGAGCTGAAGTCACCTTCATATCCAAAATCGGATATGATTTGTTCGGCCTGCAAGCATTGGAAATATACAGATCAGAGAAAATTAATACGGAATATATATTTACCGACCAGAAAAGTCCGTCCGGAGTTGCACTTATCTCCGTAGATTCTTTCGGTGAAAATAGCATTATCGTAGCACCGGGAGCAAGCCGTTCGCTTTCTATTGAGGATATCAATAAAGCCGAAGAAAAAATCAAGGAAGCTGATATTATTCTCATGCAACTTGAGATTCCTATAGATACAGTAGAATATGCAGCTACTATTGCTTGCAAATATGGGAAAAAGGTAATCCTCAATCCGGCTCCCGCGTCCAGCCTGAGCAACTCATTCTTAAAAAACGTGCACACCATACTCCCCAACCGCATTGAAGCGGAAATGTTATCCGGAATCAAAGTGATGAATATAGAAAGCGCTCATCGTGCCGCTCAGGCTATCGGAGAGAAAGGTATAGAGAATGTTGTCATTACTTTAGGTAAAGACGGCGCTTACGTAAAAGAGAAAGATGAATATACCATGATTCCCGCAAAGGAAGTAGAGACGATTGACACAACAGGTGCCGGAGATGTATTTTGCGGAGCATTCAGCGTCTGCCTGTCTGAAGGGCATTCACTCGCTAAATCTGTGAAATTTGCCAATGCGGCGGCAGCTATAGCAGTCACGCGAATCGGTGCGCAGAGTGCGATTCCTTATAAGAGAGAAGTTGTGCTATAAACGAGATAAGACCTAGGTTAAACACATAAATCTGATTCAAATGAAAGTAGTAGTTATTGGAAGTTCAAACATCGATATGGTTGCACAAGTCAACCATCTCCCGGCGCCTGGCGAAACAGTCGGAGATGCCAGTTTTATACAATCCCTCGGGGGGAAAGGCGCCAATCAGGCTGTAGCAGCAGCAAGACTCGGGGGATCTGTAACGTTTATTACCTCTTTGGGAAATGATATGTATGCAGAAATTCTAAAAAAACACTTTAAGAAAGAAGGTATCGCTACTGATTATATCATAGATGATGTTAATCAGCCCACAGGGACTGCGCTCATTTTTGTTGCCGACAGTGGTGAAAACTGCATAGCAGTAGCTCCCGGAGCTAACTATTCTTTATTACCCGGTTCAATTATTCATTTTTCAAAGGTAATTGACGAAGCAGATATCATAGTTATGCAAGCCGAGATTCCTTACGAAACGATTAAAAGAATAGCTCTTCTGGCTAAACAAAAAGGTAAAAAGGTTTTGTTTAATCCCGCACCCGCCTGCCTGATTGATGAGGAGCTGATGAAAGCCATTGATATACTAGTCGTCAATGAACTGGAAGCAGCCTTCATCTCAGGAATTGAATATACAGGAAATAATCTTGAAGAAATCGCTCTAAGCTTATTACAGGCAGGTGCACGCAATGCTGTGATCACATTGGGAAGTCAAGGTGTATATATGAAAAACGACAAAGAAATCATTCAGCTTCCCGGATACAAAGTAAATGCGATTGATACTATTGCAGCAGGTGACACGTTCTGTGGGGCATTGGCTGTAATTTGTGCCCAAAGGGAAATAGACCGGGATGCATTGAGTTTTGCGAATGCCGCGGCAGCTATCGCTGTTACACGTTCCGGTGCCCAACCGTCTATTCCTACTCTCGATGAAGTAAAACACTTCATGTTAGAAAAAGAATTAGCCTTATCATTCAACTTTTAAATTTAATGGATTATGAAAACTAATCGACATTCTACTCTCTTAAAGAAAGCTGTCCACCTGATAACTTATAACTCAAGTCATAAGCTTATCTGCCTGCTGGGCTTCCTACTTTTATGTTCAATGAATACATATGCTCAGAATTATGTATCCGGAACAGTAAAAGATAATAATGGAGAACCTCTACTGGGAGTTTCCATAAAAGTAAAAGATGGGAATATAGTATCCGGAACTGTCACTGACTTTAACGGACACTACCAAGTGAAAGCGGATCCAAGTTCAACTATCGAATTCAGTTACATCGGATTTAAAACAGTCCAGTTTACAGTAGGTGATAGAAAAATGATAAACGTAACACTGGAAGTTGACGACAATTTATTGGATGAAGTGGTCGTTGTAGGTTATGGTACCCAAAAGAAGATTAATTTAACCGGTTCTGTCGGAGTCATTGACTCGAAAGCCTTCGAAGCAATCCCTGTATCCAATGCAGTCCAGGCATTACAAGGACAGGTTCCCGGTTTGAATATTTATAGCAATCAGGGAGGAGGTCTCAATCAGAAACAATCCATCAATGTACGTGGAGTCGGAACTATCGGAGAAGGTTCTACAGGAAGCGCCCTAGTCTTGATAGATGGTATGGAAGGAGATATTTATTCCATTAATCCGCAGGATATAGAATCTATTTCAGTTCTGAAGGATGCGGCAGCTTCTTCTATTTATGGTTCCAGAGCACCATTCGGAGTAATCTTAGTAACGACCAAGAAGGGAAAGGCCGGTAAAGCGCAAGTTAACTACAACAACAGCTTCCGTGTAAGTAGCCCTATCAATATGCCTTCTTCATTAGACTCTTACACGTTCTCCTTATACTATAATGATGCAGCCGCCAATTCCGGATGGGGACCTTACAATTGGGTCTCGGAAGAAAGGATAAACCGCATCAAAGATTATATGGCCGGCAAAATTACCGATTCTACCATCCCCGTACCCAATAATCCTTCGTTATGGGCAGACGGATATTCACAAGGAAATGATAATATTGATTATTATGACTATTTTTTCAAAGACAATGTCTTTGCACACGAGCACAATATCAGCGTTACTGGCGGGACAGACAAAATACAATACTATTTATCAGCGAACTATTTAGGTCAGGATGGAGAGCTCAGAATTGGGGATGAATACTCAAACAGATATACTGCATCTGCGAAAATCAACGCACAATTATCAAAAATAGTATCAGTCGGATTCAATACCCGCTTTATCAGAAGTGACTATGTACAGCCAACACATCTTAATGAAAGTTTTTTTGCCGAAATCGGACGCCAATGTTGGCCTACCAAACCGCTTTATGACCCGAATGGTATACTATATGACGACCATGTGCTCCAAATGCAAAACGGAGGTGAAAAACAAGAACGAAACACTTGGCTCTACCAACAACTGAATATAACGGTAGAACCTATCAAAGGGTGGCGACTGATTGGAGATTTAAGCTATCGATACAACACACAATATTCACACTGGGATTACTTAACTGTTCATCAGACAGGTGTTGACGGAAAGACTAAGGGCAATACATGGAATAACGATTCCCAAGTACATGAAGGCACTTATGCCAGCGATTATTTTAATGTAAATCTCTATACAGATTATGCAAAGACCTTTGCAAAATCACATAATATGAAAGTTCTTTTCGGGTTTCAAGCCGAACAAAATAATTATAAAGATATAGCTGCTGAGAAGCTAGGAGTCATTTATCCGGGAAAACCGACTATCAACACTTCTACCGGAATGGATTCAAATAACCAAAAAGTTGCTCCGAATGTAGCAGGTGGACACAACAGATGGGCTACCGCCGGATTCTTCGGCAGATTGAATTATGATTACCTGGAAAAATATCTTCTGGAAGTAAATCTACGCTATGACGGTTCCTCACGATTTCGTAGTGACAGTCGTTGGGGATTTTTCCCTTCCGCATCAGTAGGCTGGAACATAGCCAGAGAAAAATTCTTCCTGCCTGTCAGCAAAGTTGTCAACACATTTAAGGTCAGAGCCTCTTATGGTAGTTTGGGTAACCAAAATACATCTTCTTTATATCCGACTTATTCTACAATCGGTACAGGAACAGGATCATGGATCATTGACGGAACATTAGCCAATATTGCCTGGGCACCTTCACTCGTCAGCTATAATCTCTCCTGGGAGAAAATCCGTACATGGAATGCCGGAGTTGACTTTGGCCTGTTTAACAATCGGCTAACCGGCTCTTTTGATTATTACATTCGTAAAACTGACGATATGGTCGGCCCTTCGGAGAAATTGCCTGTAGTCCTTGGAACAGCCGTTCCCAGTTCCAATAATACAAATCTTAAAACATTCGGATGGGAACTGGAACTAATGTGGAAAGACCGGTTAAATAATGGATTGAATTATAGTGCCCGCTTTACACTTGCCGACAGTCGTACCAAGATTACTCGTTATTCAAATCCTTCCGGACTGATAGATGGATTTTATGCCGGAAAATACGTGGGTGAAATATGGGGATATGAAACGATAGGCATTGCACAATCTGACCAGGAAATGGCTGAACACATCGGAAGATTAATCAACGGTGGACAAAGTAATCTCGGACAAGACTGGAAAGCCGGAGACATTATGTATAAAGATCTGAATGAAGACGGAAAAATTGATGCCGGAAGCCACACCTTACAAGATCACGGTGATTTAAAAAGAATAGGTAACTCCACGCCCCGATATAATGTAGGACTGGAATTAGCCGCCGATTGGAAAGGATTCGATATCAGAATGTTCTGGCAAGGAACATTGAAAAGAGATTATTTTCAGGGTAGTTACTACTTCTGGGGTGCAAACGGTAGACAAGGGCCCTGGTTTTCCACAGCACTAAAAGGACACGATGATTATTTCCGAAATGACGAAGCCAGTCCATTGGGAACGAATCTGAATTCCTACTATCCAAGACCCTTATTCAACACCGATAAAAACCAGCAATCACAAACTAAATATTTACAAGATGCATCTTATCTACGTCTGAAGAATCTGCAGATAGGATATAGCTTGCCACACAACATTGTACAAAAAATGGGAATGCAGCACCTTAGGATATTCGCATCCGGTGAAAACTTGTTCACCATTACGAGCCTTATTGACTTCTTCGACCCCGAATCAATCGAAGGCGGTAGTTGGGGACACGGAAACGTTTACCCACTATCCCGAACATTCTCTTTTGGATTAAATGTCACATTCTAAAAACAGGATATTATGAAAAGACTTACGATATCAACCTTATTGAGCGGAGTGCTCTTTTTGACAAGTTGCAATGATTTCCTAAACCAGGAACCTCTTGATCAACTTTCTCCAAATGAATATCTGACAACAGAAAGTAATATTGCAGCTTTTGCTACTGATCAATATCAAGTGCTACCTACTCATGGCACCTATGGATATGGAACTTTTGAAATTGACAATAACACAGATAATATGGCCGGTATGCAACCTAACGTAATGTATGCACCCGGATACTGGAAAGTAGGACAAGAAGGAGGCTCATGGTATTTCGCTGATATTTACCGATGCAATTATTTCTTTGAAAATGTGCTTCCATCGTATGAAAACAATGCCATTGTCGGAAACACGACCAATATCAAACACTATATCGGAGAAATGTATTTCTTCAGAGCTTTCATGTATTTTGAAAGATTAAAATCATTAGGCGACTTTCCTATTATTACTAAAACTTATCCTAATGAACGTGAAGCTCTGATAGAAATCAGCAAACGAGCCCCCCGAAATGAAGTAGCCAGATTTATCTTATCTGATCTGGACAAAGCTATAGAAATGATGCAAAACATAGCTCCTTCCGGAGGCAAGAACCGGCTAAGCAAAGACTGCGCTATCCTTCTCAAGTCAAGGGTCGCACTTTACGAAGGCTCATGGCTGAAGAATTTTAAAGGAACAGCTTTTGTACCCAATGGACCGGGATGGCCGGGAGCAAATAAAGATTATAATGCTAATTACTCATTTAAATCCGGAAGTATTGAAAAAGAATCAGAGTTCTTCTTTGATGAAGCTATTAAAGCGGCACAAATCATAGCAGAAAAATATAATATATTAACTGCCAATACAGGAGTATTCCCACAAACTTCTTCGGAACCTGAAAATCCTTATTTCAGTATGTTCTGCGATATTGACATGGAGAAATACAATGAAGTACTTTTATGGAGGCGCTACAACACAGGATTAGGAGTGGCAAATGAAGTTTGTCAATACGGATGTGTCGGCAACAATGGAGTAGGCACTACTAAAAGCATGATTGACGCCTTTATTCTTAAAAATGGAGAACCTATTTATGCATCCCCGATGTGGGCAGATGAAAACTCATCTTATTGGGGAGATAATAATATCATTCATATCACTAAAAACAGGGATACCCGTGCAGACATCTTCATCAAAAAGCCAGGACAGAAAAATTTGCATACTCAGGCAGGAGATCATGGGGTAGTAGAAGAATGGGGACCCAATATAACCGCCTCTTCTGTTACAGAAAAGTACAATACAGGCTATGCCTTACGCAAAGGATTAAACCCTGACGGGAAATACACAAATAACACTCAAAGTATTGTCGGTTCTATCATATTCCGTACAGCCGAAGCCTATCTCAACTATATAGAAGCTTATTATGAATTGCATGGTTCACTCGACTCCTATGCAGAAAAGTACTGGAAAGCGATTCGTCGCAGAGCCGGCATTGATGAGGACTATACCAAAACAATCAGGCTTACAGATATGTCAAAAGAAGCAGAAACTGATTGGGGGGCATATTCCGGCGGAGAAATTATTGATGCCACACGTTATAATATCCGCCGTGAACGAAGATGTGAGTTGATGGCGGAAGGTTTACGTAGCATGGACTTACATAGATGGCGTTCAATGGACCAGATGATTACCAAACCCTACCATATCCTAGGAATGAATTTATGGCAGGAAATGTATGGCTGGGACTGGTATAAAGATTCTAACGGCAACTCCATTCTTAAAGAAGGAGAAAATGTTTCACCACGTAGCTTCAGTACTTATCTTGCTCCTTATCACATCACAGCCAATAACATTGTTTACAACGGCTATAAATGGAATATGGCACACTATCTCGATCCGATAGCAGCAGAACATTTTCTGGTTACTTCATCCGGAGGTGATTTGGATTCTTCTCCTATCTATCAGAATCCGGGCTGGCCTATGACAGGAGGAGGAACCCCGCAATAATCCAATAATCTACTAATTTAACAAAGACCAATTATGTATAAAAGAATGATAATACTAACTTACGCACTGGTTTTCTTTTCATTATTCGCAACAGCTTGTTCTGACAATAATAATGAAACATACGTCGAACCAATACTTTCTCAAATAGAAGTAAGTAAACTAGTGACTGAGAACAACAAAACATATGTTTCTGTTGACGGTAAACCTTTTCCGTTTCTTGGTGCACAAATACGCCTTGATGCCCTTCTCAATTGTGACAAGATGACTATTAATGAAGTGGAAAACTACTTCAAGAAAGCTCAGGAACTGGGACTAAATTGTGTGCAAATTCCAATTTCATGGAATATGGTAGAGCCTAAAGAAAACAAGTACGATTATAGTATCGTAAACTCAATCTTGCAGTTCGTCAACAAGTATAATTTGAAAATGGAATTACTTTGGTTCAGTACGAATATGGTAGGAGATTCATTCTCCTACCTGATACCTCAATATGTACTTCAAGAATATAACAAAAGGTTCAGCCGGAATGATGAAGGAAATTTTTGGAACTATTATGGTTACCAATACACCATGATTCTTGATGATGAATGGGTACTGGAGAGAGAAACCAAAGCCATCACCGCCTTATTTAACCACATCCGATACTGGGATTCTCAAAATGGAGACAAGCATCCCGTTATATCAGCGCAGATCCATAATGAACCTGATGCATTAATGCGCTGGAGAATCGACCAAAAAGATTTAAAATATCGGGATGGGACTCCTCTAAGCAAAGAGAAGGCCTGGACAATGATCACAAATGCATTAAACACTGTAGGAAAAGCTGTAAAAAACAGTTCTTACAAAGTAGTAACTCGTGTCAATCTAATTTACGGTGATGGTATTAATCCATTTCCAGAGGCAACTAATGCTCGCCCCAAAGATGTATTCGATCTTCAAGGCATTGATTTCATTGGCGTTGATGCTTATAAAGATAATATTAAACATCTCAAAAATGAAGTCATGGCATACGCATCAATTGCTGGAAATTATGCGCTGGTTGCCGAGAACAAAGGTAGTTATACAAACAGTCCGAGTCTTATCTTGACATCTTTCGCATTAGGAGGAGGCTATAATATTTATGATTTGGCTACCAGCAACTTCTTTATCAACAACACTACCGAACCGGACCAAATTGACCACGGAATTTATACGTGGGATTTACAAGAAAAAGATTTTACGCCCCCTACTCGTAGTCTCATAAAAGGCTTGGCGGCAGCTTATATAGACGTTGCCAAAGTAAAACCGGAGAATTTTGCAGCATTTAATATTAACGATAATCAGCCAAAAGACAAATTAGAACAACTAATATGTACTACTGGAGCACAAATCACATTCCAGACAAATAATGCTTCTTTAGGTTTCGTATTAGACATGCACAATTATTTACTGATTTATAGTTTGAATGACTCTCAATTCAAACTAGAGAATGGTAAATTTGGAGAAACCATTTCCGGAAGATATGATGTAAATGGCACATTTACCAAAGAAGGAACTGCAACTTTAGAGAATCAGACTCTCCATGCCAAAGGAGGCGTACTTTATAAAGTAACTTATTCCTCGCAACAATCATTAACCAGCAATACAATTGAGAATATTGGTAATAACTTATAAAAACCCAAGATATGTTCAAATATATAGCAATCATTCTAATAACCGTCTCTTTATTCTGCTCCTGTGCACAACAGAAAGAGACTACTTCTGCAATTCCTGTCATACTCGACACGGATGTTGGAAATGACATCGATGATGTTTTAGCTATGCAAATGCTGCTTAATTATGAGAAAAAAGAAAAAATTGATTTGCTAGGTATCACTATAAGCAAGTGTAATCCTTATTCACTGGAATATATTGACGCTTATTGTCGTTTCAACGACAAATACGACATACCCTTAGGCTATGCTTATAATGGGATGAATACAGACGACGGACATTATCTCCGCCAAACACTGGATACTATTATTGACAATAATAAAATATTACATCCAAAAAGAAGCCTAAAAGATCATATTCCGGAAGGATATAAACTGTTGCGTAAATTGCTGGCAGAGCAAGGAGATCATTCTGTGGTATTTATAGCCTTAGGTCCGGAAACAAATCTAGCCCGTTTGCTTATCTCGGAAGCAGATGAATACAGCGAGCTGGATGGAAAAGCCTTGGTAGCACAAAAGGTAAAATTACTATCTGTCATGGGAGGACTCTATGATAATGAATTCGACTTCCCTGAATGGAACATTGTTAATGATCTGAATGCAGCCCAAATTACTTTCAAAAAATGGCCTACTCCGATTATTGCCAGCGGATGGGAACTAGGAAACAAGATTCGATATCCTCATCAAAGTATATTAAATGATTTTGCCGACAGTTATAAACATCCTCTGTGCGTATCATATAAAATATTTCAGGAAATGCCATATGACAGAGAAACATGGGATTTGACATCCGTGCTACAAGCCATAGAACCGGGAAATAATTATTTCAAATTATCCGAGAAGGGAACAATCACCATAGACAGTATCGGACAAAGTATTTTTTCTCCTTCTGAAAGCGGTAAACACCAATATCTCACTATTCAAGGGGAAGAAAATATTCGGGCAACCCGCAACGCACTTATAAGACAAGTGACAGGAAAAGAGAATTGAAATCTTAAAAAAAGATCATTATGTATATAGTCAATAGTTACACCTTAGCTATTATCTTCTGCTTTATCACAATGATATGCTGGGGATCGTGGGGAAATACCCAAAAACTGGCCAGTAAGAATTGGCGTTATGAACTTTATTATTGGGACTACACTATCGGCATCTTGTTGTTCGCCTTACTTCTGGTATTCACACTAGGAAGTTTCGGAGATTCGGGAAGAGGTTTTCTGGAGGACATCCAACAAGTGGAAACGGCATATATTGCCAGTGCACTTATCGGAGGAGTTATCTTCAATGCTTCCAATATTCTCCTTTCTGCCTCTGTATCCATTGCCGGAATGGCGGTAGCTTTCCCATTGGGAGTAGGACTGGCATTAGTATTAGGAGTATTCATTAATTATTTCAGTTCTCCCAAAGGAGATCCGTTCTGGCTATTCACAGGAGTCGTGCTGATTGTTATCGCCATCATTTGTAGCGGTATTGCAGCCGGTAAAAATCAAAAGGCAGGAACCAATAATAGCAAAAAGGGAATTATTCTTGCTGCTATTGCCGGTATACTGATGTCATTCTTTTACCGGTTTGTCGCTGCCGCCATGGATTTGAACAATTTTGAATCACCAACAGCAGGAATGGCAACTCCTTATACTGCATTCTTCATCTTTGCCATCGGAATCTTCCTAAGCAACTTCCTCTTCAATACACTTGTGATGAAACGTCCGTTCGTCGGTTTACCTGTTACTTACAAGGAATATTTTACCGGAAAAGCGAGCACACATATGGTAGGGATTCTCGGAGGATGCATTTGGGGATTAGGTACAGCATTAAGCTACATTGCCGCAGGAAAAGCGGGAGCAGCCATTTCCTATGCACTTGGACAAGGAGCACCGATGATTGCTGCTCTTTGGGGTGTTTTCATCTGGAAAGAATTTATCGATAGCTCCAAAGCCACAAACAGACTTTTGGGAGTTATGTTTATATTATTCATTTGGGGACTGACATTCATTGTTATCTCAGGAGGAAACTAAAATGAAAGAAGAGAAAAAGGAATTATAGGTATTATCAATATAAAAAGAATCACCCCAAAAGTTTAATATCTAACTTTTGGGGTGAAATTCAATTCCATGATTCAAGTTATCATATACATTATTCAGACCGTTATATCCAGCAAAGTTTCTTCCTTTGCATTCAACACCCTGACTCTGAGTTCTTCTTTCCTCTTCTCAAGAATCATCACAGTAGCCCCTTCCATCTTATATCCCCCACCTATAATAACCGGAAAATAATTCCCCAATTCACCTTTCGGGTGATAAGCATATTTATGAGTATGAGCATTCAGACAGATATCAAAAGGAGCTTTTACCAGCAGTTTAGTCCATAGTTCAGCACAAGGATTCTTCCCATCATTGCCATAAAGAGGGATATGATGCAGAAGGATGCGTTTCTTCGCTTTCTTAAATTCTTTAGCAGCCAGTTCTTTCTTTAGAAAACCGACCTGCTCGTTACGCAACTGGGTGAAATCATTCAAATCATAATAGACCCAATGATCGTCTGTTTTGTCTTCTCCACAGTCCAGCATGACAATACGGGTATCTCCCCAGTTGAAAGAACCATAAGTCTTGTCACCTACATAGTCGAAATGGTCACGCAAACTGATAGAATAAGCGTTCCGGATTTCGTGATTTCCTCGCATAAAAAAAGTTGGGATACAATCTCCGTGCACTCCTTCGGTCAATTCACTAATAAAGGCAGTTGCCTGATCATGACTTGCCGGGTCATCTACACAGTCACCGTTGAAAACGACAAAATCATAATTGATATTCTGAATCTGTTTACACAAAGCCCTGAAGGTATGGGTATGCTGATGCAGGTCATTGAACACAACAGCAGTAAAAGAATCCGTACCGGTTACAGGCAGAGTAAATTCACTGAAAGCGGAACGGGCAGTATTTCCGAAAACTTTCTTATATGCCTGATAAAGCAACATTTCTTGTGAACAGACACGATAATAGTACTTTTGACCGGGCTGTAAATCATTCAGCCGTATTTTATGTAACTTGTTATTGCAGACTACCTGTCCGTCAACAATAGTACGCGCACGCTTTAATTGAGTCGTATCCGTCCCGTATTCTACCCAACAATAAGCAGGAACAGTGGTTTCCCACATCACGGTCATTCCATTTCCAACCGGATTCTGCAAATAGGGTTTAGTACGGAATATCTTATCCGCCTTTTCAGCAGTGCGCAGTTCCACAACAATAGGACGATGATCGGACGCTACAGGTTCATTCACCACTTCCGAAGAGACGAGGGCAAATCCTTTATCATTCTGCTTAAAAGCCACCACGTAATCAATAGTCTCCTTTGGGGCGGGAGCAGGAAAAGTGTGTTGTTTGGAATCAGAGAGTATGCGAAAATCTTTCTGTAACTCTTTGATAAAATCCGATTCCGGTTCGGTATTCATATCTCCCGCCCAAAAAAGAGGCTTCTTATAAGATATAGCAAAAGCCTTCAAAATATCCAACGATTTCATCCGATCCTCTTCAGTGAGTGACAAGTGAGTGCAACAATAAATATAATCTTCAAACTCTGCCAGAATCAATGTCCGTGCTTCTTCTCTACCTGGCAGAGCCATCGTCTGCAAATGGATCGGAGCTTTCTTTGATAATAGGCCAATTCCATATTTACCACCGTCAAAATCAATAGCCGGAGCAAAACAGGCATGCATCTGCGTCCGTTCTGCTATCTCGCCTAATACATATTTCTGATTGCTTCGATTAGTTACGCTATCTACTTCCTGCACAGCTACTACATCAGGAGAAGCATTATTTATCACATTTGCAATACGCTGGAAATTACAGACACCATCCATACCGGTTGCATTTCTGATATTATAAGTCATCAACTTCAATGTATGCTGCGCCTGCACCGGAACAATGAATAAAATGGCGGAAATCAGTAAAAATATCTTTTTCATGTTTTTCATTGGGGGTTAAATATTTGTATGACAAAGGTAAGAAAAAAATAAAAGCCACAAGAGACTTTATCAGAATCTCTGTGGCCATTATTTATACAAGAGGGGGGGATGTATAAATAATCTATTTTATCAGATGACACCGCGTACCCGGTCATCAAAGGCAGAAAGGGCAGCTTTAGCACCTTCACCCATAGAAATAATGATCTGCTTATAAGGCACAGTCGATACATCTCCTGCTGCATAGATGCCAGTGACATTGGTGCGACAATGGGCATCAATCACGACTTCACCCGGTCGGTTTGTCTCTACCACATCACGGAAAACAGCACTATTGGCAGAGAGGCCAATCTGTACAAATACACCATCAAGTTCTACCAATCGTTCTTCCTCCGTCTTACGGTCCTTGATGCGTAAGGCTGTCAGTTTATCACCGTTGCCAATCACTTCAGTAGTCTGTGCACTAACAAAAACTTCCACATTCGGCAAAGATTTGAGTCTTTCCTGAAGTACATTATCCGCTTTCAGTTCATCCATAAACTCAAAGACCGTTACTTTAGAACAGATACCCGCCAAGTCAATAGCAGCTTCAACACCGGAATTTCCACCGCCTACTACTGCTACATGCTTTCCTTTATAAAAAGGTCCGTCACAATGGGGACAGAAAGCTACTCCGCGACCAATATACTCATTCTCGCCGGGAACATTCAATTTCCGCCAGCTTGCACCGGTAGCGATAATCAATGCAGGAGCAATGAATCTCTCCCCTACGGAGGTAGTCACCAATTTATCTTTTCCAGTAAGTTCCACCTTTTCTATCCTGCGCTGTTCCAACAGATCTACCGGATAACGCAACAAATGTGTTTTCAGGTTATCGGCAAGTTCACTTCCTGTCGTTTCGGGAACAGAAATCAGATTTTCAATACCTACCGTTTCTTTTACCTGTCCGCCGACACGTTCGGCAACAATCGCCACACGTAATCCTTTACGGGCGGAATAGATAGCTGCCGATACTCCGGCAGGACCTCCACCAGCCACGATTACGTCATATTCCTTCACTTCCGTTTCCGCTTTGGTTTCATCAATACCATATTGCGCTTCCAATTTAGCAAGCAGTTCGCCAAATTCACCGCGCCCCACATGAAGCAGCTTTCCATCAGCGAAAACAGAAGGCACGCCTTGTATCTTCAATGCGTCCACCTCATCCTGATACAGTGCGCCGTCAACCATTTCATGTGTGATGGAAGGGTTCAGCGTTGTCATTGCATTCAAAGCCTGTACCACATCCGGACAGTTAGTACAAGTAAGTGAAACATAAGTCACCAAATGTACCGGACCTTTCAACGCTTTTACACGATTGCAGACAGCCTCATCCGGAAAATTCTTTCCCTTACCGTCCAAATTCAGGATAGCGAGCAACAAAGAAGTAAACTCGTGTCCATTGGGAATAGCACGGAAAGTGATTCCTGTTGGATGCCCATTCTTCCATATCGCAAATTTCAGTCCGCTTCCTTCATTTACCACGCAAGTGATATGGGTGGAGCATTCGGCTACATCTTCCAGTAACTCCAGCAATCCAGCACGGCTTTCATGACTGGCTGACACGGATATATCAAAGGTGAAATCAGCCTCCAGTCCGGCAAAAATACCCTTCAGTTGTTCTTTTAATGCAGGTTCTAACATCTCTCTTTCTCCTTTCATTCTTTTAAAAGAAGGGCCGGCAGCGTCTCCGTTACCGGCCCTTCACACACATTATCAAGATCTATCAAATCTTACCGACAAGGTCAATGCTTGGCTTCAGAGTAGATTCGCCCTTCTTCCATTTAGCCGGGCAAACTTCTCCGTCGTGAGTAGCTACAAACTGTGCGGCTTCTACTTTGCGAAGCAATTCGCTGGCGTCACGACCAATATTGTTATCATTCAGTTCCACCACTTTAATCTTTCCTTCCGGATTGACAACGAATGTACCACGATAAGCCATACCTTCTTCTTCGATATACACACCCAGTGCACGGCTCAAAGCGCCGGTCGGGTCTGCCAACATCGGATATTTAATCTTACGGATACTTTCGGAAGCATCATGCCAGGCTTTGTGTACGAAATGCGAGTCAGTACTTACCGAGTAGATTTCCACACCCATTTCCTGGAACTGAGCATATTTGTCAGCCATATCTACCAATTCCGTCGGACATACAAATGTAAAGTCAGCAGGGTAGAAGAAAAGGATTGCCCATTTACCTTTCAGGTCGTTGTTGGTTACTGTCTTGAAGGCTCCGTTTTGAAAAGCCTGAACGCTGAATTCAGGAAGTTGAGAATTTAAAATTGGTTCCATACTCTTTATTGCTTTTATTGTTATTAATTGATTTGACTTATAACATCAGAAACATCGTTTTGTTTTTTGTTTCTGATGCAAAGATAAAGGCAGAAACCCCGCCTTTGCAAAAAAAGTCCAATCGAATAATTCTATCGGATAATAGATGAAACCAATATGCCTGCCAGTGAAGCTGCCTTTTTCTACTTCTTTGTTTTCAGCAAACGCATACTGAGAAAGCCTGCCAGAAAGATAACAATGGTTCCGAAGACAATGGTCAGGTTAGCATGAAACGGGCTTGCATATTCGCTCATAAAACCATCCTTAAAGAAGATAGGAGACAAGCTCATCCAGACGACAACGATAATGCCACAGATCACTCCCAAAACGGCGTCAACATTCCGCGCCTTCTTTGAAATATACCCCAGCAGGAAGAGTCCCAGCATACCACCGCTAAAGATGGAGGACAAAGCCCACCATGCATCCAGTGCACTTTCTACATTCAAAAACGCCAGTGCTACAAAAATGCCAATTACTCCAATAAAGACATTAGAAATGTACAAGGCCCTCACCGACTGTTTTTCTGTCGGCTTTTTATTCATATAGCGGGTATAATAATCCGTGAGAATGATAGTAGCCGAACTGGTAATGCTCGTAGCCACCGTACTCATACCGGCAGCAAAAATAGAGGCAATCAGCAATCCGGTTAATCCGGTCGGAAGCGCATGCACAATAAAATAGGGAAAGACTGCATCTCCCTCAACTCCTGCCGGAAGAAATTCCGGAAATACCTTGCAATATGCATACAATGCCGTACCTATCATAAAGAACACGGCAGAAACCGGAATAAAGAGATAACCTCCGAAAAGAGCTGAGAACTTAGCCTGCTTATCACTCTTTGCGGTCAGATAACGCTGTACGTAGTTCTGATCAATGCCATAATTCTGCAGATTGATAAACACACCATAAATAAGACATACCCAGAAAGTAGATTCGGTCAAACTGCTTCCGAAACTTCCCAAACTGAACTTATGATCAGTTATCGCTATTTGAAATACCTGGGCAGGTCCTTCGGGCATCTTAAACATCAGTACACAAAGACAAACGACTGCACCACCAATCAAAATAAATCCCTGAATTGCTTCCGTCCATATCACCGCCTTCAGACCACCCAGCATTGAATAGGCAATAATAGCGATGCTGGTTATTGCAATAATCATTTTGATATCCCATCCCAGCAAAGCATTCATGGGCAATGCGAGCAGATACAAAATAGAGCCCATCCGGGCAACTTGTGTCAAAAGATAACATGATGACGCATACATGCGCGCCCAGGGGCCAAAGCGTTCTTCCAGAAAGCTGTAAGCCGATACGCTTCCGATAGAACGATAAAAGGGTACAAAATATTTAGCAGCAAAGTACGAAGCTATCGGAATGGACAAGCTGAATACAAAAGCATTCCAATCGGACATATATGCTTTGCCCGGATAAGCCAGATAACTGATGCTACTCACATACGTTGCGAAAATAGACATTCCCACAACCCAACCCGGAAGGGAACGTCCTGCCGAAGTAAACTCCTCCGACGAACGTTTCTTGTTGAAAAAAGAGCAGCCGAAGACAACAACTCCCCCCGTGAAGAATAAAAAAATTATAATGTCGAGAATAGACATAGCCGTTCATTTTTAGTTAAATTAATTACCTCAACACTACATCCACTCCCAGATTTTGAAGCGCTTTCCATATCTTTCCTCTTTCCCGTTGTTCAAACTTATGGAAAGGCGCAGCTACATAATCACTGCATATTCCCAGTAGATTGAGAGCACATTTCAGACCTTTCAGGTAACTGGACCCATGTTGCCCTACCGTATAGATCGTGGCACTGATTTGCATCACTTTTTCCTGCAAACGTCTCACTTCTTCGATATCCGCATTTTTTGCAGCATTGTATAAGCTCACATACAGTCCGGGGAACATATTCGCCCCTCCGTTTACTCCGCCATGAGCCCCCAGAAGCACGGACTCCGCCATTATTTCTTCCGGTCCTACCAGCATCGAAAAGTCCGGATTATCTTTCATGGCATACATCACCGACTGGAAATAAACAGTATTTGCCGAACTGTCTTTAAAACCGATCACTCCGGGATTCTCTGCTATCCGCTGAATAGTAGACGGTGCAAAGTTCACTTTGGTATGAGTCGGCATATTATACAGGAACAAGGGCAACGGCAACTGAGGCAACAGATTTTCATAGAACTCGATCAATTCGGGCTGACCTGTCGCAAAATAATAGGGAGGAGCAGAAACGACAGCATCGGCCCCATGATCAGCCGCTATACAGGCAAGGTTCACGCTCTCCACAATCGAGGTATCAGAAATACATACCAGTACCGGCAACCGTCCTTTCGCTATACGACAGGTATTTTTAATCATTTCCACCCTCAATTTATAACTGAGACTTTGCGATTCACCGGTAGTTCCCAACACAAAAAGAGCATGTACGCCACCTGCAATGAGATGTTCAATCAGTTTTTGCAAACCTTCCACATCCAATACATCATCATCCAGTAAAGGAGTTACCAACGGAGGAATAATTCCCGATAAAGGAACATTCATTTTGTTATTCATAGCCTGATTCTTTTAATTTGTATATGATTGTTGTTAATGATACTAATAGGACGGGGTATTTACTATTTTGTAATCACATTATTCCATATCTGAAGAAAAGATTTTATATTTTTGTGGGCAGACAATCTTTTATATAAAATTGATAATTATGAAACATCCTCTTGCGCAATTTCTGTATTGCCCCGAATGCGGTTCTCCACATTTCGAAGTGAACAATGAAAAGTCTAAGAAATGCACAGACTGTGGTTTCGTTTATTATTTCAATCCGTCTGCCGCTACTGTGGCGCTGATTCTGAATGAAAAGAACGAACTGCTAGTCTGCCGCCGTGCCAAAGAACCTGCAAAAGGCACTCTCGATCTTCCCGGAGGGTTTATCGATATGAACGAAACAGGAGAAGAAGGTGTAAGCAGAGAAGTATTAGAGGAGACAGGATTGAAGGTGGACAAAGCGGTCTATCAGTTCTCCTTGCCGAACATCTATATCTATTCGGGCTTTCCCGTGCATACCCTCGATATGTTCTTTCTTTGTACCGTAAAAGACATGAGCCATTTCTCGGCAATGGATGACGTGGCAGATGCTTTCTTTCTGCCGTTATCGGAGATACGTCCGGAAGATTTCGGGTTGGATTCCATTCGACGGGGAGTTGTACAGTTTCTGGCTCAGCACAGTTAACTAAAGGGTTTACTAAACTTTCGGGTATCAGAAAACGTTTTAAATGAGGAAAATACTAAGATTCGTATTATCTTTGTAACCGCCATTAATTATAAAAACAACAATCACATGAAATTCAACATCAGACTTAATTACCCTCATCAGAAAGATGAAAAAGAGTCAAAAAAGAATAAGTATCTCGGATTCAAAATCGATGAGAGATAATTTACATAAAGATTTAAATGATTATAAAATAACTTTCAAAGGGTTTTCGTTGGAAGATATAGTCGTATTTTTGTCAAAACACTAGATTATGAAGAAAAGAATATCACGAATTATCTGCACCTTGTTGTGTTGCGCGCCGATTGCCATCTCCGCACAGACAAGCGAAAAGATAACCTCTCCTGTCAACCTTTATAAAGAAGGGAAAGAACTTTTCCAGGAAAAAAATTATGCAGCCGCTATACCTGCATTGAAAGCATTTGTAAAGCAAAAGCCAACAGCAAGTCTCCTTCAGGACGCAGAATATATGTTAGTCAGTTCGGCTTATGAACTGAAAGACAAAAACCGCATCGAGTTACTACGTAAGTACCTCGAACGTTATCCCGATACTCCTTATGCCAACCGCATCTATTCGTTGTTGGCCTCCTGTTATTTCTACGAAGGGAAATATGATGAGGCATTAGCTCTCTTCAACTCTACCCGCCTCGATCTGTTGGGTAATGAAGAACGTGACGACCGCACCTACCAACTGGCAACCTGCTACATGAAGACCGATAATCTGAAAGAAGCCGCCATCTGGTTTGAAACATTGCGTGCCAGCAGTCCCAAATATGCAAAGGATTGCAGCTACTATCTTGCTTACATCCGTTACACTCAGAAACGTTATGACGAGGCATTGAAAGATTTCCTCCCCTTGCAGGACGATCCCAAATACAAAGCACTCGTACCTTATTATATAGCAGAGATTTATGCCATCAAGAAGAACTACGATAAGGCACAGATTGTAGCACAGAATTACCTGTCGGCCTATCCTAACAACGAACATGCCGCCGAAATGTACCGTATTCTGGGAGATGCTTACTACCACTTCGGCCAATATCATCAGGCAGTAGAAGCATTCACCGGCTATCTGGACAGAGACCACTCCGCTCCCCGCCGTGATGCGCTATATATGCTGGGCCTCTCCTATTACCAAACCAAAGTCTACTCCAAAGCAGCAGAAATGCTGGGACAAGTGACTACGACCAACGATGCACTGACACAGAATGCTTACCTGCACATGGGACTTTCATACCTACAGCTGGCAGAAAAAAACAAGGCACGTATGGCTTTCGAACAGGCCGCCGCTTCCAGTGCCAATCTCCAGATTAAGGAACAGGCTGCTTATAACTACGCACTTTGCCTGCACGAAACTTCCTATTCAGCTTTCGGTGAGTCGGTAACCGCCTTTGAGAAATTCCTCAATGAATTCCCGACATCTCCGTATGCCGAGAAAGTAAGCAACTATCTGGTAGAAGTTTATATGAATACCCGCAGCTACGAAGCTGCCTTGAAGTCTATCGAACGAATAGCAAAACCAAGTGCACAGATCATGGAAGCCAAACAAAAGATTCTCTTTCAGCTGGGCACACAGTCATTTGCCAATGCCAACTTCGAGCAGGCTCTCCAATATCTGAACCAGTCTATTGCCATCGGACAGTACAACCGCCAGACCAAAGCGGACGCTTACTACTGGTGTGGAGAATCTTACTACCGCCTCAACCGAATGATGGAAGCCGCCCGCGATTTCAACGCTTACCTGCAACTGACCACGCAGCCTAATAATGAAATGTATGCACTCGCCAACTACAACTTAGGATACATTGCCTTCCACCGTAAGGACTACACACAGGCAAGTAATTACTTCCAAAAATATATCCAGCTGGAAAAAGGAGAGAACAGAACAGCACTTGCAGATGCCTACAACCGTATCGGAGACTGCCACTTGAATGTGCGCAACTTCGAAGAAGCCAAACATTATTATTCGCAAGCCGAACAAATGAATACTCCTTCCGGAGATTATTCATTCTATCAGTTGGCACTCGTATCCGGTTTGCAGAAAGACTATACCGGCAAGATCACTCTTCTGAACAGACTGGTGGGCAAATATCCTTCTTCTCCGTATGCAGTGAACGCCATTTACGAGAAAGGCCGTTCTTATGTATTGATGGACAACAACAGCCAGGCTATTACCTCCTTCAAGGAAATGCTGGAGAAATATCCCGAAAGCCCTGTCAGCCGGAAAGCCGCAGCCGAAATCGGTTTGCTGTACTATCAGAACGGTAACTTCGATCAGGCAATCAATGCATATAAACAAGTAATTGAAAAGTATCCGGGCAGTGAAGAAGCCCGCCTGGCAATGCGCGATATGAAATCTATCTATGTAGATTTGAACCGCATCGACGAATTTGCTGCCTTAGCCAATGCGATGCCGGGACATATCCGTTTTGATGCCAGCGAGCAGGATTCTCTGACCTATGCTGCTGCTGAAAAGATTTATGCACGTGGCAGAACAGAAGAAGCCAAGAGCAGCCTTAATAAATATCTGCAAACCTTCCCGGAAGGAGCATTTAGCCTGAATGCGCATTATTATCTCTGCCAGATTGGAAATGAGCAGAAGAATTATGATATGGTGCTCCTCCACTCCGGAAAATTGCTTGAATATCCGAACAATCCATTTGCAGAAGAAGCGCTGATCATGCGTGCGGAAGTACAGTTCAACCAGCAACAGATGGCAGAAGCTCTGACAAGCTACAAGATGCTGAAAGAAAAAGCGACCAATGTAGAACGCCGCCAGCTTGCCGAAACCGGCATCCTGCGTTGTGCCTTCCTGCTGAGAGACGACGTGGAAACAATTCATGCAGCAACCGAGGTGCTGGCTGAAGCCAAGCTTAGTCCAGAACTGAAGAACGAAGCTCTTTATTATCGTGCGAAGGCTTATAAGAATCAGAAAGCGGACAAGAAAGCATTGGATGATTTCCGCGAATTGGCCAAGGATACCCGCAATTCTTATGGTGCCGAAGCTAAATACCAAGTTGCCCAAGCACTTTACGATGCCAAAGAATATGCGGCAGCAGAAAAAGAGCTGCTCAACTACATCGAACAGAGTACGCCACACGCTTATTGGCTAGCACGCAGCTTTGTCCTCCTGTCGGACGTATATGTCGCTATGGGTAAAGACCTCGACGCACGCCAGTATCTGCTGAGCCTGCAACAGAACTACCAGGGCAATGACGATATCGAGAGCATGATTGAAGACAGACTAAAGAAACTAAACAAGTAAAGATTGAAAAGTATGAAACGAACTCTTTATATAGCAGGAGGATTTACACTGGCATTTCTGATGCAGTCCAACCTTCAGGCACAGAATACTCAGCCGAAAGATACGACCATGAACCGCACGGTCGTCGTAGAACAGGAATATAATCCGGACATTTTGGATGCTTCCAAAGTGAATGTGCTGCCCAAAGTGGAAGAACCTACCGTCAGCAAAAAAGAAGTGGAATATGCCACTACTTTCTTCCCGGCTACCTCTATTCCTGCCGACCTGATGCGTCCCTATGTAGGAACGGAAGTGCAGCCCGGCAGCAAGCCCGGATATATACGCGCTGGATATGGAAACTACGGTAATCTGGATCTCCTTGCCAATTACCTGTTCCGTCTGTCGGGCAGGGACAAGCTGAACGTCCGCTTTCAGATGGACGGAATGGATGGCAAACTGACTATGCCGGAAGCAGACACGAAATGGAATGCTTATTATTACCGTACCCGCGCGAATATCGATTATATCCACCAGTTCAACAAGGTAGATTTCAACATCGCTGCTAATTTCGGGCTCAGCAATTTCAACCTTTCTCCGGTTCAACCCGGCAAGCAGAAGTTTACTTCAGGAGACTTCCATCTGGGAGTAAAATCGACAGATGAAAATTATCCCATACAGTTCGAGGCGGAAACCAACCTGATGATGTACAACCGTCAGAACAATAACACTTTCTTTTTCAATGACAAAGTCGGAGAAACACAAGTGCATACCAAAGGATTGATCAGCGGTGCTATCAGCGACGAACAGAGCATCAACATCGGATTGGACATGCGTAATCTCATCTACAATAAAGACCTGAAACTTGCTGACGACCTCCAGGTATACGAGAACCGTACCGCTCTGGCACTGAATCCGTATTATAAACTCAGCAGCGACAGCTGGAATCTGCGTGCAGGAGCCAATGTGGATCTCTCATTCGGCAGCGGTAAATCATTCCGCGTGTCTCCGGATATAACAGCACAGTATATCTTTTCCGACAGCTACGTACTCTATGCGCAAGCTACCGGAGGCAAGCTGGTCAACGATTTCCGCAGACTGGAAACGATCTGTCCTTATGCCTTGCCGGCAGCCCCTATTCTTGATACATACGAACAGCTGAATGCAGCGATAGGATTTAAAGCGAGTCCTTATCCCGGATTATGGATCAATCTGTATGGCGGTTATCAGGATTTGAAAGACGATTTCTTTGAGGTGCAGGAAGAAACATTTGTCAACTATGATCCCTCACTCGCCGGTGATGGTCAGGAAGGGAATTCCTCCTCTCCGGTCACAGCACATCAATATCTGAATCTGGAATTCAGCAATGCCAACAACTTCTACGCCGGTATGAAGATCAGCTATGAATATAAAGACCTCATTGCATTGTCCGCTGCTGGAACTTACCGCAACTGGGATGCGAAAGAAAAATACAGCCTGTATATGAAGCCTGCCTGCGAAATTAATTTCAGCGCAGACTTCCGCCCGATCACAGAACTGAATATCAATCTCGGTTACGATTATATCGGACGCACAAAGGTAGAAGGCATTAAAGCCGCAGCAGTCAGCGACCTGCATGCCGGAGCCAGCTATAATGTGTTCAAAGGAGTATCCGTGTATGCCCGGATTAATAATATCCTCAATAAGAAATACCAGTATTATCTGGGCTATCCTACAGAAGGTCTTAACTTTCTGGGAGGATTAAGTTTCAGCTTCTAGACAAGACATATTCTCCAAAGAGAAGAACCAATCAGATGCCCATCCTGTTATTGCCTATGTGCAACATAACAGGATGGGCTTTTTCATTGTTCCTTACAAATCCTCCTTTTCCATTCCGTCTATAATTTTGTATCAAGGTCTACCCATTTGTTACAGATAGTGTTTCTAGCTATTTGTGCACCTAATTTGGTGAATATTGCACGTCCATTTTTCACATCGTCCCTAATTTTGCATCATCATTAAAAGATAAATGAAGTTAACCTTATTGCACATAAGCAAAGGATATATTTAGAAACTGAAGAGAGAATAAAGAGAATAAAAGTCACCCCCAATCCGGTTGACCTAACTATAAACTAAATATATTATTAACCTATCAAATTAAACAGTATGAGAAACGCGCTCAATTTAAGATTCTGCTTTCTTGTTACGTTTCTTTTATTCATACCGTTGATGTATGCCTTGCCCCCGGAAGGTATCACAATTAAGGGTAGAGTAACGGATGAAACACTCAAAGAAGGCGTTCCCGGAGCTAATGTGACTGTGAAAGGCACGAGTATTGGGACAATCACAGACTTTGACGGTAACTTTACGATCGTCGCCCCAAGCAAAAAATCCGTATTGAACATTTCCTTTATCGGGTATGTAACCCAAGAGATTGTGGTCGGAGACAGAACAATCATCAATGTTTCCTTAAAAGAAGATGCACAGAACCTCGGTGAAGTGGAAGTTGTAGCTATCGCCTACGGTAATCAGGACAAGCGCATGCTTACCAGTGCCGTCTCCTCCATTGACAACAAAGAGTTGATCAAATCTCCGGCAACAAGTATCACGAACCTCCTCGCAGGAGCATTGCCGGGTGTATCTTCCGTACAGACTACCGGACAGCCTGGTAAAGATGCTGCTGCCATCTACGTACGTGGCGTCGGTTCATTAAATGATTCACAATCCAAGCCCTTGGTTTTAGTAGACGGAATAGAACGTGAGTTTTCACAAATCGACCCGAACGAAATCGAAAGTATTTCAGTATTGAAAGACGCCTCTTCCACCGCTGTATTCGGAGTAAGAGGTGCTAATGGCGTTGTATTGATCACCACCCGAAGAGGTAAAGCAGGCAAAACGCAGATTTCCGCCAGCACCAAACTGGGTCTGCAACAGCCCATCTCACTGGTAGAGCAGA
Source organism: Bacteroides sp. HMSC067B03 (assembly GCF_001811315.1). Classification (NCBI taxonomy): domain Bacteria; kingdom Pseudomonadati; phylum Bacteroidota; class Bacteroidia; order Bacteroidales; family Bacteroidaceae; genus Bacteroides; species Bacteroides sp. HMSC067B03. The sequence continues at coordinate 14,898 of NZ_KV804329.1, read as the reverse complement.
CCGGAAGTTACGAGTTCGCACGCTTCTGGAATATGAAGCAGGAGATGGACCACGTTACGAATCCTAAGTTATACTTCACTCCGGAACAGGTAGAAGCCTATCGCACCGGCTCAGACCCCATCATGTATCCCAGTATGGACTGGAAGAAGTATATTTTTAATAATATCTATCTTCAAAGCCAGAACAACCTAAATATCTCCGGCGGTAGCGATAATGTACGATACTTCATCTCAGTAGGTTATACTTATCAGAACGGACTTCTGAAAGAACTTCCCGGACAAATGTACGACAATAACTATCGTTACAACCGCTATAACTACCGCGCCAATATCGATGCCAATCTGACCAAGACCACTTCGATGAAACTCGGTGTCGGTGGTGTTTTAGGTAAGATACAGGAACCGCGCAGCGTCGTTTCGGGTACAGGAGAAGACCAGAATCCTTGGGTAATCGCACAGATCTGGTCACATCCGTTTGCCGGACCGGGATTTATCAACGGAGTACGTACACTGATTCCTAAAGATATGGTTCCGCTGGGAGAAGTGATGCGTGACGGTATGTTCGTATTCTACGGACAAGGTTACAATCAAACGTATGACACGACATTGAATCTGGATTTGGACATCACACAGAAACTGGACTTTATCACTCCGGGACTGAGCGTTTCCGTGAAAGGTGCTTATGACAATAAATTCAAACTGGAAAAAGTACGTACGGGAGGCGCCATCGAAGCGCAGACCGTGTACTATAAATCATACTTTGACACCAACGGTACGATGTCACAGACCGATCCCGACTACGATAAATCACTTATCTATGTACCCAGCGGCAGCGATACTCCGCTCACTTACTCGGAAAGCAGCGGACGCGGACAGAACTGGTATCTGGAAGGACGTATCAACTATGACCGTACATTCGGCGACCACAGAATATCCGGTCTGTTCCTTTACAATCAGTCGCGTAACTATTATCCGGACAGCTACACTTATCTGCCCCGTAACTACGTAGGACTGGTAGGACGTGCTACTTATGCCTATCAAAGTAAATATCTGCTCGACGTAAACGTCGGCTACAACGGTTCGGAAAACTTTGCTCCGGGCAGCACACGTTTCGGTGTATTCCCTTCCTTCTCTGCCGGATGGATCGCAACTGCCGAGAAGTTTATGGAAAACCAGAAAATCGTAGACTACCTGAAACTCAGAGCATCCTGGGGACGTGTCGGTAACGACAAGGGAGTGGACTCACGCTTTATGTACATGCCTGCCGTATGGGGATCATCGGGCAGTTACAGCTTCGGTGTGGACAATCCGATTTCCCAATCGGCAGCAGCCATCTCACGTATGGGTAACCCGGCAGTAACCTGGGAAACAGTCGACAAGCAGAACTACGGTATCGATCTTAAATTCTTCAACAGCCGCCTGTCCGCTACCTTCGACTACTTTATCGAACACCGCACAGGTATTCTGATCTCTCCGGAATCGACTCCAAGCATCATCGCAACTGCACTGCCTAACCTGAACATTGGTAAGGTAGACAACCACGGTTACGAAGTTTCTCTCGGCTGGCGCGATAAAATCGGAAAAGACTTCAATTATTATGTGGATGCCAACGTCTCTTTCGCACGCAACAAAATCCTCTATATGGACGAAGTGCCCAAGCAATTCTCTTATATGAACCAGACCGGTGGCTCTACCGGACGCCAGACCGGAGTATACAACTACATCCGTCTCTATCAGTACAGCGACTTCATCACCGGAGCTGACGGCGAACTGACCTTAAAGCCGGAACTGCCTCAGCCTTATCAGAAGGTATATCCGGGTGACGCCATGTACGCCGACCTCAATGGAGACCACATCGTGGACGGTAATGACAAGAGCGTAGCAGGTTATGCTACCCGTCCGGAATACGTTTTCGGTATGAACATGGGATTCGACTGGAAAGGATTCAACTTCACCATGCAATGGGTAGGTTCCAAGAACGTTAACAGAATGTATGACATCGAATACCGCATCCCTTATACGAATGCCGGAAAGCGTGGTTTGCTGACTTACTTCTACGATGGTTGCTGGACCCCGGAAAACCAACTGGGAGCTGTTTATCCACGTCCGTCGGAAGAATCGGAAAGCTGGAACTCCGAGCCCTCTACTCTTTGGCTAGTGGATGCTTCCTATCTCCGTTTGAAAAGCCTGAGCTTCGGTTATACCATCACCGGAAAGAAATTCCTAAAGAAACTGGGCCTCAGCTCACTCGGATTAAACTTCAGCGGCTACAACCTGCTGACCTTCTCACCGCTTAAATATCTTGATCCGGAAAGTGATCCTAACCGATTCGGAGATTATCCGCTGATCAAAGTATATAGCTTCGGTTTAAATCTTAACTTCTAAAAAACGACTGTATGAATAGAATAATAAAAGGACTCGGAATAGCATTAGGTTGCGTACTGATAGCCTCCTCCTGTTCTGAAATCAGCTTCGGAGATAAATTTCTGGGCGACCAGCCTGAGAGTTCCGGAGCGACTACCGAAGAAATGTTCTCTTCGAAAATAAATGCCGAAAAGGTGCTGACCAAAGCATATACCGGATTACCTTATGGGCTACCGACCGGCTCTGACTACAAATTGGGTGTGAACATACTTGAATCAATCACAGACTTATGTTACAGTTTCCGTGACAATATCAGTGATGGGCCTGTCAAGCTCTATTACAACGGAGCACTCAGTGCCAACAACGTCCCAAAGAATTCTGCTTACCGTTATGGAAGCAAGTCTGACTGGACCACCATCCGTTACGCTTGGTTATATATCGAGAACGTAGAGAAAGTGCCCGACATGACAGCCAGCGAGAAAAGTGAACGGATCGCGGAAGCCAAAGTTTTGATCTCCCTCTGCTATTTCGAAATGCTGAGATATGTAGGCGGTGTGACATGGCTGGACCACTATGTAGACGTAAACGAGACAATGAATTTCCCCCGTATCACTTTTGCCGAAACGGTAGAGAAGATCGTAGGATTGCTCAACGAAGCCATCAACTCCAATCTGGCCTGGAAAGCCGAGAAAGCTGATGACGGACGTATGACACTGGCAGGAGCGATGGCATTAAAGTTCAAGGTCTTGCAATGGGCAGCCAGTCCGACTTTCAACTCAAACACCAAATGGCATCCGGAGGCAGACGAATATACCTGCTACGGAAATTACAGCGACCAACGATGGAAAGATGCCGCAGAAGCAGGCGCAGCCTTTTTCACGGAAGTACAGAGACGGGGTGAATACGAACTGATTCAACCTACGGAAGAGACGCACCGGGCAAGACGTCTGGCCTATCGTCAGGCCTACTACAACCGCGGCGGAACAGAAATATTAATCTCTACCCGTCAAGGATATGGCTCCGATGTTCACAGCAGCTTTATCGGCCAACGTTATTACAGCGGCCCTACATTGAACTATGTAGATATGTTTCCGTGGGAAGACGGAACTGATTTTCCGGCAAATTTCGACTGGAAGTCACCCTCCAAGCAACCGTTCTTTACAAAAGGCGAAATGGTGCCCACCCGCGACCCACGTCTGTATGAAAATGTAGCTTGTCCTGGAGACACCTACTGCAACGGAACAACAGCTCCTGTTTATATCAACCATGCCGACTACAAAGACGGTAGCGGATTCCTGATCATGAAGTACATCTTACAGGAAAACAACGATCGCGAAGGTCCGGTACAATGGTCACACACCCGTCTGGCGGAAATCATGCTGGGATATGCGGAAGTACTCAACGAAGTCAACGGACGCCCTACCGACGAGGCTTACAAAATGGTAAACGACGTACGAAAGAGAGTAGGTCTGCCGGAACTTTCCAAGACAATGAATCACGATCAGTTCCTCGAAGCCGTACTGAGAGAAAGAGCACTCGAATTAGGATTTGAAGAAGTACGCTGGTTCGACCTCGTTCGCAGAGACCGTCAGAGCGACTTCAAGAAGAAGTTGTACGGACTCAGAAGCAGAGGTAACGACTTGAACAATCCGACTGAGTTCACCTTCGAGAAGATCGAACTGGGAGACCATTACTGGGCTACCAACTGGGATACCAAGTGGTATCTGGCTCCGATTCCTCAGGAGGAAATCAACAAGCAATATGGAATGACCCAAAACCCGGGCTGGTAAATGACACGTTAACTAATATCGTTTGAACAATGAATAAAATAAATTATATATTAATCACTCTGCTCCTGGGAGGTTCGGTATCCCTGAATGCACAGACATCGAAAGCTGCTTCGGAAATGCAGCTGGCAGATACACTGAGCATCGGCTACCAGATGAACGTATCTTCCCGGACCAGCAGTTACTCTATCAACGGAGTCAATGCTTCCGCATTCGAAAAATCCCCGTACATAGATATCAGCAAAGCTTTGTATGGAAAAGTGGCAGGTCTGAATGTATATCAGGGTACAGGCTCGTCAGCCGATAACGTATCCACCCTCTCTATACACGGAAATGCCCCGCTAGTATTAATTGATGGTTTCCCACGTGATATCAGCGACATCACTTCGATGGAAATCGAATCATGCTACGTTCTGAAAGATGCGGCAGCCGCTGCTCTCTACGGTATGCGTGGTGCGAATGGAGTAGTACTGATCACGACTAAACGCGGAATAAGCAATGGTCTGAAGGTAAATGTGGACTATAATTTCGGTGTCAATACCCAATTCCGTTCTCCGGACTTCGCAGATGCCTATACGTATGCGAACGCTCTTAACACCGCATTAAGCGGAGACGGTCTGCCTGCACGCTACAATGCACAGGAACTGGATGCTTTCCGGACAGGAATCTATCCGTATGATTATCCGAATGTAGACTGGTGGAATGAAACGCTGAACAACACAGGATTGACCCACAACCTGAAAATGTCTTTCAGCGGAGGTAGTGACAAGTTCCGTTTTTACACGGTAGTAGACTATTACCGGGATCGCTCCATGTTGAAAAAAAACACGGAAGATACACGTTTCGACACTACACCTACAGACACACGTCTGACTGTGCGTACCAATCTGGACGTAAAAGTGACGGAAAGCACATTGCTGAAAGCCGGTATTGTGGGCAGACTGAAAGAACTCAGAGGTACCCGCTATGGACGCAACACTATTTTCAATAAAATCTATGGCATTCCATCTGCTGCATTCCCCATTCGTTATGAGAATGGCATTTATGGAGGTAGCTCTGTGTACGGAACCGGTAATCCGGTAGCTCTGTTGAAAGACTATGGACACATCCGTAACGTATACGGAACACTACTCGCCGACCTGAGCATCCGTCAGGATTTAAGTGCGTTGACCAAAGGACTGGCAGCCGAAGCATCCGTCTCTTTCGATAATATCGGAGGAATGAATGAAACCACCAATAAAGAGTATCGTTACATGAACAGCAATGCAAGTATCACCAGCGATGGTACACTGGTGACAACTCCTGCCATTTATGGTACAGACTCCGAAACACTGGGGCATACACAGCCTTTCGAAAGACTGATGCTACGCAGCGATTTCCAGGCAAAGGTGGATTATAACCGCACTTTTGGCAAACATCAGGTGGGAGGAGCATTGATTTATGATATGCAGTCTGTAGTCAAAAACGGCAGAAACAACTCTCAGAAGAATCAGTCTGTGCTGGTGAACGCCACATATACTTACGACAACCGTTACAGCCTCAATGCCGTATTCAACCGTTCGGGATCAGCTTACCTGCCCGACGGAGACAAATACTCGAACTATCCTGCCGTTTCTGCTGCATGGATCGTCTCCAACGAAGCGTTTATGGAAAAGGTGACACCGATCAATCTCTTTAAGATTCGCGCCTCTTACGGTCTGTCCGGATGGGACGGCAATCTGAGCCACGAACTATGGCGTCAGTCTTATGGCAGCGGCGGTGCCGGTTATAACTTCGGAGTGAATGCCGGAGGACAGTCCGGTGGCAGCGAAGGCGATCTGCCGGTTATCGGCCTGGTAGCGGAAAAATCACAGAAAGCGACTTTCGGATTTGATCTCGCTGCTTTTGATAATCGTTTGAATGCAACAGTAGAAGGTTTCTACGAAAAACGTTCGGATATACTTGTGTCAGGTGCCAATTCTACTTCCGGTATTATCGGTATCACAGTAGGTCAGGTGAACGAAGGAATCTATAAATACAAAGGACTGGATGCTTCTTTGAGTTGGAATGATAAGATCGGTGATTTCCATTATGGTATTGGTGCCAGCATGTCATATCTGAATACAGAGGTAGTCAATGTAAACCAGGCATATCAGGAGTACGACTACTTGTATACCAAGGGCAACCGTATCGGACAGATGTACGGTCTGGAAGCTATCGGCTTCTTCAACAGCCAGCAGGAAATCAACAACAGTCCGCAACAAACCTTCTCGGACGTAGCTCCCGGTGACGTGAAATACAAAGATCAGAACGGTGACAACCGCATCGACGAGAAAGACGTTGTGAAAATGTTCGGTTCATCTGTTCCACGCTTCTATTTCGGATTCAATCTGAACTTCTCATACAAGAGAGTGGAGCTTTCCGCTGATTTCCAGGGAATGACCGGAGTCACTGTTTCATTGCTCAACAGTCCGCTTTATAGTCCACTTGTAAGCAATGGCAACATTTCAAATACATTCCTGAATGAAGAAATAAGCTGGACACCGGAGAATAAGACCAATGCAACCATGCCGAGACTGACTACTCAAGAAAACTTGAATAACTATCGTGCCAGCTCACTGTGGTACCGTGACGGTTCATTCCTGAAACTTCGTAACCTATTGGTAGCTTACACTTTCCCGAAATCGCAGACTCGCTTTGCCGACCTGAAAGTATTCGTACAAGGCACCAATCTGTTCTCATTAGACAATCTCCATTTTGCCGACCCGGAACAACTTGGCATCGCTTATCCGTCGACAAGAAGTTATTGGGCAGGTATCAAACTTAATTTTTAATGCAAAGTAACAAATGAACATTATGAGAACCAAATACATACTCTTAACCATTTTGTCTTCGTTGGTCTTTGCTTCGTGCAACTACCTTGACTTTGATGAAACGAACAACCTGAAGACAAAAGAAGACATGTACAAGTATTTCGGTACAAGCAAATCAATGCTTACCCACGTATACTCATACATGCCACAAGGCTACCGACTGTTTGCGACCTCCGGCGGAATTTTCACCGAAGACATATATTCCATGCGCGACTGTGCCAGTGATGACGGCGAATTCGGAGCCTATGCAGATAATATCCAGAATACCAATAACGGTAACTGGTCGCCTATTAAAACTTATGACGATTCATGGACCCTGTATCGTGGTATACGTGCTGCCAACAGTTTTATAGCAGAGATTGCCCAAGTGGACTTCACACGCTACGAGCACGACGGACAATATACAAACTGGATGAAGCAGCTGAAATATTTCCCTTATGAAGCCAGAGTGCTGCGGGCACACTACTTCTTTGAACTGGCACGCCGCTACGGTGACATCGCCATGCCATTGGAAGTACTGACTGAAGAGGAAGCCAATACAATCGGCAAGACACCATTCAGCGAAGTAATCAGCTTCATTGTCAGTGAATGCGACGACGCTGCCAATAACTTGCCGGACAGCTATGTAAACGAACCGGGAGCAGAAATCGGCAGAGTGACCAAAGGCTTTGCAATGGCAGTAAAGTCAAAAGCACTGCTATATGCTGCCAGTAAGCTACACAATCCTTCTATGGATACCGAATTGTGGAAAAAGTCTGCCAAAGCAGCAATAGATATTATCAACACAGGGCTTTACTCTCTCGACCCCCAGGAGAGTGCCAACAACCTCGACTCAAAAGAAGTTGTACTGATGAGGATCAATGGTGATAATTCGGACTTCGAAATGTTTAATCTCCCGCTTCGCATGACTGCGGGAACACGCACTTCCAGTCTTATCCCATACAGCAATTACCCATCACAAAACCTTGTGGACGCATTCGAGACAGTCAACGGTTACAAAGTAACCCTAGAAAACACAGGATGGGTTTGCGAAGACCCTGCATTTGACCCGCAATCACCTTATGAGAATCGTGACAAACGTTTCTACCGCGCTATTCTTGCCAACGGAATGTCGTTTAAAGACTACACCATTGAAACCTTCAAAGGTGGCGCCGACGACGGAATCGTATCACAAGGCGGTTCACCGACAGGATACTTCCTGCGCAAGTACATTCAGGAAGCTACCAGCTTCGAACCGGGTAAAGAAGCTGTCAGCAAGCATCATTGGGTGATTTACCGCTATGCGGAAACATTACTAACGTATGCGGAATCTATGGTCAACGCTTTCAATGATGTCAACTACACAGATGAGACTTATAAGTATTCTGCTCTGTGGGCTATCAATGAAGTGAGAAAGAATGCCGATATGCCGTTGATTCCTTCCATGGGAAAAGATGAATTCATGGAACGCCTGTACAATGAATGGCGTGTAGAGTTTGCTTTCGAAGATCATCGTTTCTGGGATGTACGGAGATGGAAGATTGCCGATACTACCCAGCGGGAACTATATGGAGTAAAGATCGAGAAGCAGGCGGACGGTACGTTCAACTTCTACAAGAACCTTTACGAAACCCGTAACTGGAGAGATTGCATGTATCTGTATCCGATCCCTCAAAGCGAACTATACAAGAATACAAACTTAAATCCTCAAAACACAGGATGGTAATTAATTGTCTAATCTAATATTTAAAAGATATATGAAAAAGTTATATAGCAACACGTTAATGCAACTGATTCTTGCACTGTGCACATTCAGTTTTGTAGCATGCCAGGAGTTTGACATCGACTCACAGCCGGAAGGCCCTCTCAATATCCAGATAGATGCTCTGGAGTCTTACACTGCTTTGGCAACTTCTCCGAGCAATGTAGTGTTCAATATCAGCTCCAACACTCCCTGGACGATCGAAAGCGACCAGCAGTGGTGCAAGCCGACTCCTTCGATGAGTGCAGCCAGCTCACTGGTGTCGGAGATTGTGGTGACAATGGAAAACAATACAGGAAAGAAAGCACGTACAGCCAAACTGACTATCAAGGCAGAAGGCGTTGAAGGCACCAAGGTAGTTACTATCGAGCAGGCTTCGAAAGAAGACCTGGTGGTGGTTCCTTACGATGAACTGGTACCGACAGAAGGCGGCAGCATCACCTTTACCATTGCTTCCAACAAAGCTTGGGAAATCATTCCTTCCACCGCTTTCCTTTCCAATATCGACAAAACATCCGGTACAGGTAATGAAGATGCCATAGCAGAAACCGTAACTGTGACGCTGCCTGCCAATGCAGGCGCCAAGAGAGCAGGCACGCTGACTGTAAAAACTGAGTTTGAAGAATACACCTTTACCATTACTCAAAATGGAGTGATCATTGAACTGGAAGAAGATCCCGAAAGTACAACAATCAGCATGCCCGGAACAGGCAGTGGTATGGAAAAGACTGTACTGATTCGCGCAAACAAAGAATGGAAAGTTGAAGTTCCTAAGGAATATCAGAGTTGGCTGAAAGCTGAGGCACTGAGTGAAACAGAGTTGAAAGTAACGACAACAACGACTAATAATCTGATGGTAAACCGTGTCGGCCACATCATTATGAAGACCAAAGAAGTCATCGACGGATTTGACGGCATTACGTTCGACATCAGCCAGGGTACTGCTTTCTGGAAAGAAGGAGGAGCAGATAACTATGTTGTGGATGAGGAAACCGGTTACATGACACTCTATGGCAGTGGAATAGTCACTAACTATTTATTCAAAAAAGGACGTCTCGCATTCGATTTCGAATCTATCAATTTAACCGGAGAAGATTGGATTGAGTTTAATATGTGGCCCAACTCAGGAAATACAAACTTCCATTTGCATTTCTACGCAAATAAAGAAAGTAACTTTACTTGTGGAGGTTCAGGCTTAAACTGGACTCAGAAAACATTTACCTGGACATCGGAACAAACGAATGTAGTGAAGAAGATCGAATTCCTTGTTGTCAACAAAGAAGAAGGTTCGAACGCATTAGTTCTTAAACTGATTATTGATGGTGTTGAGGTTGCCGTATTAGATAATAACATAACCGATCCTTATGCAACCGAACCGGGAGCACCTGTATACTTCAGAATGCATACCACAAATAAAGCTTCCAATTTCACCGTGAAGTCTATCACATGGGAACCAGTAGAATAATAACCGAACCCTAAAATTCAAGAGTATGAGATTAAATATCAGAAAATCAATAATTACAGGCATTTCTCTCGCCACATTGCTACCTGCATTCTCTTTATTGCAGAGTTGCGATGACAGTGAAGCAGAGAAATGGGTAGACCTGCGCTATAGAGTAGAAGACTCCTATCTGGTTGAAGCGAAAAATCCGGAACCAGTCTCCTTCCAGGTCAAGTCAACTGACCCGTGGGAAGTATTCGGAAAATATGATTGGTACACCATCTCACCCAGTACGGGTGAGGCAGGTGAAACCTACACCGTAACTGTTATCTGCAAAGAAAACACTGAATTGGACGACCGTATAGACACGCTCAACATTAAAAGTGACTACTGGACCGGAAAAAGATTCGTTCTGACCCAGAAAGGTACTGCTTATCTGAATGTAGAAGGTGTGGATATGATCGACCAGGAAGGAAACAGCGAAACATTCAGCGTACTCAGCAATCAGAAATGGACTGCTAAAGTAACAGACGGTGATGTTTGGCTCTCCATCCAATCCGGAGCATCGGGCGAAATGAACGGAGAAATCACTGTCACCGCTTCACCGAACACAGGCGAACAACGTACCGGTATTGTAACCATCTATGACCGGCACGGAAAAATAGCCAGAGAAGTACAATGCATACAAGACGGTGTATTGCTGACACCGGATACACCGGAAAACGGCAAGTGGTTTGCTATGTATGAACAGGCTCAGCAACTCACCATCCACGTAGAATCGAATGCAGAATGGGAAGTATCCAAAGAAAACGAAGCAGATGATACCTGGTATCACTTTGAAAAGACCTCATTCAACGGTTCTGCCGATATCGTAATTAACGTAGACGCACACGAAGGCTCTTCTGTCCGTACTGGAATTATCGTACTGAGCACCAAAGCTGCCGAAGGCGCTACTCCGCTTATGAAGACAATCAAGATCAAACAAGCGAATCCACAAAGACCTGTGGTTACTGAAGTAAACAGATCCATCAGTGGTGCTTACTACGGACCGGGTGGTTTAATGCCGGGTCATTACAGCTTCTATTGGGAACCGCTTGGCGACGCCAGTCTGACTACTTTCTTCTCTTGGAGCGGAAAAGCATTTGATGGAGGAGACGTAGAACTTCGCTTCCATATTCTGAGCAAACGGACTCAATTAAGTACAAGACCGTGGAACGGTGACGTATACAATGAGAACAGCGGCCGTGATGTTGATACCAGCAAGCCAAACGTATTATCATTCGAGATACGCGAAGCTATAGATGCCAATGATCCAACACAATCATGGATTTACTCGGAATGGATTCTCAACGGTACAGTCATAGGAAAAGCAACCAGCGACGGTGTGATAGACGCTAACGGTACAAGTGATACTTACAAAGTACCATTCTCGGATACCAAAGATGGGGGTAATTTCTCGATGACAATTTCCGGCGGCAGTGCCACACTGACTAAATGGGAATACATCGCTCCACTAGTATGGGGAGACTAATTCTCTAAAGATAGTGATTGCCTGAACTCCCCCAATCAGGCAATCGCTTCTAACAAACTCAAAAATCAATAAAAAGAAAAAGAGTATGATGAAAAGAAAAATATTACTTATACTGAACATGGCAATCATCGGATTTTCCACTGCTGCCTGTTCGGATGATGAGACCAATTACATCACTCCGGAAAAAAAATATCCGCTCACCGCTTTTGCCGTAGCAATAAATAATGTGTCAGCGAATACGACTTCCTATTATCATGGGAAGATAGACCAGACAACCCACAGAGTGGAAATCGGTACGATCGAGGATGCCAATACCATCACCGGCGTAGACTATACGCTAATGAGCGACGGAGCCACCATCTCACCGGACCCGGCAACATTTGTACACAACTGGAAAAAAGAGCAGACAGTGACCGTCACCACCGAAGACAATCAGACAACGACCTATACTATTGTACTGACCAAGTTTGACGACACCATGAAGGACGTTCTCTTCATGGACGAGTTCGATGTGGACGGCAATCCGGACCCGACCAAATGGGTACTCTGCCAGAAAGCAGGTTCCGACTGGAACGACGAAATGTCCGAAAGCTATGACCAGGCTTACGTAAAAGACGGCAGACTGATACTCAAAGCTGAAAAAATTGGCGACGAATACAAAGCCGGAGGTATCGAGACACAAGGCAAGTTTGACTTCACCTTCGGACGGGTGGAAGTAAAAGCAAAAATCACCAGTTACCCCAACGGCGCATTCCCTGCTATCTGGATGATGCCGAAGAAGTATATCTATGACGGATGGCCGAATTGCGGAGAAATCGATATCATGGAACATGTAAAACAAGAATCCGTAATCCATCATACGATACATACTCACTACACGTATGATTTGAACATCAAAGATCCGTCCAACACCGCACAAGTAACTTGCAATTATCAAGACTGGAACATCTACGCTTTAGAATGGAGCGAAGACAAGCTGACTTTCTTCGTCAATGGTCAGGAAACTTTCTCTTATTCGAACCTGAAACTAGAGAATGAAGCGGAAATGAAGCAATGGCCGTTTACGAAAGACTCTTCATTCTACCTCATCCTGAACATGGGATTGGGAGGAGACAGAGAGGGCTCATGGGCAGGCCCTATCGATGATGCCAACTTACCTGCCATCATGGAAATTGACTGGGTGAAAATAACCAAGTTAGATAAATAGGTTTTAAGGTAAGAGCCAAGGTTTTTAGGAACTTCTAAAGAAAAGAGGAGGTTTATATAATCTCCTCTTTTCGCTTTATTGACACCAATTCCATTATTAGGAAGTATTTGATATACTATAATGAAAATCAAGCCTAAAAACAAAGATGGCAATAACCAGAAAAAATATAGTATCCTTACTTATCGGATTCCTTTTATTAGGCTTATTATTCAATCCGATAAAAGAAATACCTGATGTTCCTCATCAATCATTCTTGTTTACCTGTACATTCCTAGCGACAGTAATAGGTATTGCAGCTTTCTATCCCACTAAACAATTCATTCACCGACTAACTATTATAGACTTATTAGTTATTTTAATAGCGGTGGGGAACATATACTTTTATCCTCCTACCTCTAACCTTTTCGGGTTAGCCCGTTTTGCTCTGATCATACTATATTGGAGCATACGTCAGACAGGAGGATTAAATGGCACTCTCTTATATACTATCATCCTCATAACTACCTTAGTCCTGTCAATTATCGGTTATATGCAGATACTGCATATACTTCCCTCCCATCATCCTCATTTTGATATAACAGGTCCTTATGGCAACCCTACAATTTATGCCGGAATATTATGCTTGTTACTGAGTGCTCCGATAATGGTATTATCGCATTTCAAGTCAGATGCAATCCATAGATATACTTATTTAGTGAGTTTTCTTACGTGTATTATAGCTCTGCCCATATTGTGGCTTACTCACTGTCGTTCCGCCTGGATAGCAGTATTAGCTATCATCAGCTATTCCATTTATAGTCGCTTTTCAATCTCTTTTCGATGGGGTATATCAACCTTGATTACAATTGCGCTACTTTCGTACTTGCTATATCAGTTCAAACCGGCCTCAGCTGATGGAAGAATACTGATCTGGAAAGTTACCGCACAAATGATAAAAGAGAAGCCTTTTACCGGCTTTGGTCCTCATGGCTTTACTGCCAACTATATGCATTATCAAGGTGAATATCTGAAAAAAGAAGGAAACATATATGAAAAACAGTTGGCAGATAATAATCATTATGTCTACAATGAACCTTTGCGCTGGACAGTAGAATATGGAGTGGCAGGATTGCTACTTTATATTGGAATATTATATTGCATTTTCTCATATAAGAAAAGAGAGATACAATCTTTATCTGCCCAAGCGATATACATAGCCGGACTTACCTGGGGATTATTTTCTTATCCCGACCAGACTTTCCCGATTCTGGCTGTTATGACTATAGCACTGGCAGAAATGTCCAACAGACAAAGAGAATGTGTAATTAAACAACTTCCTCACAAATACATATTTCTGAAAGCAGTCATTTTCCTTGCCATAGCAGGACAGGGATCTCTACTAATAAAAATGTTTCAATGCCACCGGGAATTATATCAAATTTCCCATCGTACTTCCAACCAATCACCGGAAGAAATTATGACGAACCTTTCACTGCTGGAAACAGCAATGAAGAATGAAACAATATTTTGGCCATACTATTGTCATACTCTTTACAAATTACAGAGAGACAGTATCTTACTGGATAAGATTACTTATTGGGAACAATTATATCCAAGCACACATACCTATATTCTTAAAGGCGACGCTCTACAACGTACAGACAAAATAAAAGAGGCTGAGGCTGCTTATTGGACGGCTCACTTTATGGTCCCCTCCCTACAGAAAGCACGATACAAGTTAGCTCTCATATACTATCAGCAAAAGCGTATCTCTAAAGCAAACCGACTAGCCAATGAAGTGCTTACCGAAAAAGTAAAAGTATACGGTTTTGAAACCTATGAGATGCATAGAGAATTACGAAGGATTTTCGAAGATCAACTAAAATAATTATTCACTAGAATCTAAGAATATGAAAACAAAAAGAATCAAACGACCAGTTTGTTACCTTGTCGGACTTCTTGCCTTTGGTCTGATTCTGTATTCCTGCTTACAGGAC
>NZ_KV804328.1:0-1672 GCF_001811315.1 Bacteroides sp. HMSC067B03 | reverse complement strand
TTTTTCGTATCTTTGAGGTATGAAAAAAGACCGGGTCATAGAGCTTCTGGAGGAACAGAACAGACATTTCAAGGAACAGATTAAAGCTGCTGACCAGCGTGAGCAACAAAGTCAGCGTCTGATCTGTGAACTGACTTCACAGGTTAAGCAACTGACCGATGCCGTTCAATCTCTGGAAGAAGCGCTGACGCTGAAGAACGGCAAACTGAAAAAGCAGGAGAACATTAGCCGCAGTTTGAGTAAGCTTATCAGCAATGAGTCTGAAAAGCAAATACCTGATAAGCCGCAACCCGCTTCTGAGACAGCTCCGTCCCGTCCGTCCGCTTCCCCCAAAGAACGGGGGAATAACAACTCCAAACGTAAAGAGCATTTTGAACTGGAAGAAAAGATAATCGAAGTCAATCCCGACCATCCCCTTTTCAGTATGTCTCTTGCCAAGTTTATGGGATACCGTGATTCTATCCGATATGTCTATATTCCGCCAAAGTTCATTAAGTACATTTATCGACAGAATATTTATAGCTTTAATGAAACGGTCTTCAGCGGTTGCGCCCCCGCCGCCCCTTTTCTGAATTCCCAATATGACGGTTCGTTCGTTGCCGGTTTATGCCAGTTGCGATATATCTACTCCATGAGTGTGGAACGTATCGTTAACTTCTTTCGGGAGAACGGGTTCGAACTCGAGAAGCCCACCGCCCATCATCTGCTGGGTAAAACGGCTGTTTTGTTCGAAAACCTCTATGAAGCACTCAGGGAAGTGGTGCTTGAAGATCCCTACCTCTGTTGTGACGAAACATATCACAAAGTACTGGTTCCGGAAAAGAACAGTAAAGGCAAAGGGGTACGAAAAGGGTATATCTGGGCAGCGGCGGCAGCGACCTTAAAGCTGGTGCTCTATTTCTATGAGGGCGGATCACGCAGGCAGGAGGTGCTTTTTGATTTCCTCAAAACCTATAAAGGAACAGTACAAAGTGATGCATACGCCCCATACAGGAAACTGGAAACCGACCAATATCACAATATCACGAGGATCGCATGTCTTCAGCACGTCAAACGAAAGTTTCTTGAACAGGATAAGGAACCGGACGCCCGAAAGATAGTTGAAATGATAAACCAACTGTACCAAAAGGAACATGAACATCGGACAGGCTATCAGGGATGGACAATCAAAGACAATCTTGCACATAGAAAACAGTATGCCCCGCCAATACTCAGGAAGATAAAAAAGAAATTATTGAGCCTGCAGGCAAAGCCGGACTTATTACCGAAAAGCCAAATGGCGGAGGCCATTAATTACACACTATCCCAGTGGAAGGCCATAGAGGATATCTTTACCAAAGGGGAGTATTATCTGGACAACAACCTTGTCGAGAGGTATAATCGGTATATATCACTATCCAGAAGAAACTCGCTTTTCTTCGGAAGCCATAAGGGAGCTGAAAGAGGGGTAATACTATATTCATTGGCATGTTCGTGCAGGATGCATGGCATAAATACATTCGAATATATAGCCGATGTGATTAACAAAGCGGCGAAGTTACCACCAAATACAGACAGGAAAATATATAGAGATTTATTGCCACACAAATGGAAGGAAAACAGAAGTAGAATCTGAAAAGAAAAGGATTATCTGATTTTTTGAAGAAAAACACGGCATCGCCGAGACGCTTAC
>NZ_KV804327.1:0-1914 GCF_001811315.1 Bacteroides sp. HMSC067B03 | reverse complement strand
GCTGGGGGTAATCATGGCGACGCAGGATTGTATAGCCGGCTTTGCACAGTTTTCTTTGATCTTTTGCATTCATCTTTTTGCTAATTAGAATTAAACTTGATTCTGGCATAACGATAGAATCGTATATAACCAAACTGGTAGGAAGGGTGCTCCGTATTATCCGATATGGTAATTTGTACATTATAACCTTTTATTCGTAAGAAACGGGCAGCAATTTCCTCAATAGTGTATGTTTTTATATATATATCCCAATCACTAACGACCAATATCGTTTTCACATTCCCACTTTTCAGAATCCTTTTAAAATTTCTGATAGTGCGTATTATCTCCTTCTTCTTGTTCATACTTTAGTTTTATCCTCTTTTAAAATAGTTTTATAGGCTTCTTCCATCCGTTCAATCTCCTCCACACATGCCAGCCATCCGGGAAAACCTCCGATGTTTTTGTCATCGATATAGCAATGGGCATATATCTTTTTCCCGCCTTCTCCATATTTAGCGATATTTTCAGGATCATGGTCATTCACACGGTCGAATGGTATTTTGCGTTCCAACAGCCAGTTGATGGCATTCAATAACTGATCACCAGTACGGCATGTCCAAATAATGATTTTATGTCCTTCATCATGTAGTTTCCGAAGCGATTCGCCAGCGTATGGCTGCTCTCCGTCAATAGCCGGGAATTTCCCCCGGCTAATGGTTCCGTCAAAGTCAACTGCTATAATCATAATCTACAGAATGAAGGTTCAATACGACGCCATACTCCGTTTTCATCACGCTTATGGAAATAGTAATTAGTTGCGGTTTTATATACCACATTGCTTTCTTTGAACAACTGCATGATAGCCGCATATTCTTCATCAAAACGTGACTCCAATTCATATAATTTGCTGATAGACTTATAGTCCAAATCTCCCTGACGGTTACGTTCGAGAAGCGTCATCGCCATTTGATACATCGGATCATCGACTCCTTTTTCCGAATGGGCTATATAATTCTTCAGGTAGTCAATCAGCCTTTCGGCAGCGAGATCGGCACGTTCATCAAAACTTTTCACCTTGTTGCTTTTTACCTCCAGTTTGAAGTTCCCGTCTACTACTGAAAAAGTGGCGGTTTCTTCACCCTGACGCATACGGAGCTGACCGTATTCACGCATCACGTTACGGAAAGCCTTGCTTTCACCTACAATCCAATCATAAAAGCCCTGAACGTCATTCACTACTGGCATGAGTTTACTTTCCACATCGAACATGAACTGATGTCTCAACGCTTCGTAGGTTTCCTTCCGCCGGATGGACTCTGTTTTTTCTTCTTCTTTAAGTTTACGCAACAATTCAGCCTTTTCTTCTTTTGACAATTTACTAATATCCATACTATTAAATTTTTAAATGATTAATTACAATTTGATTTTATATACTTCTTTCAGTTCCCGTTCCTTATTTTCCGCTTCAATATAAAGCGATGACCTTTGGTCTACCAACTTCGCAAATGTATTGCGATCCATATTTCCGGCATACAATTTCTCGTGTATGGCATCCAGTTCACCGGGAATCTTGTCAAGCCGATCCAGTAATTCATTAATCCGGTTTATCCGGTGTTGTTCCGCACTAATACCCGCCATCTTCTTTCTTCTTTAATATTGATTCCAGCTTCGGTATCAACAGGAGAAGTTCTTCCCCGTCCAGTTCGCGGAACTTCTTTCCTGCTATCCGGGTATCAAGGCAAAACGCATTCACCGCTCCCCAGTCCGTTGTGTCGATTCCGATCCGTTGCACTCTCTTCAGGACAGCCGATCTGCGTCTCCTTATTTCCCGTTCGGTGATGGTTAGATCCCGGTTTTCTTTTTTCGTACCGTTCAAATAGCCGCAGAGATACATTGCCTCGCTGTATGTCAACTCTTTTGTGGTATTTGTCC
>NZ_KV804326.1:0-383 GCF_001811315.1 Bacteroides sp. HMSC067B03 | reverse complement strand
CACCCAAACGCACAACTGTTCCCCGCTCTAATTTGCAGATCTTCCTCTCCACTTTGTCCGTCCGGGAAACGGACGGATTATCTGGATGCCATAGTCCCCTGAAATTAAGAAGCGACTTTGCATAACAATAAGAACAGTCGTGAAAGCATCCACAGCCGTAGAGGTCTAAACGTGTCGGGTAATTGCATTTATTCCCTTCATTCCCGGAGACGGTCTTATAAAAGGACTTGAACTCTGGTGCTTGTGTGGACGTATTCACCCATTGTGGTGCATTTACTGTATATCCGGTAGCCATCCCCGTAACTTTTTCTTTCAACATGCTCATACTCTTTTAAAATGAATGTTTATAATAATACAAATTTGATTATCTTTGCAATGCCAAT
>NZ_KV804325.1:0-10610 GCF_001811315.1 Bacteroides sp. HMSC067B03 | reverse complement strand
TCATCATATTTGTTTTCTTTCATCTGAATTCCCCCTCGTTTAAAAAGTTATTTATCTCCGTTGCAATTTTTTTCACTTCTTTATAAAGCTTCTCGGTCATATCGTAGCATTCAAAAAGTGAAAGACCGAGTACTTCAAAAATATGATTTACCCTTTCGGCATATTTTTTAGGTTTATATTCAAAAGTTTCAAGCAGTTTTATAGCTTTCTTTTCGTTAATGCAATAAGCATTATTACATGCAAATAGTACTTGATTTAAGCATGAAATAATACGAAAAACATGGCCTGCAATATAATATTTATCCTCTGCTCCCGCATTTGCTTTTACAAACATTAAAGAGAACTCTGCTTCAAATAAAAAAAAGTTTATCAAGCTCTTCTTTAGAGCACCAGGGTAAATTTCCGCCTGATTTTTTAATTCGCATAAGCTTTCATTTTTAGCATATTGTATCTTGCTGATAGCCAATTCTCCACGATACATAGCACTTATATAACCATGGGGATGCCCGGTCTGATAATTTGCAGTAACAATTCCTTGCTCCGTATCTTTGATTATTTGTTCCACCCGTTTTATATCACGTAAAATCAGATCAACATGATACCCGTTCATAACTAACCATCCGCCGCCATTGATCCAATCACCCCACGCTCCGGGAGGTACAACAAGGTTGTTTCTATTCTCATCATCCAACTCTGTAGCAATTTGGTTAATCGCTGTCAGGTCAAATGATTCTTGATTGTAATAAATTCCGATATCTATATCAGAATCCTCTGTATGGGTACCTTGGTCTTATGTCAATATTTTGGACACAAAAAGTCAAACTTTTTTATGCTGCACTTCTAGCTAATAATTCACATTGATCTGGAGTCATGTAATTAATAGAAGAGTGTAGCCTTTTTCTGTTATACCAACCTTCAATATATTTAAAAATAGCCATATTAGCTTCTTCGAAGGTACGGTATGTATTTCTATATATTTCTTCCTTTTTTATTAATGAATGAAAAGATTCTATACAAGCATTATCATATGGACAACCTTTTTTACTAAACGATTGTATAATATTAAACTCTTTGCATAGCTCCCTTAAATCATTGCTAGTGTATTGAGAGCCTAAATCGCTATGAAATATTAATTGCTTATTCTTATCGGGAAATTGGCTGTAATAAGCATTTTTTAAGGCTTTAACAACTAAATCATTAGTCATTCTCTGATCGAAAGCGTAGCCAATTATTTTTTTAGAATATAAGTCTAGAACTGAAGCTAAATAGCACCAACCATCTTTGATAGTATAAATATATGTAATATCTCCTACCCATTTTTCGTTAATAGAAGTAGTAGTAAAATCTCTTTTCAAAACGTTTTCTAAATCTTCTGCTACCTTTTTACTTGAATGAGGTTTGTATTTTTTTACAGTTACTGCACAAAGGCCAAGTTCAGTCATTCGTCTTTGAACTCGCTTCAATGATACATTGAATCCTTCTATACCAAGTATATGATGAATCCTAGGAGCACCATATATGCCTTTATTCTCTTTATATATCCTTTTAATAGCTGATTTTAATTCCTCATTTTCTAATTCTCTTGCAGATTTAGTTTTATCAAAAGATTTATAATATGTGCTTCTGGCTACGCCTAGAACGGTACATATAGTCTTAATATCATGTTTGTTTTTATTGCTATTTATAAATTCTATTAATTCATCTAATTTCTTGTTGCAAATATGGCCATAGCTTTTTTGGCTAAAGCCCGCCTTTGGTGTAATATTTCATTTTCCTCTTTAATTCTTGCCATTTCTTTTTTTAAAGCCTTAACTTCCTTTAATGTCATAACTTCATTTTCATCTACTTTAATTTCTTTTACATCTTTAACCCAGCCGTTAATTGTTGATTTTGCAATGCCATATTAGCTACTTAGCTCTGCTAAGCTCATTCCTGACTTAAATAATTCTACTATCATATCTTTATATTCTTGATCGTATCTTCTGCCCTTTCCCATAATGGACACATCCTTTCTTAACTAAATATTATTTTACTTAGTTCGATTTAATGTGTCCACTACTTTATACTAACACCATATTTTGGATAATGCAGTAGCCGTCCTGTAAGAGTTTCCGAGAATATTTACAATAGTAGAATGATCAACAAGTCTGTCTAAAATAGCACTAGCTAGCATATTGTCTAAAAATATTTGATTCCAGTCGGATAGATTAATATTACTAGTAACTATTGTGCTTTTCTTTTCATAACGTCTATCTATAAGTTGAAAAAACATTTTTGCTTCTTGTTCTCCAATTGGCAAATATCCAATTTCATCAATTATAAGAAGCTTGTATTTACTAAAATGTTTTATTCTATCATCAAGTTTGTTTTCAATATAAGCTTTTTTTAATTGCTCTATCAAATCTTGGCATTTTATAAAATAGGTACTTACTCTTTTCTTTGCTGCAGCAATTCAAATTGACGTGGCAAGGTGGGTCTTACCCACGCCACTATTGCCTATCAATATAATATTGCTATTATTATCTAAAAAACGTAAGCTTTCGAAATCTAAAAATTGTTGTTTGTTTATTTTAGGTTGAAACTCAAAATCAAAGTCCTTCAATTCTTTCAGGTGCGGGAATGCTGCTACTTTAACCATAGCGTGCGCAGCATTAAAATTTTTAACTTCAACCTCTTTACTAGTTAACTCACACAAAGCGTCTACAATGCTTAGTTTATGCTCATTTATTTTATTAATATAGTCATCTATTTGTAGGCTGATTTGTGTTAATTTAAGTTCATGTAAGTTCTTCTGTAACTGTTGATAATTGTTCATTAAACTTTTTCATCTCCTCTAAATGTTTAGCTGCATAGTTTTTAACATCTTCTTTATCCGAGTTTCTAAAAGTTAAGCTCATCATTGCTAAGTGATGATTTTCATGATAATTAATTTTTTTATTAGAAACTGTATGTAAAGTTATTAATTTATGGTCATAATAAACATATAGGTTATTATCAATAACTTTAACAACAATATTTTTATTAATAAAATCAACGGGGACAGAATATAGATTTCCCTTATAGCGAAATAGTCCATTGGAATTGACTTTCGCATGTATTGTTGTATTTTTGTAATAAGAACATATTTTATCATTTGGTAGTGGTAAAAGATGTTCTTTCTCTTTTTTAAATACTAATATAGGAGGAATACCTATTGCCTGACAGACTCTTGAATTAGCTTCATTTGTTATTTCTTGCATCTTCTCGAATAACTCTTCCTCATTATTAAGCAATCCATTATAAGTCATTATTTCATTAATAACTCGCATTGGATTTTCAACTTTTGCTTTAGTATTTGGCCTTGCTCTAATGCAAGGTACGATATTAAATCCAAAGTCATCAGCAAACTGCTGAAATTTAGGATTAACTTTACCGTCAGAACGTTCCGTTCTAGCTTTATCCATCATTGTTGAAGCATTATCTATAACTATTTCTTTGGGCACACCTCCTAATGCTTCAAAAACATTAGTTAAGAAATCAAATAAATATGCTTGAGATGTTGATGGACAAATTGCCCAATATTTGAACCTAGATGCTGATAATATCAAACTGCCAACATTAAAGATAAACTCTTCTCCGCTTTTAAAAGAAAATTTTAATTTTTCTTTCCAATCAAATTGTGCTTGTTTTCCAAAGGAAGTTTCAGATTTTACAGCATCTTTCTTTTTGTTTGGTTTAAAGTATTCTGCAAATTTTTCATGTTTTAAAATATAATAATTAAAATTACTTCTTGAACAATCTAATCCTTTTTCTCTAACCAAATATCTATAGAGATGAGATTTATAATAAAATATTTGGTCCGTTTCTGCTGAAAGCAAACTCGAAATGATATCATAGAAATCATCTATCTTTGATTTTTTAGATTTTCTAACTTTCTTTATATCTCCATCATAATACTTTTTAACTGTTCTTCTATCCACTCCTAATTCTCTAGCTATGGCACTAAAATTAGGTCTATCCCAATTATTAACCTCGACTAAAAGTTTTAGCTTATTTAAATCTTTTACTGATCTTAAAAATATTTCAGTATTAATGTTTATCATATAAATCATATTAATCACCATTAATACTGTGCTAAATTTTACCTTCTATTATACATAGACATATTAGCAACTCTGTACATTATTATCTTAGCATTTATATCTCCACAACCCCACGAAGTTATCTAATCTATCAACTCAACCCTATCACTTTAAGGAGAGTTGATATATTTCCTCTAAAAATAAAAATAAGGGTTTCCCGACATTAACATCCTCGGCAAAGTAGCGATGGGAAAAGTTCAATGTCAGGAAACCCTTTATTTATCAGTATTTTGTTTAGTCATATTTCTCCACCCTCGACATCAAGACAACACACTCAACGTGCCTTGAGTGGGCAAAAAAGATGTCGCACCCCACTGGTATCCCCTTGGCGGAAGCCCATATTTCTGAAACAGTCGCCTGGATAGGCTATTTTTCATTGATTTGGTGCCTGCTTTTGCGTTACAATCCAAGTAATTGTAAGCAATAAAGCCTTCAAAAGCATGTTGTCCTCTTGAAGGCTTTATTCGGTACAACTTTAAAATTGGTTTACTTATCTTTATCTTCCTCTCTAAGATACTTAACTAGCCCCGGATAATTGCTTATCCTTACAGTTCGGATCAATTAGAATTAGCCGAAAACGGCGGCGAAGAAACGAACCACCGAGAAGCACCGCCGCATTGCCGAGCTTGATACCCTCATTGAACGACTGTATGCGGACCGGAAAAGGCGCGGTTGACCGCCTTGCCCTCAAAGGCTTAGGGGCATATCAACTATATATTGGGGCCGAGTGCCGTTACTTTAACACCGCCGCTAGCCATGAGCTTATGCTTCCTTTAGGACACTGTCCCAACAGACACTTTTTAAAGTATGCTGCACTAATCCTTATTTTTCACAGCATAGCGCAATGACAGACAGCCATGTTCTGCATTCTCTGTTCCCTGCAATTCCAAATTAACTTTTTCAGATAACAGAAGGTTATCAAATAGTTGTTTTTCTTTATTACCTACAAAACATGGTGATATCACAAGACTGATTTCATCAATAAGTCCGTTTTCTAATAATTTGTTGGTTAATCCACCGCCACTGTCTGTCCGCATGTATTTACACCCATATTGCTCATGCAGGATCTGAAAGGCTTTTTCATAGTCCACATGATCATTTCCTGACACAATATATGGGTAATGCCTTTCCTCCAAATAATTCAAATATTCCTTCGGAGTGGCAGTTGATACCAGAATGACAATTTCCTTCAGATATCCAAGATTTCTTAAGCAATGAAGACTTCTCAAGATACCTCTGCTGTCAGGTATGACTCCTATTGGTCTGGGGTCCTCCGGGCTTGTTATGATTTTCTCAAAATCAGCCTCTGTTTCAGCAGGATATTTTTCAAATGCAGTAAAAACAGTATTGGACCCAAACAGCACCGCATCCGAATGAATTCCCCCGGCAACCTGGTAGTAAACTTCCGGATTATCAAAGCCTTTAATGCGGCCATCAAGGCTAATTTGTGTGTGCATAATTATCTTTGGTTTCATATTTTTCAATCCTCCTTTTTGATAGTAGAATATCATAATACACTGACAGCTGTATGTCAGCAGGGGATATGAAACCTTACAAAAAATACATAACAGACCAATCGCTTTCTCTAAATCAAGTTTAGGCAGTGATTCGTAATTTGTGCCAGGTGTTTACGGGTTATGCATTTTAATTCATCAGGTTGGACTATTTCAATGCCTGATCCATATTCAATCAGCTGCTTGCTCAATATCTCAAAGGAATCTGTCTGGAATTCGATTTCCATTTTACTTCCCAAATCGGTTTCTTCAAGGAAGCCGAGAGAATACCTGTTCTTGATAGAATTGTATGTCTCCCCTTTTTCAGCTCTAAGAATTACATTATATAGTTTTTTATATGAAAGCATTTGTTTTAATATTTGTTCCAAAGAGCCATCATGGCTTTGACAGAGCTCTTCTTCTATGCAAATGCTTTTAATCCGATCCACACGAAAATTCCTATATTCATTTCTTAGCCTGCAAAACCGATTAAGTACCAGTTCTGTTCATAAAACCCCAGTGATATAGGCTCTATCATTCTGCTTTCCGGTTCTTGCCCTCCTGATGCAGGATATTGAATTGATATTACCCTTTTATTGCAGATTGCAGTCTGAATTGCTGCAATAACGTTATCCGCCAATGTATTTTTCTGTCCAGATGTGCTGTACACGTTAATACTGTTCTCCAACTCCTGTGCATAGTTTTTTTCACCATGCTTCAAAATAGATTTGATTTTATACATAGCTGAATCAAAATCCTTTATAAATGATTCATCTCCATGGCAATTTAAAAATTTCCCTGCTGTAATCAATGCACCCACTTCCGCCGCTGTAAACATTACCGGCGGAAGTAGGAAGCCCTCTACAAGAAAATATCCTTTTCCGGCCTCAGATCCAATTGGTATTCCGGCTTCTTCAAGTGTCCGGATATCTCTGTAAACTGTCCTTAAGCTTATATTAAATCGCTGTGCAATTTCTTTGGCAGGAATTATTTTTTTTGATTGCAGCTGAATAAGAATAGAGGTTACTCTGTTAATCCTGTTCAAATTTTATTCCTCCTCTGTGACTTCCATAAAAAGTATATCCTATGCGTTCTTAAGCTAGCTGCTGTTAGTGCTTCTCATTGCACCCTGGTTATAAAAGCCATACTCACAAACCTCTTCACCAAAACTCTTTACATCTCTAATATAGAACTCTATCTAGCGAACTTTTAGAAAAGATATAAAACATCAGAGTATGGACAGTTGCGGATGTACTTCAGAAAAGATTAGATGTCTAAAAAGCTTGTAGTTAAAGCTTTTTAGACATCTAAATCTAGGTACTAAAACAATTCATCCAGTAAAATATAATATTTTATTTTCTCCCAATCAGGCTTGATCCCCAGTAAGTCAAAAAATAGCTCGACATACTGTTCTTCCCCGATATCCTCCCTGATCGACCGGACGCAGAAGGCAATGTCATACCACTTGTCCGCCCTGCCGCTTCTCCCAAGATCAATAAAGCCACTTACTTTGCCATCTTTCACAAAGATGTTGCTGTCTCCCAGGTCGCCGTGGGAAAAGACAAGTTCCTCTTCGGGCTTTTCCGTCTTTAAAAAATCATACAGCTCGCGCGGATCTTTAAATGGAGTGTCTTCTTCCCAGTTTTCGCAATCCACATCGGCCAGATCGTTATTCAGTAAGTAATCCAATTCGGCTAAGCGGCTGTCTAAGCTATTCGTATAGGGACAATCCGATATGTCGATGGAGTGAAAGAGCCTGATGCACTCCGCATACAGCTCGATAATCTTTTCAGGGCTTTGTTCATCTTCATACTCTTCCGAGCAAAGGACGCCATCGGCCTCACTCATGAGCAGATTGCTCCAGCCATCATGCCGTTCAAAGTGCAGGACCTTTGGAACAGGCAGCTTTCCTTCCAGCCATAGCATCATGTCCTTTTCCCGTTCCACATCATAGGTGGTCCCTTTATACCGGCTGTCCGTCATTTTTAAATATAGGTTTTCATTTTCTCCCACCAGCTTATATACCTTAGCAGGAGACATTCCTTCCGTATCTTTTACGCAGCGGTATTTTTCGATCAGTTTTTTCAATTCCGGTGATATTCTCATTTTAGCCATTTATTATTTCCTTCCTCTTTTCTACAGGGAACCTCTAAAAATTGATTCCCAATCATAATATTTTGCTATTTCGATTATTTTTTCAAAAATCAAGGCAAGAAATAGCCGATTGCCATTGATTCTCGCTAAATATTCAGGGAGGATAAGCCCTAAATATTCAGAATTATTCTCATTTGGGCATAGTTATCCCATGTACACCTCTTTTCGTTTTAAAATAGTATATCTGCAAAAGTTATAAACAAGGTTTGTAAGACCTATATTAAACTCTGCTCGCTTTATGCCAATGGAACGCACAGTAAGACCATGCATAGATACGGTAATAAATCCAAACACATGCTCAATTCTGCATCGAATTTTTGATTTTCTTCGATTGCTTTCTTTTTGTTCATCAGTCAACGGTTTGCCGCGATATCCTTTTTCACATATGCGGTTTTCTACATGTTTCGGAATTTCTTTTCCCACATAGGCGCTGTCAGCGTATATTACCTTGTCAGCTTCTCCGAGAAATTCTGAAAATTCATTGCTGTCATGTATATTTGCTGATGTGGTTGCGTAATCCGTAATAATCTTACTGTCGGCATCCACTTTTACATGATTTTTATATCCGTAATGAGTTTCATCATTTTTCTTTGTCCAACGGGCGTCTGTATCTTTTTGCGCAAGTTTATGGGTATTTTTCTCCCATTCTTTGGGTATCTCGCCATTTTTAATTTGATTGTTTTCCTCACGAGTGTTGCGCTGACGCGGTGCATCCACAAAAGTCGCATCAACAATTGTTCCTGTATGCGTTATAATACCTTGCGATTCCAATTGCGCTGTGAACTGATTAAATAAAGGCTCAATTATTTCTTTTTGCGTAATGGTATCCTTAAAAAGCCAGATTGTTTTTGCATCAGGTACACGCTCTCCCAATGATAAGCCAATAAAACGCTGAAAGCTCATTCGATCAGTTATCTGGTATTCAGTTTGATCATCAGATAAATTAAACAATCGTTGCAATACGAGTATTTTGAACATCATTACAACATCATACGACGGTCTGCCGGCTTTGCTTTTACGTTCTTTACAATTTACCTTTTCAAGCAAAGGTCTGAATGATTCAAAGTCTATAACATTCAGTTTTTCCAATGAATCTCCGAGTTCGGATAATCTCTGTAATTGTGTTTCTTCCGCAAAAAGATTGATCTGCATTTCATTTCAACCGCCTTTATTATAGTATCTTTATTATACCATAATCTGACGATTTTTTCAACAATTTTTTATGAATTTTTAGAGGTTACCTACAGTATTTAAAGATACCCCAAGAAGCTAATTATAACAAGACGAACTCCAATTCACTGTTCCTTGCATTCTAAAACCTTAAATACCAGAAAACAGCTTTTTCAAAGTTGTTTTCAAAGTTGGCGTATAACATAGTATCGACGGAGCCGATTTTGAAACCACAATTATGATAGAATTTACAAGCTATAAGGTTATTGTCCTGGGTTTCAAGCATTAGTCCATGCAAGTTTTTATGCTTTGCCCATTCTATAGATATATTGATAAGCGCGCTGCCTATGCCTTGCCCCCTGAAATCCTTACATACGGCGATATCTTCTATATAAGCGTACCGGTTCCAATTTTTTCGCAGTTTAACTTTTCCGACGCATTTATCGTCTTGGTAGTAAAGATATATTATCTTATCAGTATTGTCAATATATTCAAGGCAATCTGCCTCCTCATCCTCTTCATCCTCTTCGTCTTGGTAGCTTTTTAAATATGGCGCTTCATAGAGTAATTCTGTAAAGGTCCAATTCTCGTTTTCATACCTCGGTATAATCTTACCTATCACCTCAAATGGTTCGCTGGGTTTATCGATATCTTTCAGGTGCCCTGCTTTCATTTCTGTAATCACTGTTCCCGCCTCTCTTCTATATCAGCGACATATGTGCTATCCAGGCAGCCGGTTTTACCAGTGTATTTTTTATACATGTCCCTGGTATATTTTGTTATATTCCTATCATACTCCGGATAGGCATAATGAAGCCTTTCCGCCACCTCACCGGATACCGCCCTGAACAATTGATGGCATAGAAATAATGCTTCCCATATGTTTTCATAGGAATCCATCCGGTAGGTGGACAAAAGTTTCTCCCACAAATCCTCGGATATATACCTTTCAATAAACTTATAGTTCTTGCCTACACTTAATTTAAAGCCTGTTTCGATGCCGACCTTCCATGATATCATTCTCAGCAGCTCATGGCGAACAATCTGATTAAAATGATCAATAGCAAATAAAATTTCCTTACGGCACAATCCTTTAATAACATAAGGTGTTACATTCCAAAATTCATTGCAGCAATCATCATACTCCCTTGCGCTTGGCTTTCTTACATGATAATCTATATCAGTCGGAACTATGTCCCTTTTAATTCTACAATCTTTATCAATTAGAACCTTTATTAATTTATCGCCCTTTAGGTAATTATCTAACTCTTCCAAGGGCAATAAGGTAAGATCAATTTTATTGTAATCATCAAATAGCATAAGATAGGAAAATCCCTTTTCTTCAGGTGGGAATAATTCCATATCCTCCGGCTTTTGCATCATTATTATATTCCCAAATTGATTAAGCCAGTCATCATTAGATATAAACGGTTCTATATCACTTACAAAATATGTAATATCATAATCCTGAAATTCATCTTTAGGTATATTAATATTTGCGCGTGACCCCTCAAGGGTCACAATTCGAATACGTTCATCCTGTTCTGCTAAAGAAAGTACTAAATCCATCATTTCTTTTTCTGATCTCATTTACATACTCCTCGTTTATTTTTTCTATATTATTACATCTTCTTTTTTGCCGATACAATCAGCATCATGGGACGGCGCATTT
>NZ_KV804324.1:0-1853 GCF_001811315.1 Bacteroides sp. HMSC067B03 | reverse complement strand
TCCCTGAAAATTTGTTTTTGTAATCTTCTTCATATTATTCTATTTATCATTATACAAGAAACACGAAAAATTGAAGCTCTTCTATTTATTTCAATAAAAAACAGCAATAACTGCATTTTTATTACAATTTTAAGCTATATAGACTGCCAAACGAATCTACTTTGCCTTTAAAATCTCCTCAGTCTTATCTAAACCTGTATAAAAATCAATATTCGCAAAATGACACAAATATCTCCAAAAATAAAGCGTCAAGAATATTTGCACATCACGGTCCGTTTTAAAATCACTGCAGATATTATCTTTATTTGTAGCAATTACCCCCCACAACACTGTAGTAGGAATAACTCCAGTCATATCTATCAAATTACAAATGTTTTTCATTGCAGGATGAGAAGCATGATCCAACTCCCTTTGCTTATAAGTAAATCCACTAATATCGATTTTAAATGGAAGAGCTACATTTTCTACTTGTTCTCTGCCATATACATACTTTGCGGAGTCAGTAATAAAATGGACACGATGAGGATCATCCAGATTCTTTTTTTTCAGAATCGCACGAAATTCGTCTGTTCGTCCGTACTCAGATATTGAAACACCTGCCGGCACATACACTGCACAAGAATCATTCAAATCGACTCCATCCAAAAAATAGGAATAGAGCCAACCAGAATAAAGCTTCTTATTTATTTGCTTTAACCGTTCTTTGTCAACTTCCAATAAATAATTAAAATGATATCGTTCCATCCCTTTTACCAATAAGTCAATAGCATCTTTTTGACCGTAATTCTCCTCTAATGTTACCTGAAAAAAACTTACCATTTCTGTTTCTAACAAAGTTATTTCAGCTTCCTTATTTTGCCCACAGGCAGAGAACACAATGAACTGAAATAAAAAAATAAAACTATATTTCATATTAATACTGATTTTAAAATTATAATTAGATATCTACTATTACTTCTAGAAATGATCATATAAAGATAATTATTTCATAACTATTTCAGAAGTTTAAGGAGAGTTGGGATTATTCCAATTACCACGCCAATAGCCACTAGAATAATCACCAACGTAATGCTGCATTTTTTCTTCTCCCAATATCAAAAACAATTGTTTTAATCCTCTAAAGTTTTTCTTTGTAATCTTCTTCATAATATTGTATTTATCATTAATCTCAATTTACTGAATTAAGTTTTTCTTCTCATATGGAATAACATTAATTATAGAATCTTGCTGAGGTTCAACAAATTGAATATAATCTTTTGGATCACGATATCTAAAAACTCCTTCTAAAGACTTTATATATTTATTCAAGTTCTTTTTAGCTTTATTATTATACAAAAAATACAAACGAATGGGACATCTTCCATTTTTTTGTATAAGGACAACATGACAATAACTGTATTTTTTCTTATATTTCTTCCATACTGTTAAAGGGTAAGTAATAACAGTATCCGCATTAAATGCCATATTAGCATACTTAGAAGATTCATAACGAAGGGGAAGCTCCCGCCACGAAATATTATTTTTACCTGTATTGAATTTAAAATCATACATGATCCTACTAATGTGATATGTATTGATATCTAGTTTTAGCTTCTGTAGATACGGAAAGTCGATAAACTTAGAATCTTTGGAGGCAACTGGAACAACATCTATAAAAACAATACAGTTCTCATCTTTCGATATAAATTTATTGTCAAAAAAGGGAGCAAAAGGAAGTTGTCGCGTGTAATATTTCGAGCGTAAACACTCCAAATACTCAGTTTCCATTGTTTCCAACACAAAATTTGAAGGTGAAGTGTATTTTACTTGATTTCGAGCCAAGGTATAAGCACTATGAACAAAAATATCGCCTA
>NZ_KV804323.1:0-2505 GCF_001811315.1 Bacteroides sp. HMSC067B03 | reverse complement strand
GTAGGCTAAGCACCCAGCGCCTTGTCATATTTCTATAATAGGTTTCCGAGTACTCGCCTCCGAACCGGACTTACAAGTCTCCCTGTATCCGGCTCTCCACTAATTAATTCAGTCTGATTCTTCGGTCGGGGTCTATTTTTGCATGACACTTTGAGCAGACAGCCAAAGTTTTTCGTCTTCGAGCTATCATTTTCTTTTCCCAGTCGGATTTACCTTTCAGGTCTTTAAGTTTGCGAACGTGATGCATTTCGAGTTTATCGGTGGCGCCGCATAATTCGCAGACTTGGAGTTTCAACCTTTCCATAAGGCTGTTACGTCCACCTGTTATGGAAATTGTCCGTGGGATAGTGTCACAGTAAATATTGCCTGCAACCTTTTTGCGTTTGAAACCATCATGATAGAATGCTTGGTAAAGTGTCTTCCCCTTGCTATTTTCATATGCCACTTGGAAAACCTTGTTCTTTTTATATTTCAGAAGTATTTTCTTTACAGATGATTTGTATTTGCTTGCAAATACCTTGTACATACTGTATGACATAATGTGATAGAAAGAATTGATGACGTAGCTATTATTGGCTATTGAGTAGTAGTTGTAGAACCCCCGGATTTCGGCATTGAACTGACTGACTATTTCCAAGTCATCCAAGTTCAGCATGTACGTTCTGACGATGGATTTCCAAACCTCTTTGCCATTGACGATCGCAATTCTTGCGGCTTTATAATCAAAGAGTTTCTTCCGCATCGTTTCAAAATTCAGGTACAATACAGGCTTGTGTCCGAATGCACGAACCGTTTTACCGAACTTATCCTTACGTAAATCGTTACACCTACGTATAAATACGTCATATCCGAGAAATTTCGCTGGTTTCTGCGCATTGGTTATCAGTGTCTTTTCGTCTGACAGTTCCAGTTTAAGAGCTTCATTCAAATAATTCTTAATATTCTCTTTTACTGTTTTGCAGTCTTCAAGACTACCGGTAATTCCAATCAGAAAATCATCTGCGTATCTCACGTATTTTAACCGTTTGATACTGCTGTCCATTTCATTACGTGCCGGATAGTTGTTCCGTTCTTCTCGTAGCCGCTTAATTTCGGCGGTCATCAGTTCCCTTACCTTTACATCTTTCTCATTCTTTAGTTTCTTTGCCAGTCGGTATCTCCGCTGTTCGTAGAGCTTGTATCGAGCGTCGCCTTTTCTCGTTACCCCTTTATTGAACCGATTGATGTATTCCTTGATGTACTTGTCGAACTTGTCAAGGTAGATGTTAGCCAGTATTGGGCTGATAATCCCGCCTTGCGGAGTTCCACTGTACGTTCTATGAAATACCCAGTCTTCCACATATCCGGCATTCAGGAATTTTCTGATAAGCCGCAAAAATCTCTCGTCAGCGATACGTTCCCGAAGAATATTAATCAGTACGTTATGATTGATATTGTCGAAGAATCCTTTAATATCGCCTTCGATAAACCATTTCACGGCAGTGAATGTCTTTTGTATGTCTATAAGAGCGGTATGACAACTTCGTTTGGGACGGAACCCATGTGAAGTATGTTCAAAACTACCTTCATAGATTGCTTCAAGTATCATTCTAACTACTTCCTGTACCATCTTATCATTAAAAGAGGGTATGCCAAGCGGACGTTTTTTCCCGTTTTTCTTAGGTATGTACGTCCTTTTGGACGGATTAGGCTGATAAGTCTCATTTTTAAGACTGCCAATCAGTTGTTCAACTCGGTCAATGCTCATTCCGTCAATGGTTTTACCATCAACTCCTGCCGTCATGTTGCCTGTCTTGCTATAAATATTCTGATAGGCTACATAAAACATTCCCTCGTTAAACAGCACTCTATACAGCCGCTCAAACTTATAGTTCAAGTTACCGCTGTGTTTACTCAGACTGTTCAACACATTTTCTGGATTTCTCATGTCTCTCACATTTTCCTTTAAATTGTTAAACTTAATTAGCTGCTTCCCTTCGCCATGTACAGGGCGTTACCCTGCTCAGACTACTATGGAAGCTCCGTTGCCCTGCCGGATATTCAGGGGCAGACCCCATAGCCGTACAACAGGCTTTCCGGTTTAGGCAATCCCCGTTTAGAAATTTGACGACTATTGGCTTGACAGATTGTCGGATACGACTTTCGTCCTTTACTACTTATGGTAGTTGCCTTGCGGTAAGTTTATGCTACTCCTGCTACCACTCATCAGTGTAGTACCGCAACATGACGGCATAATTCCAAAGAATTATTCAACTGTCTTCCGTCATTGCCCAAGGATATGACTGCTCAGACTATCGTTCAACCAATACAGGCTTTATCCTCATATCTGTCATCTTAACTTGCCATTCGGTCGCAGCCTGACAGTTGGCTGACTTATGGCTTTACCAACGTGCTATGTTCCCTTATGGGGTTTCCCCCTCCGGTTAGCGGTTGTTAATGGGCATTTAAACACTTGCCCAGTCGCTTGCCAAAGCGACATTCGTCAAATTCCCTTTACGGGCGCAC
>NZ_KV804322.1:26909-44568 GCF_001811315.1 Bacteroides sp. HMSC067B03 | reverse complement strand
TAAATATGCGCTGATTTAATTCCGCCAACGGGTTGTTATATATGCTGTTGGGAATTCCAATATTCCGGTAGGATGCTTGATAATGATAGAAGCATATTCTTTATGCGGAATATTACCATCTATGCCTATCAAGTCAGAACAACCGTCAATACTCCGAACAAAACCTGCTTCCAAATCATAAACAATGGCATGTTTTCGTGGATTAAAGTCTTGGAAGTTTATCTTTACAGTTAATGTATCGTTGGCATATACAAGGCATTTATCCGTACTTTGTGGCTGTTTCTTCAACTGTGGCAAATCTGTCAAATAACGGATGCGGCTTTTATGGATTTCTCCTGTATAGGTATTTCCATTCGGGCAAGTCTTGGTTATACCCGTTTCTGCCCCATATTCTACGCTATGCCATTCTTTATGACTCTTTTGTGCATTCCAATCAACAAACACATGATTATCCAATAATTTGCCTATTACTGCTCCACTTGTGCTACGTACATTTACATATCCGTCCGCATCCTGAATGACACCGAAGAAACGCTGTTGTGCTTGTATAGACAAACAAAACAGAAATGCTAATATGTGGAAAATAATCTTTTTCATGCACTCAATTATTATTAATGGTTAGAAAAAACATCATTAGATGCTATCTTTCGTTGTTACTAACTTATTTATAAATCCCCGTCCGGTACATAAACACCCAATCCCGATAAGAGGATAGATTACGCCGCATAAGACTGCAAGTATATTCAATCCCCGTTCATCCCCTGTGAAACCATCTAAACTGACAGCTTGCAATATGAAGTTTGTAATTTGCCAGTCTAATAGACTTTGATCCATATAGATAAAGGCAAACCACAAAAGGATAGAGCAACATTCCAAACCCAACAATAACATTATGGCTTTAGGCTGCATTGCATATAGTTTATAGACCTTGTAAATTACCAGTATATCTATAAGTATAAGCATACTTAAAAGACAATATTCCATAATGCCATATATTCCGAACAGACGACCAAAGCCTAAGTCACCACAAAATAATGTTATGGCTATCAGCAAAACACTGAAAGTTGTCAATGATAGGATAGACCAAACTGTTTTATTCATCTTCATCGTACTATTGTTTATTCTCCTTGTTACCAATTTTTTACTTTTTTATATATATAATCTTGTATATCTGTCTGAATCAAACCTTTTTTACGTACAAGGAACTTATAAACTTTTCCTTCTTCCATAATACATTGCTTATCATCTTCAAAATTAGCCCAGACAAAATGTAATACTTGCCCCGGATAACGTTCTTGTACGGTTGAAGGCATTAGTTCAGGAACAACTTTACAAATTAATGTATCTTGTTTAATCTCCCAATTCCCAGCATGGTAAGTCGTTCCAAAAATATCCCAACTAACCCATTCATCAATCAGTTCAAATGTCCCATCAGCATTTATTTTCATGGTTGCAGCAGACGTTACCGAATAATCGCTATCTTTTTTCTTCCACTTACATTTATATGTACCTACCATTTCGGACTTTCTGATTGTGTCTTTAATAGACAAGTTTGCTATTTTATATTTCTGATGATAATACCAATCATTACAAGACTTTGAGTATCTCCAGATATGGATGTTTTGTGGCAGTGTATCATTCGCTATAAATTCCACCATTTGATAAAAGTAAGGATAGCCTGTTTCAATATGTTTTAGTACCAACGTATCACCAAGTGCACATTTAATGGAAAATTCCGAATCAAATACGATTGGAACCCGTTGTTTAGGATTATGTTTTATGTATAGTTCATACATGAAAGTAGCTTCACAGGCATCCCCATCATATACAATATTTCCGCAGAACAGGATGGAATCCTTCCCAGTTTGCCCCTTTATCATTAGAAACGGGAATAACATTGACAATATAATATAAAAAAATCGCTTCATTATACACTTTTATTGGTAATGATTCGGAAAGGAACACCTTTTAGGGGTTATCTTTCCTTGTTATAAACTTATTTTTCTAATGTATAGGAATAAAGCCAATAGATAAACCAAGTTATATCTCCTGTGAGCAAACATGCGATTCGTTGCTTAAATTTCAAGTCATACTTTTCTTTTTTCAACTGTTTCAATTTCGAGAAAAATTCGCTTGGAAAATAATACCGGTTCAATAAGTAGAATGGTGCAAATGCGAACATAATTAGCATTTCCCACCATTGATAGCTGATGTTTCTGTTCTTCTCATTACGCTTATTGATTTGTGCTTCTTCTGCACGTGCAGCAGCATCCAGCCTTTTCATAAAGGCTTCCTCTTTTTCTTCCATGATATCAGCTATGACCTCAT
The DNA here is from genome assembly GCF_001811315.1 of Bacteroides sp. HMSC067B03. Classification (NCBI taxonomy): domain Bacteria; kingdom Pseudomonadati; phylum Bacteroidota; class Bacteroidia; order Bacteroidales; family Bacteroidaceae; genus Bacteroides; species Bacteroides sp. HMSC067B03. The sequence goes on along the minus strand of NZ_KV804322.1, from coordinate 42,240 downwards.
CGTTAACACCACGGTTATACAGTTCCAGCTTTGCTTGTCTGATCTGTTTGTCCGAGTATTCACCTGTTACATTATTGGCGATCATCAATAGTTCGTCTGTCAAGTATTCTTTTATTCTCATATGTTCTCGGTCGTTTATAATGGTTTGACAAGGAGCTGCGTTCAGTAGCTAACTTGGCTTGTTATTGATATATTAATATGTTACAAAAACATCTTTCTTTTTGAGTATTTTTCCACTATTCCCGTCAATGACAAGCATTTTATCTTGCTTCTTTTTGTCTGTATAGTGATATTCCCAAACTTTCTTGCCTTGCCATTTACCTCTATCCAAGATCCGTTTTGAATATTCCTTACTTGCCTTTCGCTTACTATATCTGTCACCGATATACATTGCTTGTTCACAACAAATTGAATATCCTTCTTCGTGATTTATGATTTCGGTTATATTTCCTTGTGAATTAAATTTGTACTCTCTGCCGATTGGTACACTGTTATAATCACTATCAGACATAAATTCAAAGTTACAATACAATAAATTCCTGTCATCATCGTAGGCATATACAGATTTAATGTGATGTTCCTTATCTGTAACTGTACGCAGATATTTTACACCCATTCCGTCCTCGAATTGCATCATTTCTTCAAAAGACCTATCAGAACAACAAATAGTATCTCTATTTCCAACTGCGACATTATAAGCTGCGGTAAGATGTAAATCACGTAGGCTTATTGTATCTGTCAAATGGCACGATACCTTTTTTATTCCATTGATTGTAGTGCAACTTGATAGAAGCAAGAACAGGGCAATATAAAATGCTGTATATCTAAGTACTTGTAACATAATATGCAATTATCAATAATGGTTAGTTAACATCATATTTTGTTCTCATTCCAGTGTACCATATCATATGGATAGTATGGTAGTCCTTTAAGGCTGCTATCATCCAGTCCCAAGATCTTAACCAATGCACCGCTTTCAAAACTCCAATAACCGTCATGCCTGATACCATATTTATGGTCGTCATGCCAAGCACAATCAGAATGACCTCGATACCATTCCTTTTTAAGATACTTCTCTAATTTCTGAATAGACAATTCCTTACTTTGATTGTTGCTGGAAATTATAGACAATGCACTTTGATAAGGAACTGGAAACAATACTGTGTTGGAGCATCTTTCCCAATCGGTTAATCTGTATTTTATTAAAAAATCATACAAGGCATCATTAACATTTTCATTGTCAACCATACTTGATAATATCCTTATATTTTGCTCATCTGTATCTAACATTATTCCAATAGACAACATCCATAACATCTGTACATACATACCGGTAATCGTCCAATGATTTGTTAGCGTTTCTAATAAATCATTGTAATCATATTTTAATACTTCCATATCTTCCCCAACTGAATACTTGGTTAGAAATGAATTCAATTTACATCCAAAAAGCGTAACTGTTTTATTGTAAGCAACATTAGAATTTGGAGCAGAGTATAATTGAATATGTTCTTTCTCTGCATTGATAATTTCCATAATACTACTTTCTAACTGTTTACACCTTTTGGAATATCCAGCAAGTTGTTTCCTATACTGTTCTTCTGTAAAAAGTTTATCTCTTGTTTCCATGTATAGTACACTGTTTTTGATAGTTTCGCAGGGAACGGTTTGCCCATTACCCCACTTCATTAGTGATTTTTACCATAATTCTTCTGCGGAGAAATCACCTAAGAAGAAATATGATAACATAATCATACTGAACAAAATATACATACCTACCGAAAAGCATACTATCAGTGTTATTTTCTTTTCGGTGCTGCATTTTTTCTTTCTCAACAAGAATAGCGACAGCAAAATCGCTAAAAGTATAATAGTCATCGCACATACAATCATATATCTATATTTTGAATTTAGAATTATGCTATTATCACTAATGGGTTAGCTCATCCGTTATCCTGCTTCATCAATAACTTTTTTTCTGTCAATAGATGCGAAAAAACAATTGCTAAGAGCAGATAGGCAACCAACAAACCTTGATAAAACCAATACTCATGAAATTTGCCTATGTCTGCTAAAAAAATCTTTTCGTTTGAACCTTGATGAACCACAAATCTGTATTCATCACAAAACAAATAATATTCAAAACTCATTAGGTAGGTAAGTGCCAATATAGACAAAGCGATAAGGCGTGATATTTTATGATGTAGCCACAAGTCGCTTCCTACGAACAACACTGAAAAGACAGCCCAATACATAGATGCAAGCGAAAAATGCCACCCTGTTCCGTATAAGGGGCTTATAATACCTGTACCTGCATAAAGGCTACTTGCCAATAGTAAGTAATACAATATTATTTTTATAATTCTCATGTTTCGCACTATTGTTACTAATGGGTCAGCAGAAAACAGCTTATCCATTATCCTGCGTTGTTAGCATTACTTTTGTTGTTTCATCCCTTGTAAAAGTAAATTTTCAATCTCCTTTGCACCTGTTTCCTTTGCCAAAGCAAGAGGGGTGATGCCGTTACTATCCTTTACATTAAGATCTGCATGATACTCTAAGAGCAACCGTACCAGTTCAATGTTATTATTGGCAATGGCTTCCATAATCGGATATACTTTGTAAGTGTCGTATGGACTTTGACAACCATTTACATGAATGCCATGCTCCAGCAAGATACGGGCTAACTTTACGTTAGACAATTTGCAAGCGTATGTCAGAAGCGTAAGTCCGTATTCATCACTATATACTCTATCGTTAATATCCTTGTATCGGGTAAGAGCGTATTTTAGCACATCTTCTTTGTTAAAATAGATTGCCGTATAGAGTATATCAAACTCATAACAATCGTTACCCATTGCCATAGGTTCATCTTTTCCTGCAAGTAATCGTTTTATGGTTTCCAGATCATTATTACGGCAAGCAATCCCCAGCGGATAAAGCTGGTAAGCCTCATCCCGTATGGTATCTTGTGACAACGAGGTTGCTTTCATGCTATCCAAATAACCAAACAACGTTGCAAGAAAAAGCAATATCCAATTAACCAGCTGCATAATTTTCATTTGGGAAAACAAGGAAAGCCGCATAAACCGATAACAGGAGATCGCATGTGGCTTTCCTTCCGATTAGGGGATTTTTACGAGAAACGATGCCGGTTGTCAGTCAGCATCATGATCGCACATATGTTGGATAAATACTTTGTTCTTTTCATATTCATCCCCGGTGAGGATAATGGGATCCGCAAGTCCGACAATCTTATATCCCGGAGTGTAAGTAACCAAGATACAATAGAATTCATGTCCTGTTTCATCCTTTTCCACTTGCAGCTGCACAGGCTGATCATTACCGCTGGGCAGATCGCACAGGTACTCAAAATCATGGCGGTTAAAAGCGTCGACAATATCCTCTTTGTCAGTCATGCTACTGATGAACTTTTTGGTCTTGTAACGCTTCACTTCACCACCGCTTTCACGGTTATAGATACTAAGGTCTGCGACCAATGCGGTTAAACCCAAATAGATAGCTCCGACAACACCAACTACCCGTATCAGCCACGAGGGGATAAATGGCAACCATTCGGGAAAAATGACAAGCAATACACATACAGCTGTCAGTACCCAATAAATAATTGGTTTGAACTTGTTCTCACGCTTTTCGAATTTCTCCGGCATGGCATCATAGACCTCTCCGAAATGACTGGGAAAATGTTTTTCCTGATCCATCTTTTCTTCATTTTCTGGTTTCATATTTGTTTCGTTTTTAAGTTTGTTCTTTATTTGCTCTAAAACTTGACTGCTTCCACGGTGATTCTTCACTCTCCAGCAAGAGTTCTACGATCTCGTATGCCGTTTCACTGTCAACAGGCTCACCATGCCATACACCACGTCCCATGATGAAACTCCGGCCGTATTCCTCCCATGAAGAAAAGTGTTCGAGTGCGATGTCTGCCGCTACCTGCATGATCTGCCACATCTCATCCTCATTCACATAGCCGCAAAGATATGCCCAGCGTCCGAGGTTCACGACCCGCACCAGATCCCATGCAATGACACTGTCCGGCATTTGCCCTTTCGGACACCAGCCGTTTTCAAGCATACTCTCCATTATCAGGCATACATCTCCCATCTTGCTTTCCTCGTCACATCGTTCTTCTTGGGATATATTCTCAATCCTGCGTTTATGGATTTCCGCCAGAGCCTCATCGGCTTCGGCGTGATGTCCCTCTTCCAGTAACCATTTGACAATATCCAATGTGCTCTCCCTGTCTGTGACGTTCCACCAATCTTTAAGTGTGCATTTGATGGTTTCAACATCTTCATCATCGGCCAGCGAGTCTACCTTCTCATCATTGTAAACCAGCATGGGGGCACCGAACGCTAATAGACGTAGCTGTTCTGCATCCAGTTTCCCGGTTTCGGATCTGTTGATAGTCCACCCGTCATCCCCGAAGGCTTCCATCATTTGCGCCATAGCATCGGATGAAGACAACCCTTTACCAAGAGTACCGTCCATTGCTTCCTGCATCATTTGCTGGGCAAATGCCATATTCTGCATACCTGCCTGTGCAACCACTGCCGGATCAACACCGGCAGCTTTAAGCATAGCCTCCTGCTGTGCCTGAATTTCAGCCATATCAGGAACTCCGCTTCCCATCTGGGTCATAATTTGTTCCTGCATACCACCGGGCATTTGAAATCCCGGAATGTTTCCAAACATGGCTTGAGCTTGTTCCATTGCTGATTTTACAGCGGCTTCCTGAGCCGTCTTTGCCATTTCCTCAGGACTTTGAGGATTTGATTTTTCTTTTGTCATACTGTCAATTATTTAATTATGTAAATATGTGTGATATATTATCCTTCTGCTCCTGCTGTCAAAAGCATTTCCACTATTTCGTTATAACCTCGCTCGCCGGCATAATACAATGCCGTCCGTTGAAGATTATCCGCAAGGTTCACGTTCGCCCCGTGTTCCACAAGCAGTGCGGCGAACTCGTTGTTTCCTTCTCTGGCTGCAAGGATAAGGGGTGTTTCCCCATTTTCATTCTGTGCATCCACTTGTGCATTGGTCGCTATCAATTTCCGGCCAATAAACTTGTTTTCCGACCAAACAGCAAAATGCAAGGGAGTATTCCCGTTCAAAAGGGCTTTATTCACTTCTGCACCGGCATCGATCAGTAAGTCTGCTATGATAAGGTTGCCTTTCATACAAGCAATAATCAGTGGCGTTTCTCCTGCATCGTTCGGCGCATTCAGCATATTGCCCGAAGTGGGAAGTAGCATACGGACTGTTTCTGATTGTCCGTTGAAAACCGCCTGATGCAGTGGCGTGTTTCCATGTCCGTCGGTTGTCTCTTTCACCGACAGACATGTCACCACTTCACGTAACCCGTGGGCTGTAGCGTAATCTATAGCTTTATGACCTGTATTGTCTGTTATTTCCGTGTCTGCACCTTGTTCTATCAGAAACAGTGCTGCATCGGTGCGCTTGTTGTCAAGGAGACAAATTAAAGGAGTACGTCCTTCCTTGTCTGTAGCATCCAAATTAGCCCCATATTGGATCAGTTTTCCTATTATTTCCTTGTTCCCACTTCTGGCAGTTGCATGTAAAGGAATTTCCGAAGAGTTATTGGCAATGGAAACATCCGCATCGTTGTCCAGTAGAATAGTCACAATGTCCCTAAATCCTTTCAGGCAAGCATAATACAACGGAGTATTACCCTCCGCATCCCGTTTATTTACATTGATGCCTCCTTTTTTAAGGAATATCTGTACAATGCTTTTCTGTCCGTTGCGACACGCATTCAAAAAAGTCATGTTATTGTCCATACGATTATCAACTATATTTCAATAAAAATTTTACAAGAGTTTCATTGTTCTTTTCCGCTGCAATGTCCAAAGCCATTTTTCCCTCGTTGTTCACGGCGTTCACATCCGGAGTACCGAAGTCTGTCACAAGGGCAGCAGCTTCTTTCGCCCCCCTTATCGAGCTGGCTGCGATATAATGCAACAGGGTATTACCCCATTTGTCCTTGGCGTTTATATCTGCCCCGGCTTCAAGCAGGATTTCAAGTATCTCCGCATCTTCTCCTGTGCAGCTGCGTCCACCATATGGATATGATCGTGGGAAACCTGCGATACGGGGAATATTCCCGTTCCAGAAGCATCCTCCATAGAGGTTCATTGCCGGAGTCTGGCCTTGCATATTGGCGGCATTGACATCAGCCCCGTTCTTCACGAGATAACGGACAGCCCAATTCCCTAATTCACTCCCTGCTCTTCGGCAAGCAACGGATAATGCCGTGTTACCCTCTTTATCGGCTGGGGACTCTGGATTCCACCCGCACTCTGTCAGGCATTGGAGGAAATGCAAGCATTCCTCCTTATTTTCTGTGCAGCATTTTTTTTCATTCATCCATACGGCAAAAGCAGTCCGCTCTTCCGAGTCCTTGAAATTCGGATCAGCACCGCCCCTGAGCAACATTTCCGCTGCTGGGTAGTTATTCCATGACAAAGCGCATCCCAAGGGGGATTTGCCCTGAAAGTCGGATAGATTTTTATCCTCGCAGACGGTCTGAGTCTCTACACCGGAACGTAGCAGGGCATCCCATGCCGCTTCGTCCTTGTACCACAATGCCTGAAAGATGTCCAACCCTCCGGCAAGAGCGGCAAGCTCGTCCGTCTCGGGATCTTGCCCCGACAACAATGCTCCGATTTTTCGGGCACCGTTTTCTGAGGCTATGTCAAAAGGCATCTTTCCGCTGTCGTTCTTTTCCTCTGGGTCTATCTGCCCGTTTTCCAGAATCAGTCTTGCCGTGTGGCAACACTGCCTGTCCGCCTCCCGCAGGTTTTCCAATTCATCAACTGTCTCCTGTTTGGATTTTTCCGAGTACCACCGTTCAGAAAAGTCTGCTATCCGTCTTTCTGTACGCCTGATGTCGTCCGCGATGAGTCCGGCAGATAGACAGAGGACGTGCAACACATTGTCACCGCCCGGACCGGTAGAATCGATACGGTTTCCCGATTCCAAGAGAATATCAGCCATCAGGAAGTGGCGGTTGCGTACCGCTTCTATCAAGGCGGTTGTATCCTTGCCTGACCGTGGCACTCTTGCCCCCTTGGAAAGCAGCAGTCCGGCAACATCGGCAAAGACGGCATCGTTCAGACAAGGGTTGCATCTTGCCAGAACGCACAATGGTGTGTCGCCGTCATCATTTTTTACATTGACATCCATACCTCTGTCCAGCAGTATGCCTACTGCGGTTATGTCTGCAAAATAGCAGGCTGTATGCAGAGAAGTATTGTTTTTGTGGGTTTCGTCCCGACTATCAAGCGGAACATCCCAATACGCATCGTGTAAATCGGACTCCTTAGCTCTGAATGCGTGCAGATTATATATCTCTTTACAAGTCATTGTTCCCAATTTTTAAGATTAGTTCTTCAATATGCCGGTACTTGCCCCCCAGACGCCCGGAAATAGCCTTGACTTCACTATACAAATGCAATTTGAATGCGGTTTCCGCTTTTAAGCGCAGCAGTTGCCTGTATGCCAAAGATACCGGAATACCGTGCGGCATGGGATAAAAAGGATGCCCTTCATCATAATCATAACGAAGGAATGCTTCGGGTAACTCTGCCATGCGGATAACATCCCCACCGGACATAAGCCGTTCCGCCTCACAAAGCAATCTGTAACATTCATCATGCCATTTTACCATGAAGCAACATAGCGCCTTGTTGTACAACAGCCTGAAATCCTTGTTCGGAATGCGGTTGAAACACAAATAAGCGGCAGGGAAAGCCTTGCAGGACAGAAGTGACATTCCGGCAGAGAACAGCTCTTCCACTTCGCCGTCGGTTATCTTTGGTGTATTGACAAACAGTGTCATGGGCAAACAGGATTATTGTTCTATTTCAACTTCACCGGCTTCATTAGTTTCAAACGGCACGGTGTAATAGTTCGTCCAAACGTGTCTTCCCCTGACCTCCTTTTGTTCGTCCTTTTTGATAAAATTGAGTTCGAACATCTGGCGCAATTGCCGATACTCCTTTTTTTTGTCATCACCCCATTTCTTCCAATGGTCTTCGTAATCTTTGGGGACGGGACGCATATACAGCATATATTTTTCTACCGATTTGAACTCATATTGTTCGCCTTCTTCCTGAAGGATTACCAATTCACCGCCACTGGCAATATTGTGCCGTATTTCCTCGGCATTCATTCCGTCAATCTCAATGGCTGTAGTATATTTATAAGAATTTGATGCGAATTTTCCTTTTCTCGGTTCTTCGGGTACAAATTCACCATCCGTATAATTAATGGTCAAATTATAGTCATTGTCCTTCTTGTCGATGTAATCTACGCTGATTTGGCTCAATACGTTTTCCAATTTGCGTTCTTGCCTATCTTCTTTCCATTCTATGCGGTAAATTTTACATTCGTTTATATCCACATGTTTTTTTACAAGTTCCTTTACTTTAGCTACACCTTCATCGGAAGCCATTGTACAATCATTTGCAGATGAACAGGAAGAGATAAAAATTGCTATGACCAATGTCATAAACAGGTTCTTCAATAATTTTGCATTCATAATTTTTCAAATTGTTTTTATTAATAAATAAGGAATTAATTAGCTGAATAAAGATCGAAATTCTTCGGAATGTCAAAGAATGTCATTATAAGCAGTAATACACCGCCAATAATCAAAATCGTGGAAAAGACTTCTGGAGAGAGGATGACTGCCCGCCTGATACGTAACCCAAAAGGATAAATCAAAGGTACGACGACCATACCTATCCCAAATGCCAAGTTTGACCATTGGTTTGTCAGTGCACTTTGAGGAGTGTAACTGAAAGTTTTATGCACACTCGTGAATTTTTCGGTTGTTTTTGTTGGTTCCATACTGTTTTATATTTTTAAAGTTGATGTAATCAGCGCATCTGTTATCAGGATATTCTCTGAAATACAAGAAATATTTTTTAATGCAGCTTTCGCTTCCGTTATGCTTCCACTTTCCACTTGTGAGGAGATCCATTTCTTAATTTTCGGGAATACGGTATATTCCGTGACTTCCCAATCAGGAACGCAGCAGCGGATCAATGTGTCAAACACGAAATCGCGAATGCCCTTCTTAGCCATTGTTTCGCAAAACCGCTTCATATTCAACTTTTCATAACCGAGAAGCACACAGCCCGAATACACGGAAAGCATGTCTGATGCCTTGACAGAGCCGTACTCACTACATTTTATCGCCGCCTCTGTCAGAGGTAGGAGCAGGCTCGTTTTTAGATAACGCACGCTCCTGCCCATAGAATACCCGGCTTCAAGAGCACGGACTACGTGGGAAAGGAAAGTTCCGCAGGTTTCAGCTGACGTAAAGGCTTCCTCTGGCTGTTGGCCAAAGGATTTGTTCACAAGCCGATTCCTTTCCATGAACGCCGCCTGCATATTTTCAACCATCGCATCCCGATAATGTTGCCAAGTGTACTTTCGGTTTCGGCTATTGGCAAATGTGATTTCCATATATCCTTCCGATGCGGACGTCATTATTTCCAGTTCTCCGCTACGGATTGCCATGCCGGATTTTCGGTTCCACCTGATACCCTCCACTACAATTTCGCCGCAGAACACACCGGTCGGGGCAGGAAGGTTTCTAACAGATTCCTTGTTTTCCGTCACCCATAGATAGATGGCAGAAATGTTATAGGCGTTCTCTTCGTTCCGGACGGCAGACACCCCGGCATTGTCCCAGACGAGGAACCCCCGTTTGTCATACTGCACAGTCTTGCCTTTGTCATCCTGCATCGTCCGATGCGTGAATATGATTCTCTCTTTGCCGAAAATGTGTACCATAGCTGTATAGGATAAAGGCAGGGAAACCTGTCGCCCGTTGATCTTCAATAAGCCTTCTGTAATCTCTATACCTTCCGAACCCCGTGTGTCAGTGATTTCTGTCGATCCGTCCTTGTTATTTCCCGCCGGACGTGTTTTTTTGGCAGGTGAATGGACGGACGAAGACTCGGTAAACGGAGGTGCGAGCATCAGGCTGGTATCCTCCGACAAGGGAGGCAACTCATAGTCTGTATCGGGATAAGGATTCGGATAGTTGAGCCAATATCCCATTTTTCTCGGACGGCTTGTCGTGCATAGGAAATTCCAGAAATCTTCCGCTCTACATAGCACGTCACCCACATCGTCAAGGGTATTCACGATGATAGTACCGTCAGGCAACGCATGAAGGGACTTAAATAATTCATCCCCCAATACTCCGGGACGGAGGCGCATGACTTCGTTCGTCTTTCGGTTCCAGAGACGGGCATAGTCGGTACGGTTGCCGTTCAAATCGCTTTCCACCAGCACCCACTCTTTATGAAATTCACGCAGGTTGAACGAACCGTCTCCCGTGTGGAGAGGGGCGATCCGGCATCTCTGTGTCGCCATATCCAGATCGAGTAATCCCGATTCAAGCCATATCCCGCTGTTACCTCTTGCCGTGTATTGCCTCAGTAGTAGAATATGTGTCGTATTCGGTACAGGGATGCTGCCGTCACGGAATGTATCGTAGTCGGACATGGAGAATGGCATCATAGTATAGTTTCCCTTGTCGTCATATCGGATGATTCTTGACCGGCTGTATTCCCCCATGATGATATACAGCGTTCCCTTCCCGTCTGTACTGAAACTTGGGGCATACTTCATGCCTTCCGGCAGCATAATCCTGCTTACATACCTGACTCCCCGTTCCGTCATTGTGTGGACAATGGCGCTATGAACATCGCCTAAACAGAGATAACGCCCGCACCATCGGAATTCATACCTTCCTTCAACGGACAAATCACACATGCGTGGCCATTTCTCCGCCTCCAACGGATTCTTTCCGCCAATAGGCATTTCTCCCCAAGAGGTTGAGTATAATGCGGCATAGAAGTCCAGTTCCTCTGAATATATGAAACTGTGGATTCTCTTCATTTTCAATTTTACCGGCTGAAGGGGTGTCATACGCAAATCCACGACGAATGTTCCCTGCCACTCATCCACGTTATCCGGTCTCCATTCCCCATAAGCGAAATAACCTGCAAAACCTCTTGTGATATAGATGATTCCATCATCCGGCCACTCCATTCTTTCACGAGGCATCTGCTTGCGCAGCTTTATGGTTCTTGCCTTCATTCCGAAATCATAACGGGATTGTTTGAATTGACTGCAATACTGCCCGTATTTGCGGCATTTCTCCTCAAAGGCTGACATTTCCGCCTGTGGGAGCAATGCCAGCAAGTAAATCTCATCCCCGTCCAGATCATAGAGTGCATACCCGTATGCGGTAAGTTCCTGTCCCAAGGCTGCGATACCCATCTCGTGAGAAAAGCAGGAATACTGTGTCACAACTTCATCGAAACGCTTGTCTTTCAGTATGGGTATTCCTTCACTCCATTTCTCCCTTATCTCATTCAGTGTGTCACCTATATCTCCTTCGCTTTTGAGTATGCCGAGAGCTTGGTTACATATCTCTTCCATTTGGTCGTGCTCGTATGCCACCATCTCATTCCTTATCCACTCTTGTATTGCGTTCCTTGAAATCCCCTTAGAAGCATATATTCGGGTCGGGACTTTTGAAAACCGTATATCGAAACTTGACAGCCTGTGCATCAGGATAACAAGTTGTTCCGGCGTATAGTGTTCATCCATCATCAGCCATTCTCTATCGTGCAGGAGATAGCCGTCTTTTTCATTCCATTGTCCATGAATAGTATTGTCCCTGTTACTCACATGAATCCGAAAGCTCGTGAACCGTGTATAGTCGCCATAGACTGTTTGCGGCCCGAACAGCTCGACACTCAGGATGAACCATGCCTTCCTTTCCGCTTCATGCTCTGGCATGAAGAACATTTCTCCATTGGAAGTGAAATAGAATGAGATAGACCATTCAAAAATGTCAGGGTATGGGATGCCTGCCTTTGCCAGCCACTTTGTCGACTCAAGACCCGGAATTATTTTCTGATAGTAGCTGGCAAGCTCTTGGTTCAGTCTGTGCAGATGTTCCTGCTCTGGCAGAAGCAACAGAATACGGTACAGCACATGGAGATCTCCCGGTCCCTGTTCCATGAGGGTATGGGCAAGTTCCGACAGGCAGGCGATAGCACAAGCATCCGAGGACTGGGCGAGCAAGGCTACACAATACCAGAATTTTACAATGTCATAATTGTAAATTCCGGTTATGCGGTAATTCTCCTTTTCCGATGGAGTGGAAGGTATGCAGGAATACTCCTGAATGACATCTGCCACGATACGGACAAGCTCGCTGTCCTCCGTATAAATTTTCATCCGATCTGTTTCTTTCTTGTCCGTGGGGGCATGAATGTATGAAGCAAGGGCAGAATTTAGTCTCTTTATCTTGTCGGACAATACATTGTCGCATTCGGAAGGTACAGGTATATATATCATTTTATTACTACCTGTATGAAAAGGAATGACTTCCTTCATCGGATTTTCGTATATGGAAAGAACCATATCCAGATACCAGTTCCAGTACTCCCTGCGCTTATCCGTGTCACCTTCATCCCCTTGGGCAAAAGGACTTCCACCGGAATAGGCTGCCGACCCGATGAAATCAGGACTCCAGCTTTCAGGATCGAAGTCACCATCATCTTCCCCACGATAATCTTCTATTTCCAGCATGTAAACCGTGTTGTAATATACGGTATATCCGAGCATCACGATGGCCCAGTTCACGAATGTATCTATCTCTGTAGGATTATTCTCCACATGAAGCCTCAGCTTTTCCGTTTCTTTCAGGATATCTTCAACAGACTCTTTCTTTCGGTACAGATAATCGTTTATCCGGGAAAGCAACTGCACATTGTCCTTATTCTGACGTCCGATGAAAGAACAGGCTTTCTTACAGCACTCGCACAGGATTTTTTGCACAGAGAGTATATCGCCGATCTGTTTCATCAGATCGACCCGCAGGGATAGAGGTAAATGCCCTGTACTACTTTGATCGAGCTTCTCTTTTAGCCTTTTTATACTTTCTTTCATCATTTCTCTGTTTATTGAATGGGATTGGTAATGATTGGGAAAGGAACATCGCTTAGGGGTTAACTTTCCTTGTTACCAATGAATTTACTTTTATATATGGTGTACTCTACTGTGTAAGTAGCCAGCTTCACGCCTAAGAACATACCTACAAGCAGTATATATGCTACAAAACAAAAATGATTATACAGGAGATCTGTTAAGAAGACAGGTATCAATAAGGCTATGATGGTAACGTTCTGAAACCACTTCTGCACTTTCAATAATTGGTTAATGTATAAATGACTCCCTATGTAACTGAAACCCCATTTATAATTATGCCGTTTCAGATAAGACAATGAAAACCACAGTCCTACAAGTAAAGCCATAAGGGCTACTCGCCACCATGCTCCCATGTATGGGAACATACCCTTTAAGAAGGTCAGCAAAACAATGCCTATTATGCTACATTCATATACTATCCTTACTTTTGTTACATTATTCATATATATACGCTATTTGTTGGTAATGATTGGGTGAGAAACAGCGTTTAGCTGTTATCGCTACCTTGTCATAAACTTATCTTATTCCTTTCAATTCTTCTTTCATTCTTCCTTTTAGATGAAAGTAAGCCAGCACGCCCAAAACATTGAATAATGCAGTCTCATCTTCATCGCGCCCTAATGCCTTATAGAATTTTGCAACATTCTGATAAGCCATAATTAAAAAGATTAAATAGACAACAGCCAAAATTCCCCCACTAAATATAAGCGTACAAATGCCTATCAATGAATTTCTCTTGTATGCTTTGTATTGTTTTTCAGCTTCATCATAATCGTGGTTTGTTAAATAGCCAAATTGTTGCAGATCCTCTCTGTTCCAACCTCTCTCTCCTAATAAATTGATAGCATAATCACGAAGTTCATCATCATAGCCATAACGCTTATAATTTTTCACTACGTCTATTAGTTTGTCATTGTCAAACTTATTTAGAATGTCAAAATCTTCCATACAACTTTATTTTATTGGTGATAATGGTTGGAAAGGAGCATCGACCGGATACTGTCTTTCGTTGTAGAGATATTATTATCCTTTCCTGCTTGGGAACATGGAACAAAAGTTGCCTTTATAATTCGATTATTACAGTTAAATGGCACATAAGTTACCTTACTGTCAATACTTAACGTATCGCTTGATTGTTTCAAGTAGGAGTGTTCATTTCGTAATAAGACTTCCGCTCTTGAAAAGTCCACAGAACTGTATATCGGATAGAAACCGAAAAAACAAGTAGGTGTTATGTAAGCAATTTGACTTTTATAGTCAAAGAATAAAAAACGATTTCCGTCTGCCACATTATCATACACGGCAAAGCAATCAAATTTTCTTATTCCATTGATTGTATAGCTTTGCACGAAGTCTATACTACTATCATCTACCGCTTTCAACTCAAAAACAATATTCTTTTTACCTTGCTGATTAAAACATAGTCTATATTGAATTTCAAACTCTGTTTTTTCTGTTTCTATATAAAGGGTATCTTGTTCAGTCAAAGAATAATACTTTGCTGAATTTTGTTCCACATAGCCGTTTTTCGCTATAACATAGCTAAATGGGAAAAAGAATGAACAATACAATACAACTATTCTCATATCTGATATATTTAATAGTTCAGCAGGGAACGGCTTTTCCGTTATCCTGCTTCGTTAATAATTCTTTTCTTTTCAATAGATATGAAATGCCTATTGCCAAGAACAAATAAATAACAAGAATTTGGCTCGCCAACCATACAAAAATGAAATCATCAATATTGGGTGGAAGATATGCGTCATACGGGGAATATTTAAGTCCACTCCAATGTTCTTGCAATTCTTCTATTTTGAAATAGTAGGTATAAGACCATATATTGAAACACAATAGAATGGTTATCAAAATCGCTCTCAAGGCTATTTTATGCAAAACAATATCTAAGATTACAAACAATAACAATGCTACTTTTAACAAGAACGCTTGTAAAAATGGGGTGAAATCCATTGCTCCATTTGTATCTCTTATACAGATAGACCACCTTAAAATACCTACTATTATTCCGAATAGGAGAAAATAGACTGTATGATATATCTTATTTTTTATGTTCATCTTTAAGTTGTTATTAATGGTTAGAAAGGAGAATCGTTAGATGCTATCTTTCGTTGTTAGCAACCTATTTGAAATAATTAATCAATTTATTGTTATTAGGAATATTCCCAGTATGCCACAAATAGATTTGTGACTTTATTACCTTCAATTTTCCCATAAACATATATACAGCCAGCCATGAAAACGG
>NZ_KV804322.1:0-26809 GCF_001811315.1 Bacteroides sp. HMSC067B03 | reverse complement strand
CATATATACAGCCAGCCATGAAAACGGAAATATCTTTCATGCAAATTTCGTTGATTTGAAAAATGAATCTATTTCCATCTTTAACCACTTTACTATCATTATCTAATCCCCATTGAATAGGCATTACGTTACCCCCAAATTTGATTGCACAATTTTTTCAGGCATATCTTTTTCTGTACCCATCTCGTATATTGAATAAATTTCATCTATTTCGGGGTGTTTATATCTATCACTTTTGCTTTGACTACTTAATTCATGTTCAACCAACAACAATTTACAATCGGGATATGTGTTATATTCCAATGCAACATCAAATTCCGGAGTGAAAATAGATATTTGCTTATTGGGACTTAAAGGATTTTGAAATGTTAGATAAAAATAGACATTGTCTTTTTTAGATAAATTCTTATCATCAAAGCAAGCTGGAGCATTTCCACCAACCCAACCAAAGCATTCTTTTTGGTATTCACCAATACCGTAATATATTGCATTTTCTCTTGTTTTAAGTATTCTTTCTATATCCATAATAACGATAATGATTTGATTGTTGTTAATGGGATAGCAGGGAACGGCTTGCCGTTACCCTGCTTCGTTAACATCATATTGTACGCATTATTCAGCTTCGTTTGGGTTACCGACCTGTCTTTTCTCTACGACCCGAACAAGCTGATATTTGTATATGCTACCGTCTGCTGGTGGATTTGCCAAAGTTGTCTTATTGACACGCAAATCGTATTCATAGCCTTTCTCATATTCGAAGCCCTGAATACTGCAGAATGCCAAAGGACGATATTCATCCTCTCCCTGCTCCTTGACGAGCATACATTCTATCGGAAATTCTCCTTCCGAATCAAATAAATCATACATAATTCCAGTTTCAGAAGAAACATACATCGTTACTTCTTTTGTGATGTCCTTTGGCTCATCTTCATTCATGCAAGCTGTCAGCCCGAATATTGTAACAAAGGCTATCAGCAGCGTTACTAAATAAATTTTCGTTCTCATACTTATTAGTGTTATTGATGTTAATGGGATAGCGTGGAACGCTGTAAGGCGTTATCACGCTTCGTTAGTAACTTATTTAATCTCCAGTAATTCTTATCTTAGATATATTTTGCTGATTTATACAATTCACTATTCGCTCAATCTCCTTACTATAAGGAGATTTTTTTCTAATTTCTTTTAGTTCCTCAATGAAAGAGGATATTTCTATACCTGAAAGTTGTATGTTCGTTTTATAGTAATCTTGTACACGGAATATAGTCCGAAATCGTCCTTTATCTAAATTTGCAAGATTGAACAACCAATAATGTAAGTCTTCGCTAATTTCAGACTTATTCATACATATTCCGTCATTGTTATAAATCAAAATATCTAAGCCCATACAAGAATTGCTAAATTGTTACTAATGTATTTATAAGAGCCTCGTTAGGTGTGTTCTACTTTGGTAAACAACACCCCATAGGTGCATTTTTTAATCTCTAATAGTTACATCTTGTGTCAATGCTTCTCTTATTCTTCGAATGTTGCGTTTGGCATAACCAAACGAGAATGGAGAAGTACGCTTGTTCAGGTCGTTCACACTATTAATCCATACCTGACTTTTATCGAACACGATGAATATCTGTTCTCCCCATGTCAGATGCCAAATGGCAGGATTGGTATGAGCCACAATACAATCGTCCCCGCAATGGTCAATGTCCCAGTCATAATAATCCGCCAGCTTGCATATCTTATCGTAAATCGCCTGTTTGTCTAATGTGGTTGGCGTGCTCTCGAAGTTCAGCTTGCGCCGCTGGTTCCGATAGGACAGATAAGCAAGTGGCACAAGCAGGATTCCAATCCATAAAAAAATGATAATGAACACCTCGCTTGCATAAAGTTTTACGCAAATAGTGGAAAAACTCAGCACGGAGAACAGCAGCAATGTATGGGATACGCCATAGTGGGTATATGCCCAGCTTGTGTTTAAAGGCAAAGTTCTATTTTCCAACACAAATTCGGCAAGCGCAGCTTCTTGCTCCTGACGATACCGATGTCTGCCGACAAGCCACCATATCAACTCAAACAATGCGAGTACAATCAATATTATAATAAGGAAGTCCGTTTCATCTATTTTGTTCTTCTTTGTCTTGACGGAATAGGGTATCCCGCCAAAAGTCAGTTCCTTGCAGGATACTTCATAGCCTTCACTGGAAAAGTAGTAGTTGTAAACATATTCCTCCTTGTCGTTAGAACCCGAATAGGAATTGCTTGTGGGTCGGGTTACTTTTCCGTTAATGGACAACAGCGGAGGATTCTGATCGGGACGGGCGTTGCAAGTCAGGCTGGCACGGTATTTTGCGTAATCGCCTTTCAATTGTTCCACCTTCAAATTGCACTTCAATTTGCTCACATCCACTTTGGAAGGATGTACGGTCACTTGGCATTCCGATGTGGTATATATCTGATTTCCTACTTTGACGGATGCGACAGGGAGTTGAATCTCACCGCTTTCCCTGAACCGTACAAAATAGTAGAAGCCGGTTTCATGGCTCTTGTGCCCCACGCCGTTTACAAGAGCATAACTCTCGCTTTTATGTGGCTTCGGACCACTTACTACCTCAATGCTATGGTTGAACACTGGAGAAGACACTAAATCAAATTGGGAATTGGCCAGTGCATACGTCAATTTCAGTACCTGCCCGACACGGAGACCTCCCAGCGTGTCCAACTGCACATGGAAATATACGGAGTCTGCTGTATTTGAAGCATATAAATGAACACCCGACAAAAATACATACATCCATATACAGAAGATTCGTATGCTCTTGATTGACATTCTTGTTATATCATTGACATCCGGCACTTTCAGGCGGTCAATGTTCCGTTCCTTGTGGCATTCAATGAAGTCGTTGGAATAGGCACGGTAGGTTTTCACGGTCGAGGAGCCGTAACGCTTTTGTTCCAGCAGTTCGAGGTAGCTTTTCGGCAGTGTGTATTCCCTTTTAGGTTTGGGATGCCGAACATAAACCCGGCTGTAATCAATGTAGGCGTAGGGAGAATAGCGGTCGTAGAAATCCGGCAAACTGAAAGTGACAGTCGCTATATAGGCAGATCCGTCGCCTGCCATTCGTATATCACTCTCTTGGGTAAGCAACAAGGCTATTGCCGGATCACCTGCATACTCTATCCGTATGTAGTGTTCACCGTCCCTTTTTTCCCTGTACAGGACGATGTTAGACCGTTGTTTTTTTACTTTGTCCATATCTATGGCAGTTGTTTCATGCCTCAAAGATAAAGCAAAGTATTTGAAATTTAAACGGTTGTTCAAAAAATATTTTTATCGAACCCTTTTAAAGATTGCTAAAAGGTTATCAGGCTTTCAGGAGCGAGTACAAATAATCGAATTTGTCTTTCAATTCTTCTACATTCAAACCGTTCAGGAATGATTGCTCGTAAGACAGCCCCAAGAATACCTGACGGAACAGCGAAGCACTCTTTTGCACGTCCGTATCTTGCTTTATTTCACCGTTTTCCTTGGCTTTCTGTATGACCTTTTTCCACAATTCATGTTCCTTTTGGAATGTATCCTCCATTTTTTTACGAGCTCCGGGGTAGTACATCCTCACTTGGGAAAGGAAATGAAAGTAGTAGAAGTTGGGGCAGCAGTCACTGTCATCCGCACAGCATTGCACCTGCGTGACAATACGGTTCATGGCTGTCTTCACGCCCTCCACATACTGGCCAATAAATTCCGCAAGGGTTCCTGCCGGTTCTGCAAACTTGTTGGCAGGTGTCTGCATCTGTATGGCGTACTTGTCCGCTACTGCCATGAACAGGTCGAGTTTGTGGGGGAAATAATATACTACCCCTGTCTTTACGACTCCGCAGGCTTTCGCCAGCGTGCTGATACTTGCTTTCTCGTAGTTCATCCTCAAAAACACCTTGAATGCCTTGTCTATTACTTCTTCTCGGTTGGTAATCATATCGGGTTATCCTCTTTTATGTTTCTTTTTGCGAAGATACGCTTTTTATCTTGAATTTTTTGCATCGGAAGGTCATTCTTTCTTGCCGGCAGGCCACTTCACGCCACCCAGTAGCCACTCATTCCCCATTCCTCTCTTTCCCTTTGCGTCATAGTCTCTTACCTCTACTTTCGTGCCGCAATTAACTGGATTGTATCACAACTAAATTCTTTTATTTTATGGACAAAAAACTGAAAGACCTGAAAGACGAGGTATTGGTGGTGACCAACGCCGCCGAAGGCAACACCCCGCATGTAGTGGAGGGTATCGAACCTGAAGGGGGACTCAAGACCAGACCGCTGGCAGGGGTAAAGCCCTCGGATCAGTTCATGCGGATAGACCGTAACGAATCACTCATCGAAGCGTTCTTTTCCAACATGAAACGACAGTTCGAGCGACCGTCCGACTTCCGTTTCTATCACCTTCCGATGGACTTGCTGGTCTCCGCCAAAGAGCTTGTCGGCTTGTTCAAGCAGCCCGAAAGCAATGCTGCCTTATTGGACGAATATCGCCTTGATACGGAACAGTTCACACAGAACCGGCAGCAGAAACAACAGCAGTCCGATGGGAGCGGAACGGAGCAATCCACCCGTTGGAGCATGGAACAGGTGGACTGGCAACAACTGGAGCGCATGGGGGTAACACCCGAAACGTTAGGTGAACTGGGTGTCAGGCGGTTGCTTAATGGCAACGAATCCGCCGTACTTACTCTGAAAACCGTTTTCGAGGGGATTGAGTTTGAAACTCCGGCCTGCATCCGGCTGACGGAGAATCCCGACGGCACGCTTCGGAACAACATCGAGTGTTGCAAGCGTTATCCGGAGCTGGATACACCGTATTTTAATGTAGAATTCACCCCCGAAGTGAAACAGAACCTACAGGAAAAAGGCAATGCGGGGTGCGTGGTGGAACTCGAACTGGCCGAGGGCGTGCGTGAGCCATGTCTGGTATCGCTCAATCCCAAGACTAACCAGCTCCACCATGTACCGGTCAGCGGGATAACCCTTCCGGCAGAGGTAAACGGCACGGCGTTGACCGACGAGCAGAGAAAACGCATCGCAAACGGCGAGTCTGTCCTTGTCGAGAACATGTGGTCGGAGAAAAAGCAACGCCACTACGACGCACGCTTGCAGTTCAATGTCTGCAAGGGTGGATTCGACTATGACTTCAAGGGAATCGCCCGCAGGCAGGGGCAGACCGCTGCCCAAGGACAGGAGCAGAACCGGCAGCAGGAGCGTGAGCTGGTAATCCCCACACGGCTGAAAGGGAAAGATCTTACAGAAGAGCAGCGGGCATCACTGGCGCAAGGCAAGGCGACTTACATCAAGGGCATGACCGACAACGAGGGGAACTTGTTCAGTGCTTTCGTTCGTGTCAACCACGAGCGGGCGAAGTTGGATTTCTTCAAATGGAATCCGGACAAGAGCAAGAAACAGGAACAATCCCAGCAAACAACCGTCCGTCAGGACGGCGCGAAACCGGCAAACACCGTCAGCCGGAACCGCCCTGTACAGAAAGCCGATAAGAAAGGGGTATCTATTTAACCATCACATGAACTATACAATATTATATATATGAAAGTTATCATTGCTGAAAAGCCCAGTGTGGCACAGGGCATAGCGTCCATAGTGGGCGC
Source organism: Bacteroides sp. HMSC067B03 (assembly GCF_001811315.1). NCBI lineage: Bacteria > Pseudomonadati > Bacteroidota > Bacteroidia > Bacteroidales > Bacteroidaceae > Bacteroides > Bacteroides sp. HMSC067B03. The sequence goes on along the minus strand of NZ_KV804322.1, from coordinate 21,166 downwards.
ACGCCAATGGAAAGACGGGTATCTAATGGGGGACGGGTATGCCGTGACATGGGCATTCGGGCATCTGGTCGGGCTTGCCATGCCCGAATGCTACGGCTTCTCCGGCTTCCACCGGGAACATCTGCCCATATTGCCACAGGAGTTCAAACTTATTCCCCGTCAAGTGCGGGAGGGCAAGGTTTATAAGGATGATCCCGGCGTCGTCAGGCAGTTGGGAGTGATCCGGGAGCTGTTCGACAGGTGCGAATCCATCATTGTCGCCACTGACGCAGGTCGTGAGGGTGAATTGATCTTCCGTTACGTGTACAACTATCTCGGTTGTACCAAACCCTTTGCTCGTTTGTGGATCTCTTCGCTTACCGACAAGGCCATCCGTGAGGGGTTGCAGAATCTCAGGGAGGGAAGTCTTTATGACAACCTTTACCTCTCTGCCAAAGCCCGCAGCGAGGCGGACTGGCTCGTGGGCATCAACAGCTCTCAGGCTCTCAGCCTTGCCGCCGGACAGGGGGTGTTTTCGTTAGGACGGGTACAGACACCCACATTGGCGATGATCTGCTCTCGCTACTGGGAGAACAAACAGTTCAAGCCCCGGACCTATTTTCGGATAAAGGTTTCGACAGCTAAAGACGGAATCGACTTTTCCGCATGGTCACAAGACCGCTTCGATGACCTCGGCTCAGCCACCGCCAAGTTCCGTGAGGTGGAGAACGACGGTAAGCTCGTTGTCACTTCTGTGGAGTGCAGGGAGGCTGTTCAGGAACCGCCATTGCTCTATGACCTGACCGCCTTGCAGAAAGAGGCTAACAGCAAGCTGGATTTCTCCGCAGACAAGACGCTCACGCTTGCGCAAAGCCTATATGAAAAGAAGGTACTAAGTTATCCACGTACCGGCAGCCGTTATATATCCGAAGATGTTTTTGAGGAAATCCCCTCACGCATAACGCTCTTGCAACAATATCCACGCTTCGCCGCCATCGCATCCGTTCTACGGGACACACCGCTCAACCGTCGGTCGGTTGATGATGCCAAAGTCACCGACCACCATGCGCTGCTCATCACCGAAAACCTGCCTGAAGGGTTGTCGAAAGACGAGCAGGCTATCTACGAAATGGTGGCCGCACGCCTGCTCGAAGCCTTCTTCCCGCATTGCGTCAAGGAAATGACCGAAGTGACCTTGTCCGCAGGCGGTGGGATATTCACCCTCAAAGGGACGGTCATCAAGTCTGCCGGCTGGCGTGCCGTGCGTGGCGAGCCGGAAGAAGAGGGGGAAGAGACCACGTTGCCGGGGCTGCAAACAGGTGAAACCCTGCCATTGCTCGCTTCTGAAACGGTGGAGAAGCAGACCAAGCCCAAACCGTTGCATACCGAGAGTTCCCTGCTTTCCGCTATGGAGCATTGCGGCAAAGAGATCAGCGATGAACAGTTGCGTGCCGGAATCCGGGAGGTCGGTATCGGCACTCCGGCTACCCGTGCAGCCGTCATCGAGACATTGTTTGCCCGTGGCTATGTACGCCGGGATAAGAAAAATCTGGTGCCTACCGAAAAAGGGCTGGCGGTTTACGATACGGTAAAGGACAAGAAGATTGCCGATGTTGAAATGACAGCGACGTGGGAGAACACCCTCGCCCGGATAGAAACCGGAGAGGTCGCTGCCCTCTCTTTCCACCGGGATATAGAGGTCTACACCGCACAGATCGTGACCGAGCTGCTGGCCACCACCCTCAATGTGACTCCTTCAGGGGAACAATGTACCTGTCCCAAGTGCCGAAAATGCCGCATCCTGTTCTTTGATAAGGTCGCCAAATGTGCCGATGTCGATTGCAACTTCACCCTGTTTCGCAACAAGGGTGGCAAGATACTGACCGATAAGCAGATCGTTGAGCTGGTGACCAAAGGCCGTACCTCTCTTGTCAAAGGCTTCAAGAATCGTGAGGGCAAGAGCTTCGACGCCGCACTGGTGCTTAATCCTGACTTTACCGTAGGCTATTCCTTTCCGGACAGGAAACCGCAGGAAAAGAAAGGTGGCAGGAAGAAATAAACCGAATTGTATCACTTAATAATCCGATAATTATATGAATCAGAATAAATCCAACGTGCCGATGTCCGTAGCGGAAGAGCCGGATGAATTATCTTATTACCGTCTTACCCTGTTGTCTTTCCTGCGTGAATCGCATCCGGATTTGGCGGATGACGAGTCTTTCGTCGCCACCCGTAGTAACCATGCCGCCGAAGCCTTCAGCGCAGCCGTCCATTCCGGCCTGACCTACGACGATGCGGCACAGCAGGCGAACGACCTGCTTTTTCAAGGGTTGCATTTCTCACCTTTGGATACGCTGATCACCGTCCTCTGGAACGAGTTCGCCGCCGAAATCCCCGAAGGTAATGCACGCAACGTGGCCTTGCAGTTGCTGCCCGAATGCCGGAAGGTCTTCTCCGGCTATACGCTCTCGGATGATTTCATGTTCAGCCCAGAGTTCGATCGGCTGTATGACGAACTGACCGACACGGTTGCAATCTGGTTGGAAGAGAATGGCTTATAATAAAAAGGCGCATCTCAGGGACAATATAGAGGCAATCCGGCTGATGTTCCGTTTGGAGAAGGAACAGCGTACCGCCACCCCGGAGGAAGCGGGCATACTCGCCGCCTACTCCGGGTTCGGAGGGATCAAGGCGGTTCTTTCTCCTTTCGGGAAACTCACCGACATACTCCGCTGGACACAGGCCGACCGTGAGCTGTTCCCCCTGATTACGGAACTTCACAACGTCCTGCGTGATGGAGCCGCTGACGAACGTGAGTACAAGCGGTTGGTGGAAAGCGTGAAGGCATCTACCTTCACCGCTTTCTACACGCCGCCGGCCATTATCGACGCCATTGCTTCTTCTTTGGGCGAACACGGGGTATCGCCCGGCCGTTTCCTCGATCCTTCATCGGGAACCGGCAATTTTGTTTCAGCCTTCCAACCGCAATGCTACTCCGCATCCGGCAACTCGCCGGAAATGGTCACCTATGAAAAGGATTTGCTGACCGGCCGCATCCTTTCCCGGCTTCACCCCGAAGCGCAGGTCAACATCAAGGGCTTCGAGGAACTTCCCCCGCACCGCAACGACTATTTCGATGTGGTGAGCAGCAACATCCCTTTCGGTGACATACGTATTTTCGATCCCTCCTTCGACAACGGTACGGCCAGACGTTTTGCGCTGAACACACTGCACAACTATTTCTTTGTCAAAGGGCTGGACGCTGTCCGTGAGGGAGGTATCCTTGCTTTCATCACCTCGCAGGGGGTGATGAACTCCGCTATGGCTCATCCCATAAGGCAATACCTGATGAACCGGTCCCGGCTGCTCTCGGCTGTCCGCCTGCCCAACAACCTCTTTACTGACTATGCCGGTACGGAGGTGGGCAGCGATCTGATCCTTTTACAGAAGGATACGCTTTCCCAAAGGGAGTACACCCCGCTTGAACACGCTTTCGTAGAAGTAGGCACGCAGGACGACGGGACGACACAGAACGAGTATTTCGAGCGTACCGCCGCTATTGTGCATACACGTGGGCATGTCGGTACCGACCCCTACGGTAAGCCGGCACGCATCTACCTGCATGACGGGGGCATGGAAGCCATCGCCGCCGACATGAAGTATTTCCTTGACCGCAATCTCTCGGAACAGCTCGACTTGGACTTGTATCTCCGACATTCACCTGTACAGGAATTACGTGATTTGGTGAACCGTCCGGCAAAAACCATGCAGCAACGCATCGCACAAGTGTGGGAACTCAATCAATCAGCGAATATGGACGGGCATTCCTCTTCCATGAATCAACAGACGGTACAGGTGGATCGTCGGGCTGTCACGCCGGAGCAACCGTCAGCAGGTGCTCGGCAAACCACCGAAAAGACCACGCCGGAGCCGATCATGTCCCTATACGACCTTTTCGGCTTCACCCAAGAGGAACGTTCACAAGTCAGGAAAAGGAAAACAAGGCGCAAGAAGGAGGACTCCGGGCAGCTGTCCCTTTTCGATATGCCTCCGTTGGAACAAGATTCCACCATACAGACCGCCCCGGCTGAACCGGCTCCCCAAGAAAAAGAACGGCAGGAGCAGGAACGACTGAAACAGGAACACCGTCGGCAGGAGGAAGAAGCCGCCCGACAGGAACGCATGAAGCCCCGTCCTTATCCGGCCGGTCTGCTGGAGCATCACCGTAACGGCTCCCTTGCGTATGACAACGGACAGATAGGTTACCTTTCCGCCGTCGGCGAGGGTGCACCGGTATTCAACCCGTTGGAACTGCCCGAACGCCAACGCCGCCGTGCGTCGCTCTACATCGAGATACGTGACACCTACCATCACCTGTACGAGAACGAGGCCGCTACTCATACTGGGAATCCGGCGTTGCGCACCATGCTCAACACCCTTTACGATGATTTCATCCGTCAGTTCGGCAACCTGAACGACAAGAAGAACATCGACCTGTTCCGTATGGATGCGGGCAACCGTGAGATCTTGTCACTGGAGCGTTACATCGACGGCCAAGCGGTCAAGGCGGACATCTTCGACCATCCCGTTTCGTACAACATCAACGAGATCACCCATACCGACGACGTGCACGAGGCGCTCACCGCCTCGCTCAATAAATACGGCAACGTGGACATGGCGTACATGGAGTCCCTGACCGATAAATCGCAATCTGACCTGTTGGAGGAACTGCGTGGACGGATATTTTACAATCCCCTCTCGAAGAACTACGAGATTGCCGACCGTTTTATTTCAGGCAATGTCATGGCCAAAGCTGAACATATCGAGGAATATTTGCAGTCGCATCCCGACAACGGCGAGGCACGTATTTCTCTCGAAGCCCTGCGGCAGTCGCTTCCCACGCCCATACCTTTCGAGGATCTGGACTTCAATTTCGGTGAGCGTTGGATACCGGCGGGAGTGTACAGCCGCTATGCCTCATGGCTGTTCGACACGGACGTGTCCGTCCGCTATACCGCCAGCAACGACGAGTACAGCATCAAGGCCGACATGACCTCTCCACGCATCATGAACCAGTATTCGGTGCGTTCGGAGAGCCGCATCTTTAACGGCATCGCCCTCATGCGCCATGCCATCCACAACACCACGCCCAACATCACCAAGACCGTATTGGACAAGACGGGCAAGGAAATGAAGATACGTGACCCGGAGATAACCTTGCTTGCCAACAGCAAGATTGACGAGATCCGTAACGGCTTCTCCGACTGGCTCATGGAACAGTCGCCGGAGTTCAAGCGGAAAATGGCGGACATGTACAACCGCAAGTTCAACTGTTTCGTCCGTCCCAAGTACGACGGCTCGCACCAGAACTTTCCCGACCTCGACCTCAAGGGGCTGGGCATTCCTGACCTGTATCCCAGCCAGAAGGACTGCATCTGGATGCTCAAACAGAACGGAGGGGGGATCGCTGATCACGAGGTGGGAGGCGGCAAGACGCTCATCATGTGCTGTGCCGCCTACGAGATGAAACGTCTGGGTTTGGCGAACAAGCCCCTTATCACCGGCCTGAAAGCGAATATCCACGAGATCGCCCAGACCTTCGCCACCGCCTACCCGAACGCCAAGGTGCTCTATCCCGGCAAGGAGGATTTCACGCCGGAACGCCGTGTCGAGATTTTCCACCGGATGAAGAACAACGACTGGGATGCTATCATCCTCTCGCACGAGCAGTTCGGCATGATACCGCAGTCCCCTGAAATCCAGCGTGACATCTTGCAGCAAGAACTGGACAGCGTGGAGGAGAACCTCGAAGTCCTCTACCAGCAAGGGGAGGAAGTGAGCAACGCACAGATCAAGGGCATGGAGAAACGCAAGATGAACCTTGAAGTCAAGCTGAAAGAGCTGCTTCACGAGATCGAGACCCGCAAGGATGACGTGGCGGACTTCAAGCGCATGGGCATCGACCACCTCTTTGTCGATGAATCGCACCGGTTCAAGAACCTGACGTTCACCACCCGGCACGACCGTGTGGCAGGTCTGGGAAACAGCGAGGGAAGCCAGCGTGCGCTCAACATGCTGTTCGCCCTGCGTACCATCCAGCAGCGCACCGGCAAAGACTTGGGAGCCACCTTCCTGTCGGGAACCACCATTTCCAACTCGCTGACCGAACTGTACCTGCTGTTCAAGTATCTTCGTCCCAAAGAGTTGGAGCGTCAGGGGATCAACTCCTTTGACGCATGGGCGGCGGTATTTGCCCGGAAGTCCGTCGATTACGAGTTTTCCGTTACCAACGAGGTCGTGCAGAAAGAGCGTTTCCGTTACTTCATCAAGGTTCCGGAGCTTGCCTCGTTCTATTCCGAGATTACCGACTTCCGTACCGCAGCCGACATCGGCATCGACCGTCCGAAGAAGAACGAGATACTGCACAACATACCCCCGACACCCGACCAGCAGGAGTTCATACGGAAGCTCATCGAGTTCGCCAAGACCGGCAATGCCACCGTATTGGGACGCCCGCCCCTGAACGAAAAGGAGGAGAAGGCGAAGATGCTCATCGCCACCGACTATGCCCGGAAGATGTCGCTCGACATGCGGCTCATCGACCCGCTGTCCTACGGTGACGATAAAGACAATAAGGCCACCCATTGCGCCGATATGATTGCGGAGTATTACAATAAATACGCCGGGCATAAAGGCACGCAGTTCGTCTTTTCGGACTTAGGAACCTACAAGCCCGACCAATGGAATCCGTACAGCGAGATCAAGCGCAAGCTGGTGGAGGATCACGGCATCCCCGAAGACCAGATACGTTTCATTCAGGAAGCCAAGACCGAGAAAAAGCGCAAAGCCATGATCGAGGCGATGAACGAGGGAAAGATACGTGTCCTCTTCGGTTCTACTGAAATGCTGGGCACGGGAGTCAATGCACAGAAACGATGCGTCGCCATCCATCACCTCGACGCACCGTGGCGACCTTCGGACTTGCAGCAGCGGAACGGCCGGGGTATCCGCAAGGGCAACGAGGTTGCCAAGCTCTATGCGGACAACAAGGTGGACGTGATCATCTACGCCGTGGAGAAGTCGCTTGACAGCTACAAGTTCAACCTGCTCTATAACAAGCAGCTTTTCATCACCCAGCTCAAGCAGAACAACATGGGTTGCCGCACCATCGACGAGGGGGGCATGGACGAGAAGGGAGGCATACCCTTCTCCGAGTACGTGGCGGTGCTCTCAGGGAATACCGACCTGCTCGACAAGGCACGGTTGGAGAAACGGATTGCCGGCATGGAAGGCGAGCGCAAAGCCTTCCAACGGGGCAAGGGGGAGTCACGCATCAAGCTGGAAACCTTCTTGGCGAACCGGGCAAGCAACGATGACATCATCGCCCGTGTCAAGAAAGACAAGACCGCCATCGAGAGCCGTATGCAGTATGACAAGGAGGGCAACAAGCTCAACCCCTTGAAGATTGACGGCGTGGCAAGCGATGATCCGAAAGCGATTGCCGCCAAGCTCCACGAGATAGAGGACAGGGAACGCACGCACGGCCAGCCGAAGGTCATCGGTTCGCTCTACGGCTTCGACATCCTTGTCAAGACCGACACCACCGTCAAGGACGGTCTGGACTTCTGCGAGAACCGTTTCTTCGTGCGTGGCGAGGGCAACTTCCTCTACAATTACAACAACGGCCGCTTGGCAGTCGACCCGAAAACCGCCTGCCAGAACTTCATCAACGCCTTCGACAGCATCCCCCGCCTGATAGAGAAATACACGAGGGACAACGAAGCCATTGAGAAAGAGCTCCCCGTCTTGGAACAGGTTGTCGGAGAGGTCTGGAAAAAGGAGGACGAGCTGAAGCAGCTCAAAGCCGACCTTGCCGCCCTCGACCGCAAGATCCTGCTCTCCCTCAAATCGGTGGATGCGCAGGAAAAGAACACCGATGGCGTGATCGAAGTCGTGCCGTCCCAGCCGATAACGCCCGACGGACAGAACAACACCCCCGCCGCCGTTATGCCCGCTGCCGATGCTCCACTCGTCACTCCCTCGTCGGACACTCTCCCCACACCGGGAACGCCCCCTGCCGAGCCTTATGTCCACCGAATACCCGACTTCCTCACCGACAAGCAGCGCACCCCGCCCAAAGTAAGCGAAATGCCCAAAAGCATCAGCATCAAAGAGGCGATGGGAGCACTCGGTGGCAAGCTCGTCATCGGAGGCATCCCCAAGCCCGGCAACAAGGACGATCCCGCTCCTGACCAGCCCGAAAAGCCCAAACCCAAGCTGAAGTTATAGTATTATAATAATTGAAATGTGAAATCCCCCTCCCTATTTTGAATGAAAGGGAGGGGATATTTTTAATCTTCAGGAAACACCACTTCTTTACTCACAATAGCTTGTTTTAACTTATATTCGTGAGCAGCTCTTTGAATATTAACAGAAGAAGGGAAATTTTTTTCAGCATTTCGTATTAGATCCAACATTTCATCTGGTGATTTTCTTTTTATGTTAGCCTGAAATTCGATATTCATAGCCATATGAAGTTCTTCTTTTTTGTCAGAATAACTATTTTCCATTTTGTCAAGTAGTTCTTTCAATGTAGCAATATCTTCACGATTAATATTTACTTTTTTTACTAAGCAACGAAAATATGCATGCATATGATAAGTATTATCTGAATCTCGCTCATAATTTTCTTTTGCAAGAGATAAGGCTTCAGGATAACGATGTTGAGCAAGAAGCGCAGTCACTAATTCTCGTTTTGCCCGTTGCATAGAAGGTGATATTTCTAAAGCCTTTTTCAAAAAATTCTCAGCTGAATTATATTTTGTAGCTATGCGTTGAAAAAAACCCTTAAGAAACCAATAGTCTGCCCCGTCTAATGCTTTTACTTCTTCATAAAAACGTTCTTCTTTTTGGGTTCTACATAATGCCAAACATAACCAATATGTTAATTCTCGTGTAATATCAGAGTAATAATTATGTGAATCTTTAAGCACTTTATCACAAATATCTATAACAAGTTCATAATCTCGTTTATTGTAAATATCCATAACAGATCTTATCACAATGGAAGGAATTAAGTAACTCTTTGTATTTCCATATCCTGACATTATTTGTTTTTTTACTTCATATAAATACAAAGAAGTATCTTTTGTTATATCATTACATTCACCTATTCTTTTTTCTAAAACATCATCGATGTGAAGTTCTAAATCTTTAGGCAAAGAAAAATGATTACGTTTTATATAATCACTCAAATAATGATCTAATCGAAAAAAACGATTAGAAGGTCCGAATGTTGATACTATTCCATAAATCATCATGTCAAGAAGAGTGTTCAAAACTTCCTTAATACGTTCTTCAAAAATATCTTCTAATATATCATAACTAATAAAGTCAAAACGCGACATAATCACCAATAGTTCTCTTTGCTCTTCTTCTTTATATCGTTCAAGCAATGGATGTATCTTTTTATCTCCCATTGTAATAAGAGCCTCAATATCTTTCTTTGCAAATTCTACTGATTTCGTTTTGATAGCTTCTACGGCTTGTTGTATCTGCATTGGTGACTGTAATAATCGATCAACAAAAAAGCATGCATCTTCTTCTGTTATATTAGATACTTCATAAGTACGAATATAACTATAAAAGAGTTTATGTCTATCTTTTTTACTCAGTGGTAATAATGGAATATGTGCAATTTCTGGATATTCTGCCTCTAAATAAACATTAGGTATAATGCGAGATTGTATATATAGCCCTAATTGTGGGTTCAATTCTTTATCATTTGTTATATCAGCAAGCCATTCCGGTATAGTTCTATTAGGTAATACACATGACATATTATCTTCGACAAATACAACAGAGCGAGTTTCATATAATTCATTTAAAAGCTTTACTGCTGTTTTAGATTTTTCTTTCGGAGATGCCGACAGAACACGAAGTAAATCTTTTTCTGCATATGTCCGTGTTATCATATTAAGATCTACAATAAAATTTTCTATATTTTCTTTCACATCCATGCTTATACGATATGGTACCTGTTCCAATGGATAGCCAACTTTATACATGCATTGCTTAGCAAAAGTCTCTTTTCCAACACCATCACGTCCAGAAATGATAAGCGCACGAAGTTTCATCCCTCTACCTGACTGGAATTTATCTTCAAATTTAGCAATATCCTCATTACGTCCTACCATTGTAGTGTCAAGTAATCTAATCTTAGGATTTGCACTCCAAATAATTTTTCTAAATTTTTGTTCTATATCACGAGCAAGTACATATGGACTTTTGAAACGACGCAAATTAAAGCATTCATCTTTTTTCATCCACTCAGGACAATCATCAATTGCCATTGAATCATCAATAATAAAAGGCCAAAAACGTTCATATTCAGTTTTTGATAACTTCTCTTTAGCAAATCTTATTTCTTCTTCAACCCACGTAGATCCTAAAGAATCACGTGAAATTAGAAGTACAAAAATGGTAGATTCTTCTATAGCCCTATAAATTTCATTGATACTTTTATACGCAGATTCGAAATTATAACAATCGATTTTACAATAATCTCTACCTAAGCGATTAACTAACTCTAAAGCAAAGTCTTTTTGCTTACTACTATGTGATATAAATGCCTTTATCATGTTATAATGTTTTTATCTTGGTCCTATAAATCTATCTCCATTAAAATGAATCATATGGTCTGGATTCTCCGCTATCCAAACTTCGGTTTCCCATGCAATATCAGCCACATGTTTCTTGAACTCTGATCTGTCAGGGAAAGCAGTAACATATACTTTTCCCGCTTTGCATTCTTTCATGAAATCTTCCAGTTCGATTACACGCTTGGGAGATACCGGTCCATGCGAAGTAACCACTTCAATTAAGAATAGCCATTCTTTATTACTGTCATAAATAACAATATCCGGTAGTTTGCTATGTTCTGTGATTGGAATACCAATTTCTTTTAAAAGTTCCTTGTTACAATAAAGGTCTTTATTGGCTGTATCACCAATATAAAGGACTTTTGCGCCAGCTGCAAAACGGGGTGCAAACTCGTTAATGACCGCCGCTTGTACTTCATTATGCTTACCCGGAGACAGTTTAAATTCCTTACCTTCAATAGTAACCGGTATCATTTCCATCTCACGGCTTTTCTTATACTCTTCAATCAATCGCCCTACCGCATCATTAAAGTTTTGGGCTTTTATTTCCCATTCTTGGGTATTGTATGATTTTATTGTTTCATAGGCTTCTTCTGTCAATTTGTAATGGGCGTTTGGACTGTTCACCGGTAAAGCAGGATTATCTGGGTTATAATCTACGATACGTGCCTGCAAGAACTGATGAAGTACCTGCCGTCTGAAAGTTTCCCGTGTATTGGGGGCGTACGGCTGCTCTTTTTTATAGTTCTCATTGACAAATGCCATAATATCCTTGCTTATTTTTAAGCTATTGCGAGTGGCATCCGCCCAGTTGTCTTCCTCCTTTAATCCGCATAATGCAAGTAAAGTCAGAGCAGATATTTCATTCTGTTGTGCCGTAGGCAAGCCTAACACCGACAATATATCTTGTGCATCACTTATTTTGCTCATATTACATAAAATATTTGTTTACAATCTTATTTACGTTCGCCATAGAATAATCATTCATGGCAATCAAGTCTTTTCCGATACTTTCAATAACTTCAAGGGGAGGCATGGGCATCTCCCTTAGTTCCGTAGCACTGACATTTACATTTCCATTAAATGTCCTGAAATAATTATCGAACAAGTCGCTATTCAATAAAGCGGCTATCCCCATTACTTCCATACGGTTCAAATGTCCTTTAGGACGATAAATATAGTTCAGTTTGTTTTCGATTCCTACATATGCGCAAGAAGTCATATTCCCAAAATAAGGTGCGGCAATTAACCGGCTATTATCGTCTTTGGAGCTGAAACGTCGTAACAGAACATAATTCTTGTTAGGTAACAAAGTGGATACAGACATTTCATTTATACGGATGAATTGAGGTTTTCCTTCCTTTACAACAGGATGATCAGCCAACATCTTTACTACGTTATGCAACCAATATAGGGCTGCGGTTCCCTCCTCAGAAGTTTCACATAATTGTTCCTTTGAACGAAAAGCCACAACTGGACCGGTGGAAATCTGGATATGATATTTATTCAAGTTGCCATCCCATGATTTGAACAGCTTAATGATTTTCTCATCTTCAAGGCTGACCGGCAAATGCAATATCAATTCTTTTGAGGTAAGGTCAATGATTTCTTTCCGCTGTACTTCTTTGATTGCAGGGGTAGCCAAGTCAGAAAGTCCTTCACTGTAGGATAAAACGACATTATAATTTGCTTCCTTTTTAGGGGAACATTTCATTATAATTGTTTCCTGAAGCACGTTATCCTTGGAAAACGTATCTTTCCGGGTATTGAAAAGGTGAACAAAATCTATCTGTACATGCTTGAACAGAAAACTACGGAACAAACGGAAATATCTTCCCGAAGTAAAACTTCTTGGGGTTATATAAATCATCTGACCTTGTTCTGCAAGCAATAAAGCTGATATAGCCATAAATATAGAATATATATTGGGCTGTCCATCTATTATACATTGAGCCGCTTTCACCCGTTTGTCCTCTTTGGAAAGTTTGAAATAGGGAGGATTGGATATGATCAAATCATATTTCTGCAAACTCTCAGCCCTGCCATAAATCGTATCAGAATATAATACTGAATAATTGGACAAAATAAAGTCCTCACCATATGAACGACAATCAATCCGAACATTATGGCGCATTCCCCATATTGTTATATATTCCAGAACTTTTTGTAATCCCGGTATAAGATTTTCATCAGTTTCGTATGTAACCAACTCTATCCGTTTTACTTTTGACTGCAAAACTAAATTCTCAATTACGGCACATGATAATATGGCGGTTCCACATCCCGGATCTAATACAGAGATAGAATCCTTATTCACACTTATTTGTTTACCCATAAAATAAGCGATAGATACCGGTGTGAAAAACTGACCGTTACTTTTCTTAAAAGCAGCAGTGACAGTATCAGTATATAACCTACCTATTCTATCTGCGTAGTTAGTAGGCAGCTCGTTCTCATAAGGCTTTATTTCAGACCAATTTATATTCATAATTGCAAAATTAGGAAAAACCTTTGGATTCTTCTTATGAATGTATTTTTCTTTTTTGCAGAATCATGATAGATACTTAGGTATTGAGGAAATTAACTTTTTATATTCCAGTTTTTACGCCACAAAACTGGAATATTTCAACTCCACGCATAAAAAATGATACCCCTCCAGACCGCTGTCCTTTGGGATATCACCATTCGAACAAGAAAAGAAACTTCATCCTGTTTCACAACTGTATGAAGCCATTGCTATGACAAACATCAATACGCAGTTGGGGATTTCCTGCCTCACGGCAGTAGTTTCATCGGTACAAAGCAAAAACATAGACTTATTCCTCCGGCAGCGGATAGCTCTCGGACAGCTTGTCCTCACGTGCCTGCCGCTTTATCTCATTCTCATCGAAGTTATTACGAATGAACTCGTGTAAGTCCGACTCCTTGTAATATGTCTTGTGATATATCGAATAGAACTTCAATACCCCGTTATTTCGGTATCGTTGCAACGTGCGTTTGCTGATACGCAGCAACAGGCATACTTCCTGATTGTCGTACAGACGCTCTCCGTTCAGGTAGTTCAGGTGTTTTTCCCTTGTTTCCGCCTTGTCCAGCTTCCGGGAGATGCGATATAGTTCACCCATGATACGTTCCATCCATGCTTCAAATTCCGTTTTATCTACTAACATACGCTTTCCTCCTTAAAAATTCCCGGTAACATAATAGCTCTGGTTATCAGATGATTTCAGAATGATTTCTTTCTCACGCATGAACTTGATGTAGCTTTTCGCTGTACGCTCCTTCACCTCCAGTATCGACTGGATTTCTTCCACAAGTTCCACGTAGGTAACAAAACGCTTCCGGCTGAACACCTCTTTGGCTACCGCTACAAGCTCATCCTCTTTGCGCTTGTCCTTTTCTTCTTTCGGCTTTTCGCCCAGATAAACGTGCATGGCCTTTTCCTTGTCCCACGAAAACTGCATGATAGGTACGTCCAGCGGACTTCCATCCCTTACTTTCAGAGCCTTCACCACCGACACGGCCGGATCGCTGTCCTTCTCTATGGAAAGGATCGCCGCAGCCTTCCGCTGCAACTCGCTTCCCAAATGTCCCCTCAGTTTCAATCCATTGGGAATGAAATGCAATACCGTAACGATACACGTCTTATAGATACCGGCCAGCCGATACAGTTCTTCCACGACGGCTATGCTCTCCGCTTCATCGTTGGCGCATTTTATCAAATCCGCAATCCCGTCTATCACCACCAGATGGACACCGCCATATTGATAATGGTATTTGTCCAAGCTCTGGATAATGGAAAGCAGGCGTTCTTTCCGGCTCATTCCCGTAAGGCAATATGCCTTGAACCATTCCGGCATCGCCTCACGCCCGCAACGCCGCAGCAGGTTGCTGATATTTTTATATAGCTGTACTTCACTTTGTTCCGTGTCATAGAACAGTACCGCTTTGTTCTTGCCGTTTTCGTGGAGCGTAACGCCCAGCGCATCCACATCCGTCCCGGAGGGGCGGATAGCACCGGCAATCAACGCCGCCACATAGTTACTTTTCCCCGTGCCTTCTCCGCCGGTGACACAAAGCAGGTTGCCTTGAGTTCCGAGAGGCACGTCATTTACCGACACGATCATTTGTGCGATGGGAGGAGGGTTGTTGAAATCCACCTCGCAGGATTTTAATGCCGACATGGTTTCACTGTATAAGGTTTCCAGATAGTCCAGAAAAAGTTTGATCAAGTCCTCACGGCTATTCCCCAGCATAAAATAGTCCGATACATCCTTCTCCGTCTTTGTACCGGCAAGCGGAAGCAACAATCGTTTAACTCCGTATTCTTTCAGTTCCTCTTCACGCTTCGCCGAGCTTTTCAGCCCGGTGCTATCCACATCATAGAGGAGGATGATATGTTTGAACCGGAACGAGAGCCGATGTATGACAGTTACAGGGATAAAGGCTGTTTCCGAGTTGAAACAGATCGCATGGAAGCCATGAGCCGCCAAGCTCATCACGTCTTTTTCCCCACCTGTGATGAAGAGCAGATCCCCTTTTGCCGGCAGCTGTTCCAGCCCGAAACAATAGTTATCGCCAAAATCACCGGCATACAGGAACCGCATTTGTGAACACGGACGGTACACCTTGATATGCTGTTTGCCCATATACCCGAACATCGGTTCATCGGTGCTTGTCATGCAGGAAAAAGGCTTCCTTTCCTGATTCTCACTGCTGAACTTCTTTAGCGATACCGTTCGGTATGCCTTCAGGACATTTTCCCCGATACCCGATTTACCCCAAAAGGCAAGTTCCGCAGCCGTAAAGGGCTTTTGCACGACAGTATAAGGCCGGACACTTTTCATTTTCGGCTCTTCCGATACCACTTCGTTCTTTTGGGGCACTTTGCTATGGCTCACATGATATTCCTCATGTGAGGACAACCCCAAATGCAGGTCACGGTTTATTATCTCCATGATCTCGACAAACTCTTTAGGCTCCTTGCAGCTAAGGCCGTTCAGCCTGCCCACCAGCTCAAAGCAGTCCCCCGAATAATCCTCGTTCCCGAAATCTTTCATTTTAAACACGCCGGCCTTACGTTCATAATAAATATTGCACGAAGCCTTCGTATCCTTATAAAAAGGATTCAGGAAGTTCTTTCCCACCTTGAAGTCTACCGGCAGATAATAGCGGAATACGGAAACACCCTTTTCCGTCATTCTCAGTATATCATCCTTTCTTATCATTGCCGGTTCTCATTAGGTAGTTCTTGCGAAAATCCTCCAATGTCTGGGGTTTGCACCGGATGGTACGCTCTTCCAGACAACGTTCGACTTCTGACAACTTGTACATGCACCGACCACGCAGCATGGAGTAGCTGATCAGGTTTTCATCTCTCAGGCGTTGCAATGTACGTGTACTGATACCCAACGCTTCCGCCAGTTGGTTGCTGTCCAGCCAAGCCTCCTTTTTTTCTTCTGAAGGCAATTGCGCTTCGGCTACATACCCGGCGATCTTTTCAATCTTGCTCACAAGCGATTTATACGCTTCACTTTCAATTGTAATAACTTCCATAACAAACTTAATTTTCAGTGTTTGCCGCAAAAGAAGAACAATAAAAAAAGTTGGAAGGTATAGTACACGTGTAGTACACCATGATTTTTATGTATTCCCGATAAATAAAATGGTGATTGCGCCAGACCGGTGAGCGTTTTATCATCTCTAAATAGCCCATATATTCAATATCAACATGCTTATTGAATAAAGAGGGCAACGTCCGCCCGGTGCAAGGGGCAAACCTATCTATATATAGGTTCGCCCCTTGCACTGGGGATCTTTTTTAATGATTTAATAATCAAATATTTGGAAAATAAAAAGGAATACTCTATCTTTGTGGCATCAGAAAACGGCTGACAAACGAATGCCTGACACAGACAACAAGCGTTCCTATAAATCGTTACTAATTCGTTACGGTACGATTTTTCAAGGTTTACAAGAGCTTAAAAATCAAAGATATAGTCCGCTACGGTGAAAGCCCCAGGCGGATCACCAAGAAGCTGGACAAAACCAGACAAAGAAAAGACAACTCCTACAATATCATGGTATTGTAGGAGTTTTTTCTTTGTATAAAGTCCGTGACCGAAGACACGAAAAGGTCACAAAAAGACATACTTTCGTGACCAATTCGTGACTTGTCCGACCTTTCGGATTTTAGGTCACAGAATGTCTGAAATTGGCAGTTTGTTGTCTTGATTTGTCCGTACTGCAAATATCTCATTTTCAGTTTATCAATTTAATTTTGTAACTAAAAAAAGAGATTATGAGAAGTACTTTCAAGCTACTCTATTTCGTCAAGCGAAATGCAGTAAAGAAGAACGGCAATGCACCGATTATCGCACGTATCACTATCGACCAAGTTGTAGCCCAGTTCAATACCAAACTGGAAATAAATCCGGCTCACTGGAGCGTGAAGTTAGGTAAGGCTTCCGGCAGAACTGCAGAAGCCGTACATATCAATTCCATGCTGGAAAGCATTCGCAGTACGGTACATCAGCATTACCATGCGTTAATGGTGCAGGACGGATATGTGACGGCAGAACTGGTAAAGAACGCCTTTTTAGGTAAGATTGCAAGGGAACGGACTTTGATAGAGTTCTTCAAACAGCACAATGAACAATACTTGGAGAAAGTGAAAATGAATACCGCAGACAAAACCTATTCACGTTACGAACTGACAAAGAAACGGCTTGTTGAGTTCATGAAGTTCAAGTATTCGATCTCCGATATACTGATTAAAGACATTAACGTGGTGTTCATTGAGGACTTTTTACTATATATCAAAAATAGCTACGGGTGCAGCCACAATACGGCGATGAAGTTCGTACAACGCTTTCGCACGGTGGTAAACTTTGCCAAGAATACGGGTTTAGTAACCGCAGACCCTTTCGGTAGTTATCGGGTAAGGTTTGAACGTACCGATAGAGATTATCTGACTATGGAAGAAATCACTGCCATTTACAACCATGAGTTTAGTTCCAAACGGTTGGAGCAAGTACGTGATTTGTTCATTTTCAGTTGTTACACGGCACTTTCCTACATTGATGTATGCGAGTTAAGGCAGGAGGACATTCGTATCGGATTTGACGGTAATTTGTGGATTATGCGCAAAAGGCACAAAACGAATGTTACATCTACCGTCCGATTGCTGGATATACCCAAAGCCATATTGGAAAAGTACAAAGACCAGTTACCGAACGGTAAGATTTTGCCCATTATCAGCAATCAGAAAATGAATGATTATTTGAAAGAAATCGCAGCCATTTGTGGCATTGAAAAGACCTTGACCTACCATGTGGCACGCCATTCGTGCGCCACTTCGGTGTTGCTCGCAAACGGTGTTCCCATTGAAACGGTATCTAAGATTTTAGGTCATACCAACATAAGGACTACTCAAATCTATGCAAGGATTACTGATTTGAAGGTAAGCAGCGACATGGAAATGTTGGCTCAAAAGTTGAACACTCCACACCGGACTGCCAGCCGTTGAAATCGTGTTATCGTCAGATAACAGCAAGGTGTGATTTGTGGCACACAAATCTGTTTTCCGTGCCGCAAAACACCTTGGGCAAATTCACTCCGAAGTCGTGTTGCCAATTAAAGAAAGACATTCCCTAACTAAAGATTTTCGCTCGTCGGGACGGGTGGTCCCGCCCCTTGCCGCTGGGCGTTCCCCGACCTATGAGTTTATTTTGCAATCCTGCAATCTTGTTTTATTGAAACATTGATAGCTTGATTGATTGAAAGCAAGATTTCAATATGGCAGGATTGAATGAAAACAATATAACACTGGCGAAAAGAAAAATAGGAACCTGTCATTTACTATCATCTTCGTCCATTCGCTTGACTAAGCTGTCTTGTAAACGGCTAAGATATGCCGTCCGGTCCTTCTTCCGTTCTTTCATGGCAATATAGGCGGCATAATAATCGCCTAACTCCACTTGGAATACCGTACCGAGAAAGTTCATCATTTCTTTTATTTCCACGTTGCCATTATTAATGTCACCCGAAGAAACAAGAGAATACCCCAATTCTATCAAAAAGACCTTTTTACCCGTAAAACGAAAAGGATATTTCAGACACTTTTGCAGGTTATCTTCTACTTGGGTATTGGTTTCCAGTTTTACCAGTCTTTTGTTCAGATAGATACGCAGCATTTCATTGGCTATTATTTTAGCCACCTTATAATCATATCCGGTTGAGAAATTCGGGTCTTTATCGAATTGTGCGCTATCGGTACATAGGCGTAAATCAGACTTTCCACGGACAAAATAATATTCATCATACAATGTTGAATGAGAGCGATAATATTGGTAAAAGTCCAGATTACGATTAAAGAAATAGGTCAGATTATCCAGTTCCCGATTGATATAACTTCTAATCACGTCATCGCTACCATTAGGGCATTGTGTTTCTATCCTGTATATCTTATAGAAAAATAGCAACCGCCCAAGTATTTCTGGTTTTTGTGCTGCGAAGTTAGGACGTTCTTTTTGAATAAAGAAGAACTGTACTATCTGTCAGCCACTTACGGTTGAGTTAGTATTTCTCAATATCAATGATTTTAAGAACGAAAAAAATGCGAAAAAAGTTAGATTATGAATACTGTTCTGCATCCCCTATATTGGAATGGTTAGGCGACAAGTGGGCTTTAGTTGTCTTGTTGAAGCTACACGAGAATGGGGTAATACGTTTCAATGAACTATATAAAACAATCCCATCTATATCGGAAAAAATGCTCTCTACCGTTTTGCGTTCATTGGTAACGGACGGATTAGTGAGTAGAAAAATATACCCCTCAGTGCCACCCAAAGTGGAATATTATGTATCTGAATTTGGAGAAACCTTAATCCCTCATTTGGAACATCTAAAGCAATGGGGGCAAGAAAATTTTGAAACGATAATGGAGAATAGACGAAAAAATAAGTATTGAAGTTTAAAACAAGAAGCAAGTTATATAAATACTTGCTTCTTACATTAATGCGCAAGGCTAAACGTCTATTCGAATATTAAATAATCTTCTTCTTTTAAATATTTTTTCGCAAAAAGATTAACCAAACGACCTGGAACTTTAGTCCATCCTTGCTCTTTCTCACCAAATAATCTATGTGTTTCGTTGGGAGTGTTTTTATAGTTTATCCACTCTGCTTCATCTGGTCCTTCTGGATGAGCAAGCATTCCAATCAATGCATTTTCAGCAAGCATTTTAAGCGTTCGAAAAGGATTAATAGGTCCTATTTTTACATTATATTGTCCTTTTTCTTCGGAAATGGTTTTATGTCCATCTATTTCTTCATACCATGATCGCCTTCCAATAGTGTCACAGAATTGTTTACCTTCTCCGTTATTCCACTTCTGAATAGCTTCATTTTTTTCATCTTCACTAAAAAAAAACGTTTCTGCATGTTTAGCAAGCGATATTCCTTCGGTAGCGAGTGCTTTCTTGAGTTTTGTACGAGAGAAATATTTAGGGCGAAACTTTTCATAAGTACGAGTAAATACTTCATACGAAAACTTTCTTGCATTTACTATCTTTTTAGTTTTTTCTGCTAAAATATCGTATATCCATAACTCTTTACCACCATTGAATAAATCGTAATATGCTAATGAATCTTCATTAGAAAATTTGAATCGATACGCCCAACTCTTAGTGCTTTTCCCTTTAGGGATATGAAGTGCGTATCCTTTTTGACGTGCAGGTCGTAAAAAAGGTTGAAGTCCAATCGGTGTTATATTTTCTTTCATAAAATCATCCATATTTAGTGGAGTTGGTTCATTCGCTCTCAAAGGACAAAATACATAAAGTATTCCTTCATGTTCTCTACCATCGTCAAATGGTCTATAACAATCTTCGTTTTTATCATACCAACATGTAGCAAAAAACAATGCAATATCTATATTACTGGTTAAGTCAAGCACGGATGTTAACAAGCCATAGTGTTGTGCTAATCCTTCATAATCAATCTTGAAATTATGCCGCTTAAAGAATTTGTCAACAATGGGATATGTATCAAGCATATCACAAAATAGCATAAATCTCATTTTCCATGTGAATATTTCAGAGTCTGTTAATGGACGAGGAGTTTCACGATATAAAGATGGATAACATGGTATGTGTTCTTGGTTTTGTCCCCTAAAAAGGTAAACAACAGCTCCATCTTCCGGTAAAAGGATTTTTTCATCTCCATTATCTGTAAGTACCGCTTCAAAGCCAAGTTCATGATCAAGAACAATTTGCTGATTTACATCGCTTTGTTCACAAGGTGGCAATCTTTTTCTAGTACTCTCTTTAACTAGATATTTAATTTCTGATATTGAAAAGAATCGAGTCATTGTGTTAATATAGATGATATATGAAATAATTATTTGCAAATATACACATTGTAGAGAAGTGTTTCTCCAAATATTGCAAATATCATTGATGTTTTTTTAGTGCAAGGTGCAAGTATATATCTATATATATAGCTTGCACCTTGCAGTGTGCCGTG